>JAJYCN010000204.1 GCA_021778335.1 Acidobacteriota bacterium | reverse complement strand
CTCCCGCGCGGCGTTTAATTTCGATCCGCTTTACTTCGCTTCCTTTCCCGCCGGCACGTCATTCGTCCAAGGCGCGGGACCGGGCGGCATTACGATCGGCGGCGGACTTACGACGACGGGTGCTGGAACGCTCACGGCCGCGGGGCCGAACAACGCCGCCAACTCCTGGAACCGGCGCAACCTTTACACCTACAGCGACGATGTGAGCATCAACCGCGGCCGGCATCAGATCAGCGCCGGCGCGTGGTTTCAACCGATGCAGGACAACGAAGACAGCGCGTCGCGGCAACTCGGCCAAGCCAGCTTTGGGAGTTTGGAAACCTTGCTGCAGGGCACGGTCAGCAGTTTCCAGGTGGTTCCCAATCCCACCGAAATCGGTTTCCGAAGTAAGTTCGGGGCCTGGTATGCGCAGGACGCCATTCGCCTGCGCCCGAACTTGACCGTACAACTCGGGATTCGCGACGAATTCACGACGGGCTGGAACGCGGTAGACGGCCGGGCTTCTAACTTCATCACGAATGCAAACGGGGTCCTACTTACTCAACCCATGGTCGGAAGTACCGTTTTCACGCAGAACAACGCAACGCACTTATTCAGCCCGCGCGCGTCTCTGGCCTGGGACCCTTTCGGCGACGGAAAGACATCGATCCGCGCGGGCTTCGGAATTTACTACACGCTGCTGGATAGCCTCAGCTTTCTGCTCAACTCCCTCCCGCCGTTCAACACCAATATCTCCTTCGCCAACGCTCCGCTTTCTTCGTTCACTCCGATCGTAACAAGCATCCCGCAGCCTCCGGCCTGCGGCGCCGGCGTCGCGAAGCCTTGCACGACGTACGCGCCGCAGGGAGTGCAGCCGAATGCCCAGACGCCGACGGTCGACGAATGGAACTTGACCGTGGAACGCCAATTGGATTCGAACACCGTGCTGCGGGCGGCCTATATCGGATCGCACGGCTATCACAACCTGTTGAGCATCGATCCGAATACGATCGCACCCCAAGTATGCGCGAGCGCGAGCGGATGCCTGGCCGGAGGGACCAGCAGTTTGCGCAGCACCGCGCCGCAGGGCATGCAGTATATCCCGGTGAGCACGCGTCCCAACCCCTACGTCAGCGCGGGGTTCTTCTGGTACACCGAAGCCAACAGCAGCTACAACGCTTTGCAGCTCGACGTGGATCACCGCCTGACCCGCGGCCTGCAGTTCCGGGCGAATTACACGTGGTCGAAGAGCCTGGACATCAACTCCGGCCTGACCGGGGCGCAGGCAAACAACCAGCCGCAGATGGTGATGGTTCCGAGTGACCCCAGCCGGGATTGGGGGCCGTCGGCCCTGACACCGGCGCAGCAGGCGACGGTCTCGATGCACTACGATCTGCCCTTCGGCCCCGGCCAGAGATGGCTGCACGGCGGAGGGCGTCTGGCGAACAAGCTCACGGAAGGCTGGCAACTGAACGCCATCTACACGGCTCTCAGCGGATTTCCCTTCACGCCCACTGCCGGGTCCAACCGGTCGGGCGACGGCGATATCCGCAACCCGGACCGTCCCAATCTGAACCCCTCGTTTTCCGGCCCGATCGTGCTCGGGAATCCCCGGCAATGGTTCAACCCCAACGCATTCGTTCTGCCTGCGCCGGGAACTTACGGAAATCTTGGACGCGGCGTGTTCACCGGTCCGGGATTGAGCAACCTCGACTTCGGCCTGATGAAAGACACGGCGATCTCCGAGCGCGTCAACTTACAATTCCGCGCTGAGTTCTTCAATCTCTTCAACCAGACAAACTTCGGCCCGCCGAACCCGATCGTATTTTCCGCGGGGAAGATCAGTTCCTCGGCCGGGCTCATTACACGTACGGCGACGACGTCGCGTGAGATCCAGTTCGGCCTGAAGCTGATGTTCTGACGGGGATGCGGACTCAGGGCAGGCGCAGCAAGGTGGTTCCGGCGGGTTGCTGGAGAACAAATTTACTCGGGGTGACTGCATTGCTATTCATTGTTTTCCGGTTTTCCGCTTCCACCGAAGGAGACATTGTTGCCCGGATCAGGAATCTCTGAACGGGGTCCGAGACGGCGTGAAGCCGCGTCAACAGTTCCGGCTGGCTTAACGGGATGAGCGGGCTTGCCGGCCGTTTTTGAGCCGCGGGAATCGGCCGCCGCCGGACGAAACAGCCAATGGAGAACAGCGAAAGAAGAATGGCGGAGGACAACAAGGCTCGACGGCCGAAGCGCCGGCGGGGACGGGCGTGCCCGAAGGCAGGTCCGCACCGGGGGCCGCCGTACGAAGAAATCAAGCCCGGACCAGATCGAAAAGCTGCTGCTCCAGCAACGAAGCAACAGGAAGCGACACGACACCCGCCCTTTGGCCGCCATGCGGAACGGGGATCGAATCCGTGCACAAGAGCCGCTGTACGCCGAGTTCCCAGAGTCCGGTCCAGCGCTCACCCGTGAACAAACCGTGGGTCACCAGGATGCTGATGTCCTCCACTTCGGCGGCCTGAAGCTTGTCGCACGCCGACAACAACGTCTCTCCCGTATCGAGGATATCGTCGACGATCACCACTCTCCGGCCGGTCTTTCCGATCGGGCCGGCGTGCGTGATTCCTCCGGCGGTTCGCTGCTTGCGGAAAAACGGGATCTCGGCTTGCTCAATTCCCGCGGCCATGGCGACCGCGCGGCATCGCGGAATCGCCCCTTCATCCGGAGCTACCAGCGTCGCGTCCTTCAACCCATAACGGTTGATTGCCGCTGCAAACACCTCGGCGGGAGAGACGGAAAGAACGGGAATCGGATATAAGCGGCGCGCCCGCTCACTGTGGATGTCCACCGTGATCACTTCGTCCAGGCCCGAAGCTCGAGCCACCAACCCGGTCCAGGCCGTTGCCAGACTCTCTCCGGGCTTATCTTTATCGTGTCTTGCGTAGGCCAGGTACGGGAGCAGGGCCGTCACGGAGCGAGCGCCGTCCTTCTTCAGCGTATGCGCGAGCAGCATCGTCGCAAGAAACTGGTCGTCGGCGGGACCGATCGCCCCGAGCACCGCGCACGGCGACCCGGCAACCCGCGTCTGAAGCTCAATGTGCATCTCCCCGTTCTCGTAACGGTCCACACTGAACTGGCCCGCTTGCACCGGGCCGGACCGCGCGATCGCGCCGGCCATCGAACGATAGGCGTCAAAGGCAAACAGAATCATGGCCAACCTCTCCGCGGCCTCGCCTCACACTTGAAGTCCGAGGCGCGCTCCCGGCCCCACCTGCGCTTTCGAACCACCTGGTGCGTGGCGCTCAGGCGGCCTTCACTTCAATCGGCCTCACATTGGCAGGCGTCTTCTTCATCGCGATCACATGAAGCATGCCCTTCTCGAGCGATGCCTTCACATTGTCGACGTCGATGCCCTCGGGGAAGCTGAAGTGGCGGAAAACATCGTTAGAACTGAACTCGGACCACACTACCTTCGCCTCTTCGCCCTTCTTCTCTTCTTCTATACGGGCATGAACGTTGACCTCCGTCGGTGTTGCCGTCACCTGCACGTCCTTGGGCTCGTAGCCTGGCAGAGTCAACTCGATGTCGAACTGCTTCTCGGACTCCCGCAATTCGGCCGCGGGCCAGCCCATCACTTCGTGCTCGGCCGTAAGCCAGTCGTCCAGCGCGTGACCAAACTCCCTGCCGCGTTTTTCGAAAAGGTCGAAAGCCCGCTTCCGCACGTCGTCAAAACGTTTTTCCAGTTCCTCAAACAGCGGGAGCGGCTTCACTTCCTTGCTTTCTATCTTCTCAACTGCAACATTTGCCATGACAGGCGTCTCCTTTCTTGCCTCAAAGTGGGCTTAAACACGGAGATGCAGTTTTTGTGCCAGACAAGCAGTGGCAGGCGAGGTGCTGTTACCAGGCGCTGGATGGCGCCGCATCTGTCGACAGGCGTCCACACGTGCCTTCTGCTCGCCGTGGCGGCGATCTCCTGTAACCTTAACGTGGCTGCTTCGGCGCAATCCCTCCGGGCGGACGTTGATTCGCGTTTCTCTGGGTTGTTTTCTGGCAGCAAACGAGATCGTATGGTATGCCTATCGGCTGCGCACGGAAGGTTTCCGTTTCCCTGAAACGCTGCCGCTGCAACTGTGCGATCTCACCTTGTGGCTGACTGTGCTGTCGGCGTTCACGCTGAACGCCGGGGTGTACGAGGCCGACTACTTCGGCGGACTCGGCGGCAGCGCGATGGCCTTGTTGACTCCGGACCTTTGGGCGCCGTTTCCTTCCTACCCTACGGCGTACTTCTTCCTGTCCCACGGATTCGTCGTTGCAACTCTCATTGCGCTGGCCGCCGGGCGTCTGATCGTCCCGCGACCTGGGTCGCCATGGCGGGTGTGGAAAGTCCTGAACCTATTCGCGGGCGGCGTGGCAATTTTTGACTTTGTGTTCAAAACAAACTACATGTACCTTTGCGTCAAGCCCGCCAGCGGCTCGCTCCTCGACTATTTCGGACCCTGGCCCGTGTACATTCTCAGCGGGGAGCTGTTCGCCCTGGGAATCTTCTGGCTTCTGTGGCTTCCGTTCGGCGTCCGGAAAGATCCGGGGCCCAGCCGGGCATGAGGGCTGGACACAGAATTGCGTCTTGGATGGCGTGGAGCAGAACGCATCCCGCGCGCTTCCTCCGATATCCCTGTTCCTTTGCGGCGACGTAATGACCGGCCGCGGCATCGACCAGATTCTCCCGCAACCGTCGAGTCCAGAAGTACACGAGTCCTATGTGGTCTCCGCGATTGAGTATGTCGAGATGGCGGAGAGAGCCAATGGCCGGATTCCCCGCCGCGCGGAATTTTCCTACATCTGGGGTGACGCGCTCGCCGAACTCAGGCGCGTGCGGCCGGCGGCCCGAATCGTCAATCTCGAAACCAGCATCACCACGTCTGACGATTATCAGCGCAAGAGCATCCACTACCGGATGCACCCGGCAAACACCCCGTGCCTGAAAGCGGCCGCGATCGACTGCTGTACCGTCGCCAACAACCATGTTCTTGACTGGGGGCCCCACGGGCTCGAAGAAACATTGCAAGCCTTACATTCGGCGGGCATTCGGACAACCGGGGCCGGGTGCAATCTCGCCGAAGCGTGGGAGCCGGCGATTATTCCCACCCATTCCGGCGGCCGCGTGATTGTCTTCGCCGCGGGCGACGAGGATAGCGGCATTCCCGCCGCGTGGGCCGCGCGATCCAAGCCCGGCGTCGCGCTCCTGCCCGACCTGTCGGAGGGCACGGCACAACTCATCTCCCGAGACGTCATGCGCACAAAGAGGCCCGGTGACATCGCCATCCTTTCCATTCACTGGGGCGACAACTGGGGCTACGACATCCCGCGCCGCCACCGCGAATTCGCCCACACGCTCATCGATGAAGGCGCCGTGGATGTCATCTACGGGCACTCCTCGCATCATCCGAAGGCCATCGAAATCTATAAAGACCAACTGATCCTCTACGGCTGCGGCGACTTCCTGAACGATTACGAGGGCATCGGCGGCTTCGAACAGTTTCGAGCCAACCTGGTGCTGGCCTATTTCCCGACGCTCGATCCGCGGACCGGCGCGCTTGTGCAGCTAACGATGGCCCCGTTCGAGATCCGGCGCTTTCGCCTGCAATCGGCAAGCGAGCTGGATGCCGCGTGGTTACGCGAGCGCATGGCGCGCGAGGTTATTCCGTCGGGAACTCCCTTGAAGTTCGACTCCCGCGGCCGCCTTGTCCTCCAGCGGTCCGCCTGACCCTACTGCCCGGCCGGCAAGAGCGCCAGTGTCACCACTTCTTCCATCGAGCGGACGAAGTGAACCCGCACGCCGCCGAGTTGCCCGCTCTTCAAGTCTTCCTTCAAGTTGGCTTCGTTTTCCTCAGGAACGATAACGTGTTGGATTCCGCTGCGTTTGGCCGCAAGGATTTTCTCTTTCATCCCACCGACCGGCAGGATCAGTCCGGTAAGGGTAATCTCGCCGGTCATTGCGTAATCGGAATTCACGCGGCGCCCGGTGAGCGCAGAAATCAGAGCCATCGCGACGGTCGCGCCGGCCGACGGTCCGTCTTTCGGGATCGCGCCCGACGGGACATCCACGTGGATATCGCTTTGTTTGAACACGTCCGGATCGATGCCGAACCGTGTGGACTGCGCGCGCACCCACGTGAGGGCGGCTTGAATGGATTCCTGCATCACGGCGCCAAGCTGACCGGTCATGATAAGCCCCTTGCTGCCGCCGGGCATGCGGCCCGCCTCCACGAACAGCACGTCGCCGCCGACGGGAGTCCACGCCAGGCCGGCCTCGGCAGTGTTGCGGTTGCCTGTGGTGACCTCCCGGGCGTGGTTCCGGCACACGGTCCCGATCGCACGTTCAAGATTTCGTACACCGGTCTTCCGCGTGTACCGCTGGATGATGTAATGCAGGCTCTCCTCAGGAAAGCGCACGGCGCTGGCTTCCGCCAGGCCGCATTCTCGGATCTGGCGCGGAATGAGGTAACGTATTGCGATTGCGACCGTTTCCTACTCCGTGAATCCCGGTAAGTGGTGATGAACAAAACTTTTGACAAGTCGCGATGCCCACGCGCGGCGCCCCGTGAAGCACAGGATGGGACTTGTTGAGGACGGCCGCAACTGCAACACCGCCAGATAGTCAAGGATGCGGTTCTTTACCTGATCGAGGTAATCATGGCCCTCGTCGAGAATTGTGGCGCAACTCCTCGCGCGGCGATGGTTCCTTATCTTCGAGTAACTGCACCCGGGCGCGGAGCGGCGCTTGAAGGCTGGTAAACTCCGGCACGCGGAATCGCACGATGCCTTCACAGAACGCCAGGATGTGGTCCGGCCGTGCCGATTTCCTGCAGGCCGCCCGGCCGGCCAAGCGTGAGAGGCATAACCGCCTTCGGAAACAGCGCCCCTTCGCGCAATGGCAAGATCGCGAGTTCCATGACGGCCGGCCGTATCTGGATTTCCGCCGGAGGTCTATCGACGATCGTGGCCCTGTGCGCTCGTCCTCGGGCCGCGCCGCTCAAGAGGCACAGCCCCTCCTGGCAACGCGCATCCGGGAGGCCAACGCGCCAGCGGCGGCCGTCTTCCCCTCGAATTGCAGATGCCTTACTCTCTTGGTGTAGGACCATAGGAGCGTTCAACGTGGCATTTGCAGTAACAGTGGAGGGGTTCGGTCAAGGCGCTGCCATCCCCAGGCGATTTACATGCGATGGTGAAAACGTTTCCCCCGGGATCCGCTGGACGGGTGAGCCGCCGGGCACAAAGAGCTTCGCGTTGATTGTGGATGACCCCGACGCACCGGGAGGCGTCTGGAACCATTGGCTGGTGTGGGATATCCCGGCGAACGTCCATTCCCTTCCGGAATCCCGCGGGTTCGACTCCCCGCTGAAGTCTGGAACGAATGACTTCGGAGAGCGCCGCTACGGCGGCCCGTGCCCGCCGAGGGGCAAGGGGTCGCATCGCTACTTCTTCCGCCTGTTCGCGCTGGACACTGCACTGCTCGGTTTGCCGGACGGAGCCAGCCGCGCTTCGCTCGAAAAAGCCGTCCGCCGTCACACGGTTGGCGAGACTGCCTATGTGGGCAAGTACGAGCGCCGCTAAGCGAACCGACGATCGTTCCTTCCATTTCTTCCAGGCTGGGCGAAGATGCGCATATGGGCGTGAATTGACTCAGGATCTGAAGACAGCATCGCCGCAGCCTTCGAAATGTAGCGTACCGGATGGTATGAGGATTGCTTGTTCGCTAGTGAAATGAAAGGCGGACACTACTTCCGTTCGCTGAATCCGTTACGCCGGTTCACTCGCGGCCCGGAGCGCGCGGCGTGGGAGCAGAATCCCTCCCGGCGGCGTCTCGCCGAAGCATATGATTGCCTCCAGCAACTCTATCGGCTGCGTGAAGACGAACGCGCACCCGCGCTTGGCAAAATCCTCGAAGAGCGAATTGTCTGGAGAGAACTGCTGGACCTGGAGCTGCAAGAAATCGACGAGCAGATCGAGCGTATATCGGAGACGTCGGCTGGTGGTACGTTGTAACATCACCTGTTACCGGATTGCCTCCAAGCCGCAGCGAGACGCCTGTCAACTTACTCTGATCGACGCAGCACTTCGCGCGTCCTAAGCTCCACTCGAACTTACCCCCCTTCCGTTAGCTACCGATTCCCGTTTGACTGACGCTCAGTGCCGGTGAACTGGGTACAGTCCGCATCAGTGAAGTCCTTGCCGCCTGCAACAGGCACCCGGATTGGGAACCGATTATGCGGCCCGTCGCCGCGATCGTGGCCGACCAGGGCAGGCGCACGGTCTGCGCCGCCATCGTTTCCCGGGAGTTTGGGATTCCATGGTTGCCACGAAGACGCCAGGGAGTTCGTTATGCGGAGATTCAGCGAATACGTTGCGCGTATCGCGGCCGCGTTTTGCCTGAAGCCCGTCATTGTCCGCACCAGCGACTTCAAAGCGAACGAATATGCGCACTTGGCGGGCGGGAAGGAATTTGAACTGGCCGAAGAGAATCCGATGCCTGGCTATCGCGGGGCGTCTCGCTCCTATCACCCTGACTATGCGGAAGGCTTGGCGCGCGAATGCGCCGCCCGTGCCAGTGTTCGAAGGCAGATGGGCTTCAAGAACGCCGTTTTATGATCCCCTTCTGCCGCAGGGTAGAGGAAAGGCCGGAAGGTCATTGACGCGATGCGCAAGAACGGCCTCATGCAAGTCGAAGACAGCTTACAGATTTACGCCAGGTGCAAAATTCTGTCCAACGTGATCCTTGCGAAGGAGTTGCTCGATGTTGGGGATTGACTCCATCTCGTTGAATCCGGATACGGCCATCAAGGCTGCTTTGTCCGTCGCCGGGGCCGAAGCTCGGCAGGTGAGTGCAGGTTTGCGATAAAACCGCCCGGCGGGCAGCGGTGACGGGAATCGTTTACGCGGGCCGCGCCACTTTCCCGAAATCTGCCCTTTCGACCTCGATCCGGTTCAAAACGTTGCGCGTGCATTTCACCTTGCGCGCGTCTTCCTCGGCAGTCTGCTTTTGTAGAGTCGCTTCGACATGCCCGGTGAGTGTCACCACGCCATTCTCCACTTTCACGGTGATCCGTTCATCCGGAACGTCGTTGTCGAGTTTCAGAGCCTGCCGGACATCACTGGCGATCTCCTCGTCCGGCCGTACCTCGAACTTCAATCCGTGTTTCGTTCGCATGTGACAGGCCTCCCTGCCGGTTATCAGCTGCACGCCGCATTCCATTCCTTGCGGACGCCTCTTCGAACACCGATACGGCAGCGGCAACCACGAGCGGCCCGATCACGAGGCCGGCTGCGCCGAAGGCAGCGACGCCTCCAAGCACCGAGAAGAACATCCCGAGCGCATGAATTCGCAGAGTTGTGCCCACCAGCACCGGGCCCAGCAGATTGTCTACCGGGTTGATGACGAGCACGCCCCACGCGGTCAGCAGCAGCGCGTGCGGCCAGTTTCCATTCGCCAAGAAATGAATTGCGACCGGTCCCCAGACCAGGAACGCTCCGATCACGGGGAACAGCGAGAGGCAACCCATGACGAATCCCCAGAACACTGGTGCGGGCAGGCCGAGCCAGGCAAAGATGGCCCCGCCCAGCAGACCTTGAATCGCCGAGGTGATGAATTTCCCTCCCAGGGACACGCGCAGCGTTCGCGCGATGCGCTCGAACATGGCCCGGGTGAACTCCCGATCGAGCGGGATGAACTGCATGGCGGAGCCGAGGATTGCCTCCCCATCGCGCAGCAGGTAGAACAGGATGAAGATGGCCGCACCGATCTGGCCGAGAACGCGCATCGAGCCTGCTACGAATGCCGATAGTGCCGAGGACACCGATCCGGCGGCGTTCCGCAGCGATTCCACCGCCGCGTCCGCCACGTCGATGCGCTCATCGAGCCAGCGGAACGCGCCGCCTATCAACGGCATGCGGTCGATCGCCGATCGGAGGCCCTCGGAATCGCCCCCTGTCTGCTGCACGAGTCCGGCAGCCTCGTGAAACAGTGCTCGCGCCAGCAATACCGAGGGCGCAATGACTACCGCGATGACTAAGATCACCGTCAACAGGGAAGCGAGCGTGGGAGAAACCAGACGCACTCGCAGCCGACGGTAGACAGGCGCAGCGATCACGGCCAGCGCAAACGCCCAGGAAATCGCAGTGAGAAACGGAGCCAGGATCCGCCAGCAAAGGTACAGCAGCAAGACAGCGAGGGCGGCCAGCACTGCTGCCCGCAGCGGTTCCTTCCGGTCCTGCCACCACCGCTCGGCTGGTTTCTTCCCGTCGTGCGTTACGCCGGCTCCGGTCATCTCAGATACTCACGACCGGGCAGGGCGACTCCCGAATCAAGGCGTAGGCGTGCGTGCGCAGCCTCCCGAGACCGGTAAGGGTGTGTCCGCGCCCGATCACCACGGCGTCCGCATGATGGCGCAGCGCCACGTCGCGAACCACTCTCACGATCGGGCCGCCCGCGACGGTTACGTCGATCGCAATCCCAACGGCCGCGAGTATCCGCACAAACTCGGACTCCGCGCGTTCGAAAAGAAACCGCCGAAGCTCGATCTCGCCGCGGTTATCCGACGTCTCATCGGCAGCCGGCACCGCGTGAACAACGTATAGCTTCGCCCCCGCGAGTTCACAGAGTTCGCTCGCCCACTGAATCAGCGGCACGCAGGTCGCATCGCATTCCACCGCGCAGACGATGTTATTCAAGTCCATCCTGATGGACAGCGGCGTATCCGCGTGGTGGACGCCGGTCCATACCGGACAGGCCGAATCGTGCAGCACCTTCGCCGTCACCGAGCCGAGCAGGAAGCGCCGGAAGCGGCCGTGCGCATGCGTCGGCATCACGATCATGTCCACCGCGTTGATTTTCGAGAACTCGACGATCTTGTCCGCGGGGTCTCCTTCGAGAACCCCGCAGGCTCGCCGCACACCCGGAACTTCGGG
>JAJYCN010000203.1 GCA_021778335.1 Acidobacteriota bacterium | reverse complement strand
GGCGGCGACGTATTCGGCCAGACGGGGAAGGCCGGCCCACTCGGCGTACTGCTTGTGCAGGGTGAGTTGCTGGGCGGCGCAGCCATTCACCGCATCGAAGATCGCCTTGCGAGAAGCGGCTTTGGACCGTTTGAGGGCGCGCGCGATCTCCTGGGAAGCGAGAAATCCACTTTCCCGCCAGGAGCCTTCGAACACGGCGCCGGGGTCGGCCATCTCGGCGAATGCCGGCGTACCGTCTTCTGCCCGCTTGGATGAGCCGCGCGGAGCCTGCTTCCAACCCAGTTCAAACTGTTGCCCGCGAGGGACGAGTGTCGAGACGCGGAGAAGGTAAACGCGGAAAGAGCTTGTGGGGACCGGCGAGGAGTCCGAGGCGGAGACCAGCCGCATCGTATTCGCTCCGCCCTGGCCGAGCGCCGAGTCCTCGGCGGCGGCCCAGGTCCGGCGGATGGCGCGCGGGTCGGAGTCGGCGGTCTGCGCGGCGACGCCCGCCATTCCGCGCGCGGTCCACTGGGCATGAACCGCGCCCGTACGGAGCGCTCCCTTGATGGCGCTGCCGGGAAGGAACGGGCCGGCGGGACTGGTGGCGAAGGTCGGGATGAACAGATTCTCCGCGTGGGCGCGCTCCCAGCAGGCGGTCATCGAAGCATGTTCAAACGGGATGCGGCGGCCGGCGAAGTTTTGCGCGAACCCGCCCCAGGAAGCGAAGTCGAGGCGTTCGGATTTCTTCAGTTGACTGAGGTATCCGTCGAGCCGCGGCCCTTTTGCGAGCAGGCGGAAGATGCGGCGCTGATCGAGAACATTCACCTGGTCCTTCCAGACCATGTAGTCGATCGGCGAGAGCCGCTGCCCGTCGCCGACGAGCGTCGGAGTCAGACATGTGACGCGATAATTCATGCGGAGGCCCGCCAGGGAATGGGAATCGAGACGGCAAAGCCGGAGCGATAGACCGGATGCGGAAAGCCGGGAGGCGCGATATCGCGCGCGGAGCCGCGCGGCTCGGACGGCGCCACAACGACGCTTCCTTCGGCGATCATCGGCAACGGGGTCTTCAACCCGCCCCAGTTTGCATCGCTTTCGATGCGGCCGGAGCGCGTGAGGGTTGTATAGCTGCCGCGGCGCCAATCCACCTGGTCCGTCTCGGCCGGCGTGAACAGCGAAAGCAGCCACCATGCGTGCTCGGAGGCCGTGGTGTCTTCCTTGGGAGACCAGATCAGGCCGGGCAGCGTGCCTTCTGTGATTTCGGGCATCTGAGCGCGTCCCCAACCGAGAGACCTGCGGCCACCGATGCCGCTGTCGGCGAGCAAGCGCAGCGCCGCGCGGACGGGCCCGCCCCAGCGCTGGTGGGCTTCTTCGTTTTGAAATTCCACCGCCAGCCAAAGTCCGGCGCCCTCGGCGAACTCGAGACAGGCGGTGGAGTGGGTGTGTACTTGCCCGGCTGTGACACGATCAATCGCGGCGTGCGAGCGTACGGCCACGCGGAACGGCCCGGCGCCAGGACCCTTGCCCGACGGCGACAGGCACTCGCTCGGTCCGTCGATCAGCCAGCGGTCTTCATCCACCGGTTGATCGGAGAACAGCCCTTCGATGAAAGAGAGCGGGACGAAGCGGACGCTCTGGTAACGTAGTTTCGCCGACGGGGGCGGCGGCCAAACACCGCGCGGGGGCACAACCAGCAGCGTGTCGCGATGGAACGGATAACAGGAGCTGAAGCACACTTCGGCGCCGCCGGGATTCGCGGCCGTCGCGGCGACCCAGGCATCGAGCTCACCCAGGCGCGCCATGGCTTGCGTGATGGCGGAATAGACGGCGTCGCTGTGCAGGATCTGGCCGGTGCGATGCGGGTCCCCGGTGTCGGGACCGATACGCCACGGCCCATCGGGCTTCAGTTTGACGAGAAAACCCGGGCTCATGGTCTTCAGGCGAGCGAGGCGGCAAACTCGCCGCCTGTCACGAGCGCCTGCAGGGCGGAGAGATCGCCGGAGGCGAGCAGCTCTTTCTCCTCGGCGCCGGCGGCGTAGAAGTCGCGGCCGCGCCACACCAGGCGCAGGCCGGAAAAGGCCACGCGTCCGCTGCCGCGGGAGCCTCCCCCGCCGAGTGTATCGTCCTCGAGCAGACGTAGACTTTCGACGACGCGCGCCAGCAGCGGCCGGTCCTCTTCGCAAAGGACGTCGAGCACGAGGCGGAAATGGAACCGGGCTCCGGCGGGCACGCGTTCGAGCGTGCGGGGATTAGCTTGCGAGGTGATGCGGTCGATCGCGTTCTCGCTCTTGACTTCGGTCAACTCGTCGTCGAGGTTCTCCCGCATCTGGGCGGTGATGCTTTCGGAAACGAGCGGCGCATCGTAGACGGTGAGCCGCGCCGGGCTGGCCGAGGCTCCTTCGATCGGCTCGCCGCCGGTGACGCGATCCAGACGTCCCGGATTCCGGCCGAACAGGATACAGATGTCGTCATCCGGACGGTCGCTTTGGTGAATGCGGACCTCCTGTCCTTTGCGGCGGGAAAGATAGACCAGTTCCGATGGCACGGCGAGGCCGCTGGCCTGCTCGAGCAGCGAGCGCAGACGTCCGCGCAGCGTACTGCCCGGCACGTAAGGCAGCCCGAAGGCGTCCTTGACGACGGGGTTATCGGCGCCGCCGATTTCGAGCGACCCCTTCCCTGCCCCGATGTGCAGTCCCGTCCGGCAATCCAGGTCGCCTTCCAGTATCAGTTTTCCGATGAGCTTCAGCTCAGTTTGTGCGGTATGCGAACTCATGAACGTTCCCTTCGGCAGTGAACGACTACTCGTTGTAGGCGACGATGGCCTCGAACAGATCCTTAAAGCGCTCGTAGCCCCGCGGCTCGTTTTTCCGCGTGACGTTGAGCAGCAGCCGCTCCAGTGTGTCGAGGCTGCGCAGCGAATGGCGCGCGATGGTGTAGGCCAGGCGCGCGCGCAGCATGACGAACTGGTGCTGCCGCTCGTTTTCCGGAGCGCGGCAGGCACGGCGCACGGCGTTGTACAGGCGCCGCAACTGGCTCTTGGTGCCCGAGTCCATGTCGCGCATGCGGCTTACGATGGCGTGGGCCTGATTGTCGAGATACAGGCTGTCGGCCACGAGTTTGTCGAGATCGATTTCCGGCGGGCCTTCCGGCCGGCCGCGCTGTCCGCCTTCGCGGCCCTCTCTGCGGTCGTCCCGGCGTTCGTCGCCTCGCCCCCGCTGGCCCTCTCGAGGGGGACGGTTTTCCCGCGGCTTTGCCTGCTGGCCTTGCGGGCGCGCCTGCGTTTCGTTGGTTTGTTCAGTCTGGCCTTCCGGCATAAGCTTCTCCGTTTGTCGATCGTTCTACGCGCCTACCGCCAGCCGCGCCCACTCGAGCGCCACGCGGCCCGAGGGCCGAAGCTTGAAACTGGCGGCGTTACGTCCCACCAGGCTGGCGATCAGCGCATTGCGCGCCTTTTGAAAATCACGCGACCGGGATCCGGTCAACACGCGCAGCAGCCGGCGATGGAAGCGCCAGGGCCGCTCCGGACGGCGAACCCGTCCGCCACGCCGCGTTTCGCGGTAGATCGCGCAGAGGTCGAGCAAATACTCCGGCGTCATTCCAAATTCACTCACCATGCGCGTGAGGTCGTCTTTCAACTCGGCCGAGTCGGCAAGTTCTTTCCACTCGAGCGTCCGGCCCAGCAGGTGACAGCAGTCCTTGTCCGAACATTTCGCTGCTTCCAGTCTCTCACCCGCGGACTGGAATACCTCGGCAAGCGGCGCGTCATCGTCCGGCGCGAGCGCGATCGCCATACTGATGGTCTTGCCTTCGGGGCCGGGAAACTCTTGCAGGTTTTCCTGGGCAAACCGTTCAAAGACGCGATGGGCCTCGCGCGCGAGCACAATGAGCGCGTCCCAGGCGCCATAGACGGCGAAGTCGTCGCCGCCGGAATAAAACAGCGTGACTTTGTTCCAGAAGCCGGGCATGGTGCAGAGCAGTTCGAGTTCGCCGGCGAAAAACTGTTTGAACAGCACCGAAAGATGCACGTGCTCTTCGATGGACGAAGCGCGGCGCAGCCGGATGCCGAAGTCGTCGGCGTCGCCGCGCAGCACGCCCCAAACCGGCCGTCCTTCAGCGCGGCGTCCGAGATGCGCGGCGGTGGCGATTGAATCTCCGTCATCCGTCAGGGCGGCCTGACGCGCAAGAGGAATCGCGTCTTCACCTTCGCGAAGAGGCCAGCGATGGCGGCCGTCGTCGAGCAGCATTTCCGCGGCGTCCGCGGGCGACCAACCCACGCTCTGGGCTTCGCGAAGCCGCCGGCCCATTTCGTCCATAAAAAAGCGGTCGAAATCCGGTGGAGGTTCGGGGGCGGGAGCGGCAAAGAACGACGCTCCCATCGCGGCGAGCGGAAGGTTTTCCTTGCGCTGCAATTCGTCGTTCAGGCGCTTGCGAACGATGGTCCAGTCGCCGAGGTTTTCGGTGACGGCCCAGAGCAGGTTCAAGCGGTTTGTGCCGCGGCGGCGCACCGCCTCCCGCGCGGTCTCCAGGAACGCATCGGCGCGTTCCCTCGCCTCGCCGGGCAGGATGAGCAGGAATTGGCCGGCGCCGCTCGAACCGAGCAACAGTTTCGACAGGCCGAGTTCAGCCAGCAGCGCGCGCGGCAGCACTTCCATCAGAAGGCTGACCCAGTGCGACCGGCCGGCGAGCAGACTTTCGGCGTCGGCCGTTGTGAGCGCACCCGCGCCGGGAGCGGTGAGGAACTCCGGGACGCCGATAAGTTTTCCCTGAACGAGGATCTGGACAGACATTCAGAACAACCGCGAGCGAAGCCTCAAATGTAACAAAATCCAGGGGCGCCCACCATCATGGGCGAACCGGCCGGGGATCGGCGGGCCTCTTCAAGCCCGGAGCGACCACAGCAGAACGAGAGAAATGACGAGATTCGCGGCGAGGAGAATCGTCCCGGCGGCGCGCTCTTTGTAGATTTTGAACCAGAGGTAAATGCCGCTGAGTCCCATGAGAATCAGCGCCAGGGAAACGAGAAAAAGCTCCCATCCCCAGGCTGCGCCGGCCCACGTTTCATGCTGCAAGCCGTGGAAATGATGCAGGCGGTTGAGCATGCCGAGAAAGCCGAGCGAAGTCTCGTGCAGTGTGGCTTGGCCGCTGGCGCGGTCGTAAGTCACCAGCACATTGCCACCCGCTCGACTGATGCGGAAACGGGAGCCGTTCGGAGTTGGCTTTACTTCCCCGAGTTCGCCTTCATAGCCGCGATGGTCCATCAGCCAATTGGCGAGAGCGCGCGGTTCCAGGCCCGGCGGCGCGGTAACGGAAGCGTCATGGGTTTCGGAGGCGGTCGGGATTCCGTGCGCCATCTGCACGGCGCTGACGGCATATGTGAGCAGGAAGAAGACGGAGAAGAGGCCGAGCAGCAGATGAGAATTGCGAATCAGGCGGTGCATTTATCTCTCCAACCAGTACATTGCGGCAAACACAATCACACCCGCGGCGAGCGCCAGGCGCGTCCAGCGAAACTCCCATCGCGCGCGCACGCCGAGCCACACGCCGCTCAGCGTCATGAAAATCAGCGACCAGATTCCGCACTCGATGTACCAGGCCCAGGCGCGGATGACCGGGCTGGTCGATTTGTCGCGAATCGTGGTGGCGTGGACGTTATCGAAGAAGCGCCAGATGCTGTTGCGGTAGTTCTGGACGCGGAGTTGGTTCGGGGGTTCGATCAGGGTGGCGCGAACCAGGCCGTCAGGGCCGTAGAAGTCCGCCACGAGTTGATGCGAGGCGTCGCGATGCACGTAGGGCGGGCCGGAATGTGGCGGCGATAATGTCTTGGCGATGAGTTGGCCGACTTCCTTGTCGGAAGCCGACGGCGGCGCGGTGAAGGTTTGCGTCGACACCGCGGGTTGATTGCCGGGTGCGAAAATGTCCGGCGCATCGGCTGTGACGACGAGTCCGGCGAGTCCGAACACAATGAGCAAGGAAAAGTTAAATAAACCGGTATACATGTGGAGACGGCGAATCCATAAGTCCATGACAGCCGTCCATCCTATCACTGGCGTTGCGGATTACGGTGAAGAAACCGCGAGCGTGACGTTGTTCGCCGTGGCGGCCGTGCCGACGGTGACCATCACCCCGACAGCGGGGCCTGACGTGACTGCCGAAGGAATACGCGCGTTCACCTGCATCATTCCAGCGATCATATCCGGCGCGGCGCCGGCGTAGTCCACCTCGGCGGGAAGTCCACCGATGGTGACGGAGACGGGCGAGAGCGGTTTCGGCAGAATCGAGGCGGCGAGTTTGCCGTCGAAACCCGACGGCGTGGTTTGGCCTTCTCCGGTGAGGAAGAGCGACACGATGGAACCCGCCGGCGCCGGCGTCGAGGCCGAGTTCGCGGTGTGGCCATCCTGATTCAGAATTGACGCTTGTCCGACGCCTTGTTCGTTACGTGTGAAGACGCCTGGGGCGGTGGCGACGACGGGCGCTGAAAACGCGGCCGAGCGGTGCGACTGATATTCAACTTCTACGTGAACTGTCTGTAGGTTCGCGATGAAATACGGGGCCATCGCCGCCGCCTGCAAGGACGAAACGTAGATGATCGGCGCGGGAATCCCGTCGAACAGGATTCGCGTACCGGCAACTTCGGTGCTCAGCAGGCCATTCGCATCGAGGGCCAGCGGCTGCAGTTGCGACGGTCCTAACCCGGAGCCGAACAGCGTCACCATCTCGCCCGGCGCGACACCGCTTGTATAGGATGCCGCGTTGACTACGGCGTTGACGACCGGCGCGGGCGTAGTGAACTGGCTGTTGGCGGCGGGAATGACAAACAGCGTCATGGAATAGGCGGAAAACGATCCGGGAATTGTCTCTCCGCTGAGCATCGTGTCCGGCAATTCGACGATCTTACTTAGATCCGCCGCGCTGTACCGATATACGTGCGCGGCGCCGGCGCTGGGAAAATTGGCAATCGGAATTGGATTGGTGACCGGACTCGTCGTCTTGTTGATGACCAGGATGGTGAGCGCGAGGTCGGAGCGCTGGGCGGCGAAGATCGACAGCACATCCGGATTGCTGCTGGCGGCTGAGACGCTGGTATCGCCGAAGGCGCCGCCCGCTCCGTCGTAGTTATTGAAAATCTCGAAGGCGAAGACGCCGGGTTGGCCGGCGCTGGGTGGTCCCCAGAGTGCGCCAAGATCGAGACCTTCGCGGCCGAAGATGCCGAGGATGTCGGCTTCGGCGAGCGCGCCCGTGATGTCGTCGAGCGCTCCCCAGTTGTACTCGGTTATGGCGAGCTTCGTGCCCGGATAGTCGTTGTTCACCCAGTCGTGCATCCGCGGGATCAGGCGGATCGGCGTGCTTGGATCGATGCTCGGTACAAGATAGTTCGGATCCCAGAAGGCTCGGGTTGAGGTAAGGCGGAGCTGGTTCGTCGCCGCATCGGTTGCTTCGCCGAAGGAAATGCCGTTCGGTGCGACGTAGGCGTGCAGGTCCAGATAGTCGAGCAGGCGCTGGTTGTGTTGTAAGTCGTAGTTATGCATCTGCTGGAGATACCAGTCGAGCCATGCGAGTCCGCCGTGCGCGTTGCGGTCCACCGGGTTGTCGTCATATTTATATGGCCAGGTGCTCCAGCCGTTTACGAAGTCGAGCGCGGAATAAAAGTAAGCGTCCCAGCCGGACGGCACGGGACCACTGACAAGTGCGGCCGGGTCGGCCGTTTTGATCATCCCGGCGTAAGTCATGTCCCGCTGCCAGACTTCGTCGTAAGAGGCGGGGTCCGGATGCACGTCATGATGGACGCCCATCCACCATTCCGGTTCGTTGTCGAGGCTCCAGATACTCACGCCGCCCTGATTGGCCGGACCGAAGGTTGAAACCAGATGGGCAATCCAGGGCGGATAGTAGGTCTGGTCGACGGGGGTGCTGGTGTCGCGCGGGTCCGTCCCGGTCAGCCAATTCCGGTTGTGCTGGCCGTTGCCGCAATCGGGGTTGTACGGGTCGGTCTTATCCTGCGTCCCGTATTTCGCCACGCTGAAGCTGCAGGCAAACTCGGGACTGTTCGTCGTCCAGCCGATGATCGGGATGGTGCCGAGCGTTTTGGTGCGCGAGGTATGATTCGCCGCCACCATCCGATCAAAGTAAGAGTCATTCGGG
Organism: Acidobacteriota bacterium; assembly: GCA_021778335.1. Taxonomy (GTDB): domain Bacteria; phylum Acidobacteriota; class Terriglobia; order Bryobacterales; family Bryobacteraceae; genus JAJYKC01. The sequence continues at coordinate 2,869 of JAJYCN010000203.1, read as the reverse complement.
AGTTCGGACGGGGCCGCGACGTTGTAGGAGGAGTTTTCGAAATACCAGTCGCTGCCGCTGTTGTAGTTGTCGAATTTCCAGTTGTAGCGCGTGGTGGCGTCGCCGCCAAAGCGCCGCACGGACACGCGCATCTGCGCCATCACCGCCGGCATCGGGGACGTGTACTCGTTGACGCCGTAAATGTCCGGGCTGATCGGGTGGCGATTCGCGGCGGCGTCAACCGCAAGTGTGACCGGAGCCTGAGCGTAGGCCCGAAAACAGAGCAATCCTCCGGCGGCGATTACGATCAGGCGCCACGGCATCCTTTCGAATGTAGAAAATGGAGCGGTTCGCGCGCAAATGTCCGCCGGATGAGGCGTCCGCCCGGCGAAACAAGAGACAATCACATTCATGGACCTTACGCCCGACACGCTTGCGCAAGCCGCCGCTCTGTGGGGCGTTGAAGCCGAATACTGGGATATTTTTGGTGAGCGGCACGTGGCATCCGGGGCGCTACTGGAGCGAATTCTGAAGTCGCTTGGCGTCGATACATCGAGTGAGGTTGCGCTTCAGAACGCTGTCGCCGCGCGAAAAACCGCCGAAGCGTCGCGCCTTTTGCCCCCCACGATCGCCGTGACCGAGAGCGAGCGCCGCGTGATGATTCGCCGCCCGCCGGGTACCGATTCGATGCCGGTGGAAGTGTCCATTGAGATCGAGGACGCCGCGGCGCTGACGGCGCAGGCCGATGCGGGCGCGATTTCCTTCGACCTTCCCATCCTGCCTCCCGGTTACTACCGCATCACGGCGGCTTGCGGCGGCGTTACCACGCACGCAGCGCTGATAATCGCGCCGGACCGCGCCTGGCAGCCTCCGGTGGATCGCGCCGGAGGCGTCACCGTCAGCCTGTATGGTCTCCGTTCGGCGAGAAATTGGGGCGCAGGCGATTTCACCGACCTCGAAGCTTTCCTCAAGTGGGCGGCCGGCGCCGGGGCCGGGTTCGTATCGCTGAACCCTCTCCACGCCATCGCGAACCGCGCCCCGTATAACACGAGCCCGTACCTTCCGGACTCCGTTCTCTATCGGAACTTCATTTATCTCGACATCGAACGTCTGCCGGAGTTCGCCCGCTGCGTATGGGCGCAGCATCTGCGTCACAGCCCGCCGATAGAAAAAGAGATCAGCGAACTTCGCGCGGCGCCTTACGTTGAATACGAACGCGTAGCGCGGCTGAAGCGGGTGTTCCTGAAGTTACTCTTCCGGACATTCCTTCGCGAAGGCGGAGCCGCCGACCCGAGGTTCCGCGAGTATCTCATCCAGGAGGGCGAGCCTCTTCGTCTCTTTGCCACTCATGCCGCGATCGACGAAGCGATGCATGCGCGGGATCGCAACGTGTGGAACTGGAGCGGCTGGCCGCCCGAGTTTCAGGACCCCGCTTCGCCCGCGGTGGCCGAATTCGCACGGTCTTATCCCCGCAGCATTCTCGTTCATCAGTGGGTGCAGTGGCGAATCGACCAACAGCTTGCTGAAGCACAGGCAACCGCGCTCCGCCTCGGCATGCCGATCGGTCTTTACCATGACCTGGCGCTCGCGGTGGATAGGTTAGGCGCCGATGTCTGGGCCTACCGCCGGTTCTTCGTGGACGGCTGCCGGGTCGGTGCGCCGCCGGATGGGTTTTCTCCCAAGGGTCAGGACTGGGGCTTCCCGCCGCCGAACTCGACCGCGCATTTTGAGGACGGCTACAGGCTTCTTTCGGCGGCCATCCGGAAGAATTGCCGGCATGGCGGCGCACTTCGAATCGATCACGTGATGCGTTTCTTCCGGCTCTACTGGATCCCCAACGAGATGGATGCGACGCAGGGCACGTACGTCACGGACCGCTACGAGGATCTGATGCGCGTGCTGGCACTCGAGAGCGTGCGAAACCACACGATCATCGTCGGCGAGGATCTCGGCACCGTTCCCGACATCGCCCGCGAGATGCTGGCGCGTTTCGGCATCCTCAGTTACCGTCTGTTCTACTTCGAGCGGGACAACGCGGGCCGATTCCTTCGGCCCGACGCGTACCCGGTGGAGGCGCTGGTCTCGGTCAGCACGCACGACCTGCCGACGCTTGCCGGTTTCTGGGCCTCGCGCGACGTCGAGGCGCGCCGCGATGCCGGCATCCTTTCCGACGATTCGCTCTACCGTCACCTGCTTGGCGAGCGGGAGCGGGGAAAACAGAACATGGTCCAAGTGTTGCGGGACTGCGGGCTACTGGCCAAGGATGCCGATTGCTCCACCTTCAATGCCGACCTGCATTACGCGATCACGGGCTTCCTGGCGCGCACGCCGAGCCGGCTGTTCGTGCTGAATCAGGAAGACATTTTCAAGGACGCCGAGCAGCAGAACCTGCCCGCCACCACGTCGGAGTATCCGAACTGGCGCCACAAGATGAAGTACGCGCTGGAAGAACTCGATAGCGGAATACCCGCGGCATGTGCTGCGATGTTCCGTGGCTGGCTGGAAGCCTCAGGCCGGATGAATCCGGCGCCGGTGTCCTGAGGCAACTAAGACGCCGCTGGTTGGGACGCGCTCCACTCGGCGGTCTGCCCTTCCGGCAGCAGGTTGCCCTTCTCCAGATGCAGGACACGCGTGGCGAAACTGGCCGCGTGGGGATCGTGCGTGACCATCACCACCGTCTTTCCAAACTCTTTGTTGAGACGCGACAGCAACGTGAGCACTTCCTGGGCGGAGCCGGCGTCGAGATTGCCGGTCGGTTCGTCGGCGAGAATCAGGTCCGGATCGGTCACCAGAGCCCGGGCGATCGCCACGCGCTGCTCCTGGCCGCCGGATAGCTGCCGCGGATAATGGTGCAGCCGGTCCCCGAGGCCGACGAGTTTCAGCGCCGTCC
>JAJYCN010000202.1 GCA_021778335.1 Acidobacteriota bacterium | reverse complement strand
ACATTAGCGCGGGAACGGCAGCGGTGTCAAGGGGTGGGACCGTTCAGGTGGCCCGCGTTGGCGGACGTCTCAAAGTCGGGGAACAATGTGCTTGGAACTTACGTTTCGCGGTCTACGCCTGGTGGGCGCCGCTCAGCCGTCCACCCTTAGCACCGGCACTGAGCACTTTCCAGTCCGGATGCTTACGGAGCGCTCAAGTTCTTCGGCGCGTGTGACAGCAGTTCGCGCTGCCGCCGCACGCCGGCCTCGGGGTAGTCCTACCGGTCTGCTCGTACCAGGCGTCCTTCTCCGCATCCTGGTCCGCTCGCTTCCGCCTCCCCCCGTTCGCGAATAGCTATGCTATTTGCTCCAGTGCCGTCTCGCGCCACCGGCCGATCTGTACGGGGTGCATGTGATATTGCGAAGCCAACTGGCTCAGAGTCCGATCCCCGCGGATCGCCTCCACCGCCGCCCGGAATCCTATGGCTTAGCGATAGGTCTTGCCGGAGCGCCGCAAAATCCGCAGGACGTGGACGATCTTATTCCCGCGGTCATGGGTGAAGAGAATTCTGTAATCACCAATGCGGCGGCGGAAAATGCCCTTCCACTCCTCGCCGTGGAGCGCCTTCACGTCGCTCTTGAACGGGTCGGCGGCCATCTGGGTGAGAACGCGGCCGACGCGCTTCTGGACCGCCTTGGGCAGGTCTTTGAGATCGTGCTCGGCGTCAGGCGTGAGCTTACAGGCCCAGCTCATGCTTGACCTGGCTCCAGGTTCTCCCCTTCCCCTGCCGGAGCTGTCTCATTGCGTGGCGGACTTTTTTCGCCTCGGCCGGCGTAAGCGCGTCGTCGGGATCCACGACCCGCTTCGGCTTGATGAGCACGCCGTTGGCCTGCTTGCTGAACGCCACAAAATCGCCCTCCTGGAGCTTGAGGCCTTCGAGGAGTTCGCGTGGGATCACCACCTGGCGGCGCTGTCCCACCCGTCCGATCTTTTCTGTTGTGGCGGTTTTAGGTGCCATGCTTTCAGATTATCTGAACATCAGAAATCGTCAAGCGCCTCACGGGATGCGCGCCTAAAGCAGCGTTCTCCAATCCGACCGAGGTCCGCGTTGCGGCGGCCGGACACGGCAATGCCTCTATGGTCCGTGCGCGGAGGGCGGATGGTGCGCTCATATCTGCTCGGGTCCGGCTTCGAGGACTGTGCCCATGGCGGCGACGAGGCGGTTCCAGCCTTCGAGTTCTTCGCGGAGGCGTTTGCGGCCGGCGGGGGTGAGGGAGTAGAACTTGGCGCGCTGGTTGTTATCCGAGACGCCCCATTTGGCTTTGAGCGAGCCTTTGCGGACGAGGCGGAACAGCGCGGGATAGAGCGCGCCCTGCTCAATTCTGAGGGCGCCGGGGAGGGTCCGGGGGGTGGCGGGGTGTCAAGAGGCGCGCTTGGCGCGGACGGCGGAGGCGCCGAGGTCGGCGGCGGCTTTGACGAGGGAGCCCATCTTGGGGTGGTTGGGGACGATGTCGGGGACGAGGCCGTAGGAGGCGAGCGTATCCGTCATGACGGGGCCGATGGAGGCGATGGCGGCGCGATGGCGGAGGGCGTCGAGGACTTGGGCTTCGGACCCGAGGCCGCGGGCGATTTCGAGGAGATGATCGAGCTGGATAGATGAAGTAAAGACGACCATGTCGATTTGGCCGGCGGCGAGGCGGCGGGCGGCTTCGCGGAGAGGCTCGCGATCGGCGGGCAGTTCCCAGCGGTAGATGGCGACGGGCGTGACGTGAGCGCCGAGGGCAACGAGTGAGTCATACATTTCCCGGTTCGGGCGTCCGTATTCCTGCACGGCGATCCTGCGTTCGTTGCGGGCGGCCACGGCTTCGACGATTTCATGCCAGGTGTTGGGCTCGGGGACGACCACGTGGGCGGGGACGTTCATCTCACGCAGCAAGGGAATGGGTTTGCTGCCGCGCGAGACAATGGTGACGCGGCGAAGGCCGGAGGCGAGACGCTCGACGGGCATGTGCGCGGCGATGATGTCGCGCAGGAACGCGAGGCCCGCGCCGGTCATTAAGACGACCAGATCGAAGTCTCCCGCTTCGAGGCGATCCACGAAGCGGATGGCGTCGTGGTGATCTTCGAGGGCGCGTTCCTGCACGGACGGCGCGACGAAAGCGTCGCCGCCCAGGCGGCGGATCATGCCTTCTATTTCCCTGGCGCGGCGGCTTTCCAGGCTCAGAACGTGGAGTCCGTCGAAGGGCATCCTAATTTCGAGTATCGCGCTCTCCAGTTAACACCGCGCACAACGCAGCGGGGCGCGGACGTTGACAGGTCGAATTGAGCGCGCCCCGCGCTGTGCGCTCAGAACCGATACAGGAACTCGAGGTATCCGAACCGGCCGTCCTTGTCTTCGGGGTAGATGCGTTTCAGGGCCGCCAGGCCTTGTGTGTAGCCGAGGTAGGTGGTGACAGTGACGGCGCGCGAGGCGCGGTATTCGACGCTGGTGTCGTAGAGGTTTCCAAGGGAGCGCGTTCCGAACGTGGGCCGGCCGATGTAGCCGAAAGTCCAGGGCTGGAATACGCCGCCGCCGGCGTACCAAAGGTCGTTGGGGTTCGTGAGGCGGAGCGAATGGTATTCGCTCGACAGCGTGACTTTCGCGTGGGGGCGGAGAATCATGGCGCCCATCAGATCTTCGGTGTTCATCATGTTGAAGAAGGGAAACCGCGCGTAGGGACGCGGGGTGGGAAGAAGTTGAAAGAAGGTCCCGTGGGTGTTGTCGTTGGGGTTGCCGTCGCCGGAGCCTTCGGTGTAGCCGGCGCGGAGCCAGGGTTTCAGGCGCGGGAGGATTTTCGGCTGGAAGCCGCCTTCGAAGTCGAACGCGTAGGCGCGCTGGCGTTGGGTTCCCCATTGGCCGGTCTGGATGGCGCCCCAGGCGACGAGGTCGATGATTCCGGGGGCGGTCGAGATGGAGTGAATGCTGTGGCCGCCGTAGGTGTCGATGCGGATGTTGGCGGTGTCGCCGCGGCGCACAGGGAGCGGACGGTTGTCGATTTTGAGGTCGGGGCGCCAGTCGTCGTACTCGATGACGAAGAAGCGGGTGTCGGCGGAGTGGCGGCCGTGTCCCCATTCGCGGGTGTAGGAGGTGTAACCGAAGCCGACCTGGTTCCAGCCCCAGCCGTCGACCTGGAAGACGCCGCGGGTGGGAACGGCGCCGACGAAGGTGAAGTTGGCCGAGCCGGAGGTGAACGAATAGTGCACTCCGTCAAAGCTGCGGCCAACGTCGGACCAGCCGAAATCGCCGATGAGGCGCTGGATGACGCGGTCGCGTTTGACGGCGGCGAGAGTTGGGTCCTTTGGCGTGATTTCGCTGCCGTCGAGGAAGATGAAGCGGCCGGCCTGCAGGCTCTGGCCCTCGTGGCCGCCGAGGCCGTCGAGGCGGACGTAGAGTTGCTTGGGGAAGATCATCGCGGCGTACTGCTGATTGCCGTTGGCCGAGAAATAGTTCGAGCCGAGGCCGAGTGCGCCCTGGGGCGGCGCGGCGGTGGCGCGGGTTGGCATGTCGAGGAGAAACGGGACGGCGAACTCGGCGTCCCAATCCCAGCCGGTGAGCTTTTCCGAAAAATTCAGGCGGAGGATATTGCCGGAGTAGAGGTATTGGTTTTCTCCGGAGGGGCCCTGGAACCAGTCCCAATCGTACATGCGGGAGCGCAGGGATCCGCTGAAGGTGACGTCTCCGAGCTTGAGCGAATCGGAATCGGACGGCGTTGTCTGCGCCGAAACGGCGGGCAGAAGAGCGAGGACAACGGTGGCAAGTTTCGCGCGCATATATCAGTCTCCCACCCCCGCGCCGGCGGCGGCCATTTGGCCGGCGAGGCGCGATTGCGAATCTTCGTGGGCCGAGCGGTCATCGGCTTCCCTGAAGCGCACGACGGTGACGAGCAACGAACTCAGGGTGACGAGCGCGCCGAGGATGAGCAGAGCTTGCGGCCAGGTGAGGCTGGAGGCGCGGAAGAGGAATCCGGCGAGCACGGCGCCGACATTGCCGCCCGCGCCGACGATGCCGGCTACGGCGCCGAGCGCGCGGGGGTTGACGAACGGGACGACGGCATAGGTGGCGCCGTTGGACATTTTGACGAAGAGGCCGGCGAACATCATCGCGCCGATGGCGAGGGGAAGCCAGTGCATTCGCGAGAATAGCATGAGGGCGAGGCCTTCGGCGCAAAGCGTTCCGCCGAGCAAGGCGACGCGGCCGCGCAAGCCCCAACGGCGGTTGCAGCGGTCACTCACGATGCCGCCGAGCGGACGGGCGAAGAGGTTCATCAGGCCGAAGGAGGCGGCGACGAAGCCGGCCGCGGTCAAGGCGAGGTGGAAGTAATCGGCGAAGTAAAGCGCGGCGATGTTGTCGATGGTGAGCTCCATGCCGAAGCAGCAGGCGTAGATCAAGAAGAGCGCCCAGACGCGGCGGTCGCGGCAGGCATCGGCGAGGGTGCGGCCGGGTTTGGATTTGCCGTGGGCCTTTGCGAAATTGCCATCGGGAGAATCCTCGGTCAGGAAGAAGTAGGCCAGCCCAAAGAGGAACATGGCGGCGCCGGGGACGAACATGGCCATGCGCCAGCCCCAGTGCGTGCCGGCGCCGAGGCTCAAGAACGCGGAGAGCAGAAGCGGCATGGCGAACTGCGTGACGCCGCCGCCGAGATTGCCCCAGCCGGCGGAGGCGGCATTCGCGGTTCCGACGATGTTGGGCGCGAACATGACGGAGGTGTGGTACTGGGTGATCACGAACGAAGCGCCTACGATGCCGATGAGCAGACGGAAAACCAGGAACGAGGCGTAGTCATGCGACAGGCCGATGCACATGACGGGGAGCGAGCCGAGCAGAAGCAACGCGGCGTAGGTCTTCCGGGGTCCGATCTTGTCGCAGAGCCAGCCCATCAGGATGCGTCCGAAGACGGCGAGCGCGACGGAGGCGATGATGGAGTTTCCGGTTTGCGCTTTGGTGAGATGCAGTTCCTGGCGGATGACAGGCATCAGCGGGGCGACGCCGAACCAGCTAAAAAAGCAGAGAAAGAACGCCATCCACGACATATGGAACGCGCGCATGGGCGGCGTGGAGAAGCTCGCCAGGCGGATGGCGGAAGCTTTGTTGCCAGTGGTCACAAGAGTCAGTTCTCCTTCGTGCGAATTGAGAGTGAAAGCTGGCTCCGACGGGGAGACCGCGGCGATGCTTACCTCGGACGGGGAGGCGATGGGGGAATCACGCGACTGCTTCGTTGGGTTCGATGCGGCGGGCGGCGGCGACATCGACGAGAATGATTCCGTCCTCGACGCGCGTCGGATACGTTTCGACGCAGGCTGGCAGCGAGGCTCGGACCGCGAGACCGGTGTTGAGATCGAACCGCCAGCCGTGGAGCGGGCAGACGACGACGGCGCCGGAGACGATGCCGTCGCAGAGTGGTCCGCCTTGGTGCGGGCACTGGTTGGAGATGGTCACAAAACGCTCGCCGAGATTGAAGATGGCGAGCTCGGCGCCGGCGACCGTGACGGCGCGCCCTTCCCGCGGTGGAATGGACGCGGTGGGAGCGATGCGGGTCCAGCGGGATTCGAAGTTTATGAGCATGTGGTCTCCAAGGGTTCGATTTGCACGAATTGCGTGGGGTTGGCCGGCGTGTCGCGCTCGAGCCAGGCGTCTTTCGCGATCGCCTTCGACTTTCGCAGGCGCTCGAGGAGTTTCCGTTTTTCGGCATCGGTCGAGTAGACCGTGGCTTTGCGGATGGCTTCGATGCCTAAGCGTTCGACGAAGTCGTAGGTGCGTTCGAGGTAATTGGCGTTCTCGCGGTAATACTGGAAGAACAACTCGCAGGCATCGAGCGCTTCCGCGGTGGTTTCGACGGTGATGAGGAGGTCCGCCTTGCGCACGGACTTTCCTGCCGCGCCGCCGACGACGACCTGCCAGCTTCCGTCCTGGCCGACCATGCCGATGTCCTTGACGGTGGCTTCGGCGCAGTTGCGGGGGCATCCGACGACTCCCATTTTCACTTTGTGGGGCGTGAAGAGGTTTTCCAGGCGGTGTTCGAGTTCGATGCCGGCGCGGGTGGAATCCTGGACGCCGAAGCGGCAGAACTCGGTTCCGACGCAGGTTTTCACCATGCGGACGCCCTTGGTGTAGGCCTGGCCGGAGGGCATGCCGAGGTCGGCCCAGACGCGAGGCAGGTCGGATTTTTTCACGCCGAGCAGGTCGATGCGCTGGCTGCCGGTGACCTTGACCATGGGGACGTTGTATTTTTCGGCGACGTCGGCGATGCGGCGCAGCTCGGCGGGCGAGGTGACGCCGCCGCGCATGCGCGGGACGACGGAGAAGGTTCCGTCCTTCTGGATGTTGGCGTGGACGCGATCGTTGATGAAGCGGGCGGAGCGGTCCTCGTCGTGGCGGCCGCACCAGAGCATGTCGAGCATGTAGCTGAGCGCCGGTTTGCAGACCTCGCAGCCCTTGCGGTTGCCGTAGACGTTGAGCACTTCCTGAACCGACTTCAACTGCTGGCCGCGGACGATTTCGCGGAGCTGCTCGTAGGAGAAAGGCAGACAGGCGCAGAGGGTGGTGCGGGTTTCTTCCTCAAACTCGGGCGCGACGGCGCGGAGGAGCTGTTCACAGAGGCCGGAGCAGCTTCCGCAGCTTGAGGAGGCGCGGGTGCGGTCTTTTAATTCGGCGAGGGTGTTGATGCCGTGCTCGTGGATGGCGTGGACAATGTCGTCCTTATTGACGCCGTTGCAGCCGCAGACCACAAAGCTGCCGGGCATTTCGGCGACTTCGAGTCCGGAGTCGGCGGCCGGCGGCGGGAAGAGAAGATGGCGGCGGTGGGGAGCGAGGTCGGTTTCTTCGCGGAGCCACTGCGTGTAGCGGCGGTCGTCTGAGGTGTCGCCGACGAGGATGACGCCGTGGAGGCGATTGTCTTTGACGAGGAGTTTTTTGTAGATGCCGAGGGAGGGGTCTTCGTAGCGGACGACTTCGACTCCGGGCTCGGAGGCGTCGACGGCGCCCGCGGAGAAGATTTCGACGCCCATGATTTTGAGCTTTGCGGCGGGCGCGGCGCCGGTGAATACGGGTCCGCGGCGGCCGGTGATGGTTGCCGCGAGGACTTTGCCTTGCTCCATGAGCGGAGCGACGAGCCCGAAGGTCTGGCCGCGGTGTTCCGTACACTCGCCGACGGCGAAGATGTCGGGGTCCGAGGTTTCCAGGTAGTCGTTGACGAGGATGCCGCGGCGGACCTCGAGGCCGGATTCGCGGGCGAGCCAGGCATTGGGTTTGATGCCGGCCGCGATGACGACCAGGTCGGCTTCAATCTCTTCGCCGGAAGCGAATTTTACGCCGTCGACGCGGCCGTTGCCGAGGAGGGCTTGGGTTTGGCGGGGCAGCAGGACGCGGATGCCCAGGTCTTCGATTTTGCGGCGGAGAAGTTCACCGGCGGGACGGTCGAGCTGGCGCTCCATGAGCGTGTCCATCAGGTGGACGACGCTGACATGGCAGCCGCGGAGCTGGAGGCCGCGCGCGGCTTCGAGGCCGAGCAGGCCTCCGCCGATGACGACGGCCTTCAAGCCGGAGCGGGATTTTGCGATGAGCTCGCGAGTATCGTCGAGGGTGCGGAAGACGTGGACGTTTTTCTTTCCGGCGCCGGGGATGGGAGGGACGAAGGCGGTGCTGCCGGTGGCGAGGATGAGTTTGCCGTAGGGCGTTTCGGCGCCGGTGGAGTCGATGGCGAGGCGGCGGGCGCGGTCGATGCGCTCGATGCGGACGCCGAGGCGGGCGCGGATGCCGTTATCGCGATACCAGTCCTCGGAGTTGAGGACGATTTCTTCGGGGGACTTTTCGCCGGCGAGCACGGAGGACAGCAGGATGCGGTTGTAGTTGACGTGCGTTTCGTCGCCGAAGATGGTGATTTCGAAATCCGGGTGATGCTTCAAAATCTGCTCGACGCAGGCGACGCCGGCCATTCCGTTTCCGACAACGACGAGTTGTTTCATGGTCTTGCTCCTGTCCGCTCGACGCGCACGGCGCATTGTTTGTAGTTCGGCTCGCGGGAGACGGGATCGAACGCGCTTTGCGTTACTTCGTTGACATTGGTCTCGAAGAAGTGAAAGGGCATAAATACCTGGCCGGGGGCGACGATTTCGGTCAAGCGGAGCTCGACGCGGGGAACGCGTCCGCGGCGGGAGACGACATCCACGCGGTCGTGACTGCGGAGGCCGAGTTGTTTTGCGTCGCGCGGGTTCATTTCGAGCCAGGCGCGCGGCGAGAGGTGTTCGAGGATGGGCACTTCGCCGGTTTTGGTGCGGGTGTGCCAGTGTTCGACGGTGCGGCCGGTGTTGAGGATGAGCGGAAACTCCCGCGCGGGCTGCTCGGGGAAAGGTTCCCAGTGGGCGGCGATGAAGCGGGCGCGGCCGTCTTTGGTGGGGAACCGGCCATCGGCGTAGAGGCGGGGCGATGAGGGTTTGCCTTCGGGGCGCGGCCACTGGGTTGCTCCGGTTTCGGCGAGGTGATCGTAGGTGATGCCGGAGTAGTCGCAGAGCCTGCCGCGCGAGACGCGGCGCCATTCGTTGAAGGCGTCTTCGACGGATTGCCAGCCGGGGAAAAGTTCGTCGCGGCAGCCGAGCTTTTCGGCGATGGCGAGGAAGATATCGAGGTCGGAGCGGGCCTCGCCGGGCGGATCGACGGCTTTATTGACTTTGCTGACGCGGCGCTCGGAGTTGGTATACGTGCCTTCCTTTTCGCCCCAGACGGCGGCGGGCAGGACGAGGTCGGCGAGCTCGGTGGTGGGAGTGGGGTGATAGCCGTCCTGGACGACGAGGAATTCGAGATTCGAAAGGGCCTGGCGGAGCACACCTTGGTTCGGGTAGGAGACGAGCGGGTTGGTGGCGACGATCCAGAGGCCGCGGATGGTTTTGCCGAGCGCGGCTTCGACGATGTCGGGATAGGCGAGGCCGCGTTTGGAGGGGAGGCGGGCTTCGTCAATGTTCCACAAGGCGGCGAGCTCAGCGCGATCGGCGGGGTCGTCGAATTTGCGGTAGCCGGGCATGGAGGAAGTGAAGCTGGTTTCGCGCGAGCCCATGGCGTTGCATTGGCCGGTGATGGAAAACGGCGCGGCGCCGGGGCGGCCGATGTGGCCGGTGAGGAGGGCGAGATTGCAGAGGGCGTTTACGGTGGGCGTGCCGAGGGTGCTGTGGTTGACGCCCATGGTCCAGCCGATGAAGCCGGCGCGGGCGCGGCCGTAGAGGAAGGCGGTTTTGTAGAGGAGTTCCTCGCTGAGGCCGGTGATTTCGGAGACGCGGGCGGGCGGATAGGCTTCGACGAAGCGGGCGAGGTCGTCGAAGCCGGTGGTGTGTTGGCCGATGTAAGTGCGGTTGATGAGGCCGTGGCGGATGAGGATGTGGGCGATGCCGTGAGCGAGCGCGAGGTCCGAGCGGGGCTTCAGAGGAAGATGCAAGTCCGCCATCATGGCGGTTTTCGAGACGCGGGGATCGGCGACGATGAGGGTCTTGCGGGGATTCGAGTCGAGGTACTGGCAGAGGATCGGATGATTGTCGGCGATGTTGGCGCCGATGAGGAGGACGACGTCGGCTTTTTCGAGGTCCTCATAGCATCCGGGCGGGCCGTCGCTGCCGAAGGAGAGCTTGTAGCCGGAGACGGCGGTGGCCATGCAGAGGGTGGTGTTGCCGTCGTAGTTGTTGGTGCCTAGCCCAAGTTGGACGAGTTTGCCGAGGGTGTAGAACTCTTCGGTGACGAGTTGGCCGGTGCTGAGCACGCCGAGCGATTGGCGGCCGTGCTTTTGCTGGATGGCGCGGAAGCGTTCGACGAGGGTGGAGAGCGCTTCGTCCCAGGCGACGCGCACGAGCTTGCCGTTCTTTTTGAGCAGCGGATAGCGGGCGCGATTTTCGGCAACGAGCGTGTAGTGCTCGGAGAGGCCTTTGGGGCAGAGCCTGGCGCGGTTGACGGGGTGAGAGGCGAGCGGGCGGGAAGCGATGGCGCGTCCGTCCTTGACGCCGATTTCGATGCCGCATCCGACCGAGCAGTAGCCGCAGGTAGTGGGGACCCAACGATCGGGGATCTTGTTGGCGGCGGTGTATCCGGTGGACGCGCTGCGCGCGAAGGCGTAGTCGGCCTGCAGGGTGTCGAGGCCGGCGGCGCGTTTCCAGTTGAGGAGTTTTGGCGTCATGCAGCCCTCCGGGAAGATGTGAATGCGGCGGCCATGTTCTTGGGGACTACGGAGACGAAGAAGAGCCAGCGGCCGAGCCATTCGCCGAGCAGCGCGAGAGCGAGGGCGGCGGCGAGTGCGGGACGGGATTGGGCGGTGAGGGGCAGAACGATGCCGGCGGCAATCAGCAGCGCGAGGCGCAGTAGAAAGGCGTTTTTCAGGCGCCCGGAGAGAAGGAGGGCGGAAGCGCGCAGCTCGAACTGATCCGAGCGGGCGAGCCAGAAGAACTTGAGGACTTGCGAGAGAAGCTGCAACGCGGCGCCGAGGACCACGGCGCGGGCGAGCCAGGAGGGAGCTGGACCGTCGAGGGTCAGGATGAAGAGCGGGCCGAGCAGCAAGGCGGTGGAGAAGAATTCGGCGAGCGTGTAGCGGCTGCACCAGGCGGGACGCGCGCGGACCATGTAGATGCGCGCCGAGCAGAAAAGGCCGGTGAGGCCGCAGAGGGTGGTGAGGAAGCCGAGGGGACGGGCGAGGGGAAGATTCAGGAGCGCGGCTCCGAAGTAGGCCGACGCGATGGCGGCGAAGAGGGAGAGCATGAGGACTTCGCGGCTGAGCCAGGAGCGGCGCAATCCTTTTAGTGCGCGCCAGGCGTAGGCGGGGCGGCCGAGGTGGAGCGTGGCGGCGCCGAGGCTGAGGCACGCCAAAGCGAGGGAGGCGGCGATGGGGATCAAGTTTGCTTCGAAACGGCCGAGGAGCGAGAGCGCGCCGAACGCTCCGGCGGAAAGCTGGGTTAGCACGAGCATGAAGACGAGCGGCCAATGCGGGTGTTCGGGGGCGATG
>JAJYCN010000201.1 GCA_021778335.1 Acidobacteriota bacterium | reverse complement strand
GGGCAGCGGATGGATGTTCAGTTGTTGGGAGAGCCTGCGTTCGGTTTCGGCGTCGGGCTCCCGCAACAGCCAGCGCGCGGCCATTGTCGAGGGCTCAGTTCCTCGAGTAGTAGCCGCCCATGGGGGGCTCGTCGTCTTCTTCGCCGCCGGACTCGCCGTATTCGAGTTCGTCCATGATGTCGGTCAGTTCGTCGAACCACGGCGCGCGGCGCTCGTAGACGTAGACGCGGCTCTGGTGGTCGAAGGAAAGTTCGATGGCGCAGGTGAAACCCTCGTAGCGGCGCAACTCTTCGAGGCGATTTTCGGTGAGTCGATAGTCGTCGTGGTCGAGGCCGGAGCTTTCGAGGCGGTCGAGAGCTTCGTTGATCATGTCGCTGGTCATCTCGCGGCGATGGAATACGACCATGCTCACGCCGACGGCGTGAGCGACGCTGAGGAAGGCGTGATAGTCCTCATAGCGTTCCGTATCCCAGTAGATCATCTGGGACGGATCGATTCCGCGCGCGTATCCGTGGTAAACAATGAAGCCTTCCCGCGCGAGAAAGTCCTCGATTTCGCTTTTTAGAGTGTCCAGATTACCGCTCATAGCGCCGCATACAAAGTATCACAAGGCAGGAAGGACGGATTACACAGTTAGCGGGCGACTCCGGTATCAGAGGAACGCGGTGGTTTTGATCCCCGAAACTTCGAATTGCTTGCGGCAGCGGAGGTTCTTACAGCCGACTTTGTCGTCGAGCAGGACCATATAGCTGGCGGCTTTGGCGAACTTGGCGCGGTCGCGTTCGTCGGCGTGGCCGGGGAGTTTGGGAATCTTGGTGCGCACGAGCCAGCGCAGTTGGTAGGTCTCCAAGGTCCGGCAGTAGGGGCAGTTGAGCGAGGCGGGCTTGGTGGTGTGGGATTCTTTGTAGAAAGCGCGTTCGTCCATAGAATCCGCCTAGACGGCCTGTGTCTTGAATTTGGCGACGGCGGCGGTGATGCTCGCGTCGAGACGGCGGGCGAATTCGTCGACGTCGCTGGTCGAGATGTTCATGGGCGGGGAGAGGCGCGCGACGTTTCCGTAAAGGCCACCGCGGCCGATCATGATGCGATTTTCGCGGGCGGCCTCCATGACGGCGAGAGTGAGCGGCGCGGCGGGTTTCTTCGAGCGGCGGTCCTCGACGAATTCGATGGCCTGGAGCAAGCCCATGCCGCGGATGTCGCCGATGACCGGATGCTTTTCCTTCAGCGCGAGGAGGGCTTCGCGGAGATAGGCGCCGACGCTGGTGACGTTGTCGCGGAGGCGGTGTTCCTCGATGTAGTCGAGCACGGCTTTGGCGGCGGTGGCGGCGATGGGATTGCCGCCGAAGGTGGAGATGGTGACGCCTTTCAGCGCGTCGGCGATTTCGGCGCGGGCGATGGTGACGCCGACGGGGGCGCCGTTGGCGAGGCCTTTGGCGCTGGTAATGATGTCGGGGGTGACGCCCCACTGCTCGATGCCGAACCACTTGCCACCGGTGCGTCCCCAGGCGGTTTGTACTTCATCGCTGATGAAGACTCCGCCGTAGTTGCGGACGATTCGAGCGACGATGCCGAAGTATTCGGGCGGAGGTGTGATGAAGCCGCCAACGCCCTGGATCGGCTCGGCGATCATGCCGGCGATGCGGCCGGAGGTGGTGGTGCGGACGACTTCCTCGACATCGTGGGCGCACTTCAGCTCGCAGGACGGATATTCGAGGCCGAACGGGCAGCGGTAGCAGTAGGCGTTGGGGGCGTGAACGAAGCCGGGGTGGACGGGGCCGAGGCGCCATTGGCTCTGGGCGGTGGCGGTCATCATGAGCGAGCTGCGGCCGTGGTAGGCGTGGCGGAGGGCGATCATCTCGGTGGACCCGGTGTAGCAGCGGGCGGTGAGGACGGCGGTTTCATTGGCCTCGGTGCCGCTGTTGGTGAAAAACGATTTTGTCAGCGCGCGGCCGGGCGTGAGGGTGGCGAGTTTGGCGGCGAGTTCGGCTTGGGGGGCGTTGGCGAAAACGGTGGAGACGTGCTGCAGCGTGTCCATCTGCTTGTGAACCTTGGCGTTCACTTCGTCGTTGCAGTGGCCGACGCTGACGGTGACGATACCGCCGAAAAAGTCGAGGTACTGGTTGCCGTCGGCGTCCCAGACGTATTGGTCCTTGGCGCGGGTGACGAGCAGGGGTTCCTTGAAATAGTGAAAAACAGCGGGAAAAATGAAACTTTTGTGAGCGAGAATGATGTCGTCTTTGTTCATGACCGCGCCCTCTTACAGCTCCTTCAAGATCGTATCATCGGAGGGTGACCGACGCTTGCGCGAGGAGCAGGCCGGGCCGCGCGGGCGACGATGCGGACCGGGATTGACGCGACGCCTTTGACCTCTGTTTCCGGCGGGGTGGCGCGGTATACGTACGAGTTGAGCCGCGCGCTGGCGGCGCGCTTTCCGGACGACGAGTTCTGGCTGCTTTCCGACCAGGGCTTCGCGTATCCCGGCGACGAGATTCCGAACCTGAAGCGCGGGACGGGGCCGGCGAATCGCATTGAGCGGCGGTGGTGGCTGTGGGGCCTGCAGGGCGCGATCCGGCGGCATCGGATCGAGGTGTTTCATGGGACGGATTTCGCGGTGCCATACCTGCCGGTGCGGCCGAGCGTGATGACGCTTCACGATCTTTCGCCATGGCTCGACCCGCGATGGCACACGGACGCGGGGCGGATCCGGCGGCGAACGCCGCTGCTGCTTCGCCTGGGACGGGCGACGATGGTGGTGACGCCGACCGAGGCGGTGCGCAAGGCCGCGATGGAGCGATTTCACATTCCCGAGAGCCGGATTGTGGCGGTGCCGCATGGGGCGAATCCGCGATTTCATCCGGTGGAAGCGGCGGCGCGGGCGATGCCGTATTTCCTGTTTGTGGGGACGGTCGAGCCGAGGAAGAATCTGCGGATGCTGATGGAGGCCTGGCGCGAGGTACGGAAAACGTGTGATGTTGAACTCGTGTTTGCGGGGCGCGTGCGGCGGGACTTCGGTCCGTTGCCCGAGGAGCCGGGCATGATATTTCTCGGCGGGGTGGAAGAGGAGAAGTTGCCGTCGTTATATGCAGGCGCGGTGGCGGTGGTGTATCCGTCGCTTTACGAGGGCTTCGGGTTGCCGGTGCTGGAGGCGATGCAGTGTGGCGCGATGGTGATTGCGTCGAGCGATGCGGCGATTCGGGAAGTGGCGGCCGACGGTGCGTTGTGCCTGGAGGCGGACGATAGGAAGGCGTGGATGGAGGCGATGGCGTGCGCGGCGGGTGATGCGGAGTGGGTCAGGTCGTGGCGTGAGAGGGGGCTGAAGCGCGCGGCGCAGTTTTCCTGGACGCGCACGGCGGAACTGACGCGGGAGGTGTATGCCGAAGCGCAGCGGCGATTCCGGCGCGGCTGAGGCGGCGCGCGTGCTGGTGCTGTCGCCCGAGGCGCCGTTTCCCTCGGTTGGGGGCGGCGCACTGCGGACGGCTTCGCTGGTTCATTATTTTGCGCGGCGCGGGCCGGTGGATTTGATCCTGTTCCAGCAACCGGGCGAGGCGGACCCGGCGTCGGCGATTCCCGAGACGGTGGAGGGAGAAAAGTTCGTGCTGCGGCTGAGCTATCACGCCCGGCACGGCGCGGCGCGGATCTGGCGGAATACGGGTCGTGCGTTGCGGGGAATTCCGCCGCTGATGGACCGGTTTCGGGGTTTCGACCGCGAGATCGCCGGGGCGCTGGGGGGGCGGCGGTACCGGCTTGGGGTGATCGAGCATTTCTGGTGTGCTCCGTACCTGCCGTTGCTGCGAGACTGCTGCCAGGAGGTGTGGGTGGACCTGCACAATGTCGAGTCGGTGTTGCACGGCAGGGCAGCGCAGGTGGCGGCGGGTCTGGCAAGGCTGGGATTCCGGAGGTTCGCACGGGCTTACGAGGAGATGGAGCGGGAACTGCTGCCACGGTTCGACCGCGTACTGGTAACTTCCGCAGAAGACGCCTGTGCGGTGAGGAAGCTGGCGGCGGCGAAGACGACGATATTTCCGAATACAATTCCGCTTCATCCGGCGCCGGTACGGGTGGAGGAAGACGTCATCGCGTTCAGCGGGAATCTTGCGTATCAGCCGAATATGGAGGCCGTGCGGTACTTCGCCGGCGAAGTGTGGCCGTTGCTTCGGGCCAAATGGCCGGCTCTGGTGTGGCGGATTATCGGCAAGAATCCTTCGGCAATTCAAAGATTTGTATGGGATGCAGAGTACATTCAAGTAGTGGGGCCGGTGGAGGATGCGATCGGGGAACTGGCGCGGGCGCGTGTTGTAGTAGTGCCGGTGCAGGCGGGGAGCGGAACGCGGGTGAAGATTCTGGAGGCATGGGCGGCGGGGGCGCCGGTGGTATCGACGAGCGTGGGCGCGGAGGGACTGGGCGCTCGGATGGGAGAGCATTTGTTGATCGCCGATTCGCCTGAGCAGTTTAGCGAAACGGTATCGGCTTTGTTGACATCCCAAGGCTTGCGGCGACAGATCGGAGCAGGGGGCCGGAAGCTGTACGAAGAGCGGTTTACCTGGGAGGCGGGATGGCGTGTACTCGACGAAACGGCTTGGGTGAGATAAGCCACGCGGCGTCAGAGATTTCCGTTCCGACGTGGGGGACGTGGAATTTTTATACTGGAATCTAGCATATGCGTTTTTCGGTTGACGCGCACGCGATCGGGCAGAAACTCACCGGCAACGAGACCTATGTCCGGAATCTGTTGCAGAGCTTTGCCTCGCTCGACGAAGACGCGGAGTTTTACGCCTATATTTCGCGGCCTGGGGCAGCGGACGAGATTCCGACGGTGGTGAAGACGCGTCTGGTTTCGGTAAATCCGTATGTCCGGTTGGGTTATGATTTGCCGCGGCGGCTGAAGGCGGACCGGCCGGCGGTGCTGCACGTGCAGTACACGGCGCCTGTGGCCTGCGCGGGCGTGCCGTTGGTGGTGACGGTGCATGACGTGAGTTACCTTTCGCATCCGCAGTATTTCGCTCCATTCCGGCGGCGCCAGTTGCGGCTGACGGTGAAGCGGACAGTGCGCCAGGCGGCGAAGGTGTTGGCTGTGAGCGAATTTTCGCGGAAGGCAATTTTGGACGCTTACGGAATTGACGAAAGCAAAGTGGTGGTGGTGCCGAACGGGACCTCGGCGCGGTTTCGGCCGATGGCGCGGGAGGCGGCGGCAGGGGCGGTGCGGGAGCGCTTTGGTATTTCCGGGCCGTTCGTGCTGACGGTGGGAGACCTGCAGCCGCGGAAGAATCATCTCGGTTTGATCCACGCGTTTGAGAGTGTGATGCGAAGCGAACCGAAACTCAATCATCAGCTAGTTTTCGTGGGCAAGGACACGTGGCACTCGAAAGAGGTGCATGATGCCGCCGCGCGGTCGCCGTTGGCAGAACGGATCCGGTTTACGGGATTTGTGAGCGACGAGGACCTGGTGGCGTTCTACGGCGCCTGCGATCTGTTCGTGTTCCCGTCGTTCTATGAGGGATTCGGGTTGCCGATTCTGGAGGCGATGGCGTGCGGGCGCGCGGTGGCGTGTTCGAACACGTCGGCGATCCCGGAGGTGGCGGATTCGGCCGCGCTGCTTTTCGATCCCTCCTCGGGCTGGGAGATGGCGCTGGCAATGAAAGATCTGTTGGTGGACTCCGAACTGAGGGCAAGGATGGAGCGGCTCGCGCTGGCGCGGGCGGCGCAGTTCAGTTGGGAGCGCGCGGCACGCCAAACGCTCGAGGTTTACTACGAAGTGGCGGGGAAGAAGGCGGCGATTCCGGCGGAACAAGCGCAGGTTGCCCGGCTATGAAGTTCGGAGCGTACGGCGTAAGGGCGGTGTGCGGCCTGCTGCTGGTTTCCTCGCTGCCGCTAGGCGCGGCGACGGCGGCGCAGATACCTCCGATGGGTGGCGAACAGGTTCACTACGTGATCAACTGGCCGAGCGGGTTGAACCTGGGCGAAGCGAACCTGAGCGGGACACGCAGTGCCGCGAAGCTGGTGATGGGTTTCCAGCTTGATGCTTCGATTCCGGGGTTCACGGTCTCGGACCAGTTTCGTTCGGAGTCCTCGCCGGAGTTTTGTTCGGCTTCATTCGATAAGCACATCCACCAGGGCTCCCGGGCAGCGAACGAGACGACGGCGTTTACGAGCGGTGGCTCGGCGACGCGCAAGACGGTGAACGGTGGGGATTCGACGTTCAGCACCGCTTCCTGTGCGCGCGATGCGCTGACGTATCTGTTTTTCGTGCGGAGCGAGTTGAGCCAGGGACGGCTGCCGCCGGACGAGACGGTGTACTTCGGCGCAGCGTACCGCATTCATCTTGAATTCGGCGGAACCGAGCAGATTCAGGTGGCGGGCAAGGCGGTGGAAGCGGATAAGCTGAACGCCACTGCGCAAGGCGACGCCTCCAGCATTCAGTTCGAGCTGTATTTCCTGAAAGACGCCGGCCGGACGCTCGCGATGGTGAAGGTGCCGTTTTCGATGGGCACGTTTTCGATGGTGGTTGACCGGTAGCGCGAGGCTGCCGCCGTCGCATGCGCGTTGCTTTCTTTTCTCCCCTTCCGCCGGCTAAGAGCGGGATCGCGGATTATTCGGCCACGCTGCTCGAAGAGTTGCGCAAGATCGCCGAAGTGAGCGCGTATGCGGAGGCCGCCGTGGTGGCGCCATGCGACGTGGCGCTGTATCAGATTGGCAACAACGGCTATCACCAGTTCTGCTACGAAGAGGCGCTGCGGAACCCGGGCGTGGTGGTGCTGCACGAGGCGAACCTGCATCATCTGATCGCCGAGATGACGATCAAGCGCGGGGATTGGGACGCGTACCTGCGCGAAGTGGAGTTCGACGGCGGCGCGGCGGCGCTCGAATATGCGCGCGAGTATGTGGCGACGCGGAAGCGCGGTCCGGATTACGAGGGCGTGCCGATGCTGCGGCGGCTGCTGGCGGCTTCGCGCGGGTTGATTGTGCATAGCGGCTGCGTGGAAGACGCCGCGCGCGCGGCGGGATACACGGGGCCGGTCGCTCGCATTCCGCATGGGGCATGGATTCCGCCGGTATCGGGGGCGGCGATGCGGGAGCGGTTGGGGGTTGCGGCGGAGACGCCGCTGATCGGCATCTTCGGATTCCTGAAGCCTTACAAGCGCATCGCGGAGTCTCTGCGGGCGATGGCGAGGTTGGTGAAGCGGCACGGGCAGGCGCGGATGATCCTGGCTGGCGAGGCGCATCCGGAGTTGCCGCTTGAGTCGCTGATTGCATCGTGCCGGCTTGGGGCCCATGTGCGGACGCTCGGGTTCCTTCCGATGGAGGAATTTGTCGAGGCGATCGCGGCGTGTGACATTGTGCTGAACCTGCGGCATCCGACGGTGGGGGAAAATTCGGGAACGCTGATGCGGGCGCTGGGTTTGGGGAAGGCGGTGCTGGTTTCCGACAACGGTTCGTTCCGTGAGCTGCCCGAGGACGTGTGTTTGAAAGTGCCTGTGGACGCGAGGGAAGAAGATGTCTTGTTCGAGTATCTCGATCTGCTTGTGTCGCGGCCGGACCTGGCGCGGACGATGGGAGAGCGTGCGCGGACGTGGGTGGAGCGGGAGTGCAACTGGCCGTCGGTGGCGAGAAAGTACGCGGGGTTTCTCGAGCAGGTGGTGAAGGGCGAAGCGGTGGGGGCGGTGGAAGCGAAGCTTGAGGAAGCGTCGGCGGATGAAGAGGTGAAAGAGGCGGCTGCGCCGGCGCAGGATCCGGAAGAGGCGTGGCTGCTGGGGTGGGCGAAGAACGACGAGAGCCGGGTGTACATGCGGCAGCACATCACGCGGCTTCGCAAGACGCTTGAAATGACGCCGCGCGGCGGGCCGGGGCGGCGGGCGCTCGAGATGGGGGCGTATTTACAGATCACGCCGGCGCTGAAGTACCGGCTGGGATATGAGGAAATACGCGGGTGTTACTACGGCGAGGCGGGGCGCACCGTCCGGAGGACGGCGCGCCATGAGGACGGGCAGGAATTTGTCTGCGAGATCGACTTGTTCGATGCCGAGCGCGATGCGTATCCTTACGCGGATGGCTACTTTTCGACCGTGCTTTGCTGCGAGTTACTGGAGCATCTGCCGTCGGACCCGATGCACATGATGAGCGAGATTCACCGGATACTGGCTCCGGGCGGACATTTGGTGCTGACGACTCCGAATGCGGCATCGCTGCGGGCGATAGAGTCGATTCTGGGCGGGGGGCATCCGGGTTTCTTTCAGGCTTACCTGCGGCCGCGGCCGGAGGGCGAGGTCGAGGTGCGGCACAACCGGGAGTACACGCCCGCGGAGATCCGGCGGCTGCTCGAGGATTCGGGGTTTGAAGTGGAGCGGCTGGAGACGGGCGAATTTTGCGACGAGCCGCATCCGGAGTTTCAATGGGTGGTGAACTTACTCGAAAGATATCAATGCCCGGCTGAGTTGCGCGGCGAGGATATCTTTGTTGTGGGAAAGAAAGCGCACGCGGTGCGCGAGCGGTACCCGGCGTGGCTTTATCAATGAACTACGCATGGCGAGGCTTCGAAGTAGCGTCCGGGGCAGGTGAACTGCGGATCAGCGTCACGATCGAGAATCGTTCGCGGGAGACGTGGACTGGCGCTAACTTCGCCGTAGGTTGGCAACTGTTCGACCCGGCCACGCTCCGGTTTCTCGCGCACGGAGAGTGGGTTGCGCCGCAGAATCCGGTCGCGCCGGGCGAGGTAGCCAAGCTCAGCCTGCGTGTCCCGTTTGCTCCGGAGCCGGGCGCATACGATGTTTACGTTTCGCCGCTCGAGCCCAAGGGCGAATGGGGCTATACGAGCGGCGGGAAGTTCCTGCGGATTGACGCGGTTGTCGAAGACGGCTCGGTTCGCGTGCGGGGCTCGGAAGTGGTGACGCGCGGAAGCGTTTGCTGGCGCGGGCTGCGGCGTGTTGCGCCGGCGCTATTTTTGGGGCCATTCAGTTCCCTGTGGCGGCACCGCAAGCTGATCGGCTCACTGACTCGGCGCGATATTCTTTCGCGGTATCGCGGCTCGTTCGCCGGGGCTTTCTGGACGCTGTTGAACCCGCTGCTGCTGATGGCGACGTACTTTTTCGTCTTCGGCGTGGTGCTGCGGACGCGATTCGGCAACGACACGAGCGGCGCGGGCTATGTGCTCTACTTTCTGGCCGGGATGCTGCCGTGGCTGGCGGTGAGCGAGGCGGCGGGACGGTCGCCGAACGTAATCGCCGAGTACCGGGGCTTTGTGAAGAAGCTGGTTTTCCCGGTGGAGACGCTGAGCGCGGTGCAGGTGCTGAGCGGGGTGGTGACGGAAGTGATGGGGATGGGGATCTTCGTGGTTGGGTTGTGGGCGGCGCGCGGGCGCGTGCCATCGAGCGTGGTGTGGCTGCCGGCGCTGGTCGTGGTGCAGGTTCTCTTTACGCTTGGGTTGTGCTGGTTTCTGGCGGCGCTGGGGGCGTTTGTGCGGGACCTGGGGCAGATCATCGGGTTCCTGCTGACGCTGTGGTTTTTCCTGACGCCGATCTGCTATCCGGAATCCGGCGTGCCGAAGGCGGCGGTGGCGATTCTGGGAAAGAATCCGATGTTGTTCCTGGTGCGCGCCTACCGGGCGGTATTTCTGGAGGGGCAGGCGCCACAGGCTCACGCGTTCGCGATGTTCACCGTGCTTGCGGCCGTGTTGTTTCTGCTGGGCCACGCGTGGTTTTACAAGCTGCGGAAGAACTTCGCCGACGTGATTTAGGGCCGGTATCGAAATGAGCATGACAACGGAAGAACTCGAGCGGTATTCGAGGCAGATCTTATTCCCGGGCATTGGCGAAGCGGGGCAGGAGCGCTTGCGGGCGGCGTGTGTGGCGATCGTCGGTTGCGGGGCGCTGGGAAGCTTTCAGGCGGGAGCGCTGGCGCGGGCGGGCGTGGGGCGGCTGCGGATCATCGACCGCGACTATGTTGAGTGGAGCAACCTGCAGCGGCAGTGGTTGTTTGAAGAAGAAGACGCCAGAGAGGCGCTGCCGAAAGCAGAGGCGGCGCGGCGGCGGTTGGCGGCGATCAATTCGTCCGTTACGGTCGAAGGGCAAGTTACGGACCTCGATGCCACTAACATTCAGGAGTTACTCGAAGGGGTGGATGTTATCGTTGATGGCACGGATAACTTCGACACACGGTATCTCATAAATGACTACGCCGTCGAGACGGGAAAGCCATGGATTTACGGCGCGGCGGTGGCGAGCTATGGCCTGACGATGACGATTCAGCCGGGGAAGACGGCGTGCCTGGCGTGCATCTATCCCGCGCCGCCGAACGAGGCGCAGCCAACGTGCGAAACCGCCGGTGTGCTGGGCCCGGCGACGGCCCTTATCGCGAGCCTGCAGGCTGCGGCGGCGATGCGTCTGCTCTGCGGCGCAGAGGGCGAGAGCCGGATTACGACGGCGGACGTTTGGACAGGCGAGATACGGCAGATTCGCGGCCATGCGCCGGACCCGAATTGCCGGGCCTGCGGCCGGCGCGAACTGGTTTATCTCGATGGAAGGCTGCGCGCTCCGGTGAGTCTGTGCGGGCGTAACGCGGTGCAGATTCACGATACGCGGCGCGTCGTGGATCTGGAATCGCTCGCGCGGCGGCTGGAGCGTTTGGGCGAGGTGCGGGCCAATAGCTTTGCGTTGCGGTTTGAAACTCCGCCGTACTTACTTACTGTGTTTCCCGATGGGCGAGTGATTGTGAAGGGGACGACGGATCCGGCGCTGGCGCGAAGCCTGTACGCGCGGTATATCGGGAATTGAGGGCGTGAAGAGATCCCTCTTGACATCGGGGCGGGCTGTCTGCATAATCGCCAGAGGAGGATAGGAGAATTCACGGATATGCGCCAAATAGGCCAGGAATTTCCAAGTATAGTGGTGTTGCTTTCGGTGCCGCTGTTCACTACTGTCCGGCTATCGCTTCCCGAGCGATACACAACCCCAACGACACCAGAGGGATAACTGCCCTTCGGAGTTTTTTCGATTTCAACGTCCGACCGGCGTTTGATCCTTGTTTCAACC
>JAJYCN010000200.1 GCA_021778335.1 Acidobacteriota bacterium | reverse complement strand
TGGCGGGCTGCGTGGAGGATCTGGCGCCGCTGATCGTGGGGCAGGACCCGACGCGCATCGAATTTCTTTGGCAGATTCTTTACCGGCATTCGTTCTGGCGCACGGGGATCATCGGGATGAGCGCCGTATCGGGGATCGAGCAGGCGTGCTGGGATATCTTCGGCAAGTCGGTTGGATTGCCGGTTTATAAGCTGCTCGGCGGACGGGTGCGCGACAAAGTGCGGATGTACACGCATCTGGGCGGCGGCGAATCGAAGTCAGTGTACGAGAGCTTTACGAGCGGCGCGGTGATCGAGCGGGCGCTGGCGGTGAAGGACCGAGGCTACTCGGCGGTGAAGGTGGTGTGTGTGCCGTATTCGCGGCCACTCGAAGGACTGCCACCGGTGCGGGAGTTTGCACGCGTGATGGAGGAGTTGCGCGAAGCCGTGGGCGAGGAAATGGATGTGATGGTGGACTTCCACGGACGCACGACGACGGGGCAGGCGATTCAGTATATTCGGGCGATCGAGGACGTCCATCCGCTGTTTTGCGAGGAGCCCGTGCCGCCGGAACAGACCGATGCGCTGGCTGAAGTGCGCCGCGCCGTACACGTGCCGATCGCAAGCGGGGAGCGGCTGACGACGCGGTGGGAATTCCGGCGTTTGTGCGAGCTACAGGCCTGTCATGTCCTGCAGCCGGATCTCGGGCACTGTGGCGGCTTAATGGAGGCGCGCCGCATCGCGAGCATGGGCGAGACGTATCTGATGGGCGTGGCGCCGCACAACCCGAACGGCCCGATTGCGAACGCCGCGGCGCTGCACTTCGCACTCAGCACGCCGAATTTTCTGATCCAGGAAGACATGCTGGGCGACGTGCCGTGGCGATTCGAGGTGGTGGAAACTCAGATGGAGCGCGAAGCCGGCCATTGGCTGCCGCTGGAGGCGCCGGGACTTGGGATCGAGGTGAACGAGAGCGAGGCGGCGAAGCATCCGTTCCGGCAGGAGACGCTGCAGCAGATGATCTTCCACGACGACGGCTCGGTGGCGGAGTGGTGAGCTCCGGGGCTTACCAGCGCTGATGGACTTGCGGGGCGATCAACGAGGCGTAGGTCTGGCGAACTGCTTCCATCGCGTCCTTGGGAAGAGCGGGCAGGTCCGCGGCCGCGCAGTTTTCGGCGACCTGGGCCGGGCGTTTGCCGCCGGGGATGGCGCAGGTGACGGCGTCGAACATGAGGATCCAGCGCAGGGCGAACTGGGTGAGGGACATTCCCGCGGGCACGACGGTTTTGATGCGCTCGACGGCTTCGAGGGCCGTGTTGAAGTCCACGCCGGAGAAGGTTTCTCCGACGTCGAAGGCCTCGCCGTGGCGGTTGAAGTTGCGATGGTCGTCTTTATCAAACTGCGATTCGCGGGTGATTTTGCCGGTGAGCAGGCCGCTTGCCAGCGGCACGCGGGCCAGAATGCCGACGCGGCGCTTTCGCGCTTCTTCAAGAAATAACTGGGCCGGGCGGAGACGAAAGCAGTTGAAAATGATTTGGACGGTCTGGACGTTTGGATACTCGATGGCCTTCAGCGCCTCCTCCACTTTTTCGACGCTGACGCCGTAGTAGCGGATCTTGCCCTTCTGCACTAAGGCGTCAAGCGCTCCGAAGAGTTCCGGACGATAGTAGACTTCGACTGGCGGGCAGTGAAGCTGGACGAGGTCGAGGCAATCGGTGGAGAGGTTGCGCAGGCTGTCATCGATGAAGCTCTCGATGTTCGCCGCGTTGTAGCCTTCCGCGGTGTGGGGCGAGAGGCGCCGGCCGGCTTTGGTGGCGACGACGATTTCTTCCTTGCGGTCTCGCTTGAGTTGCGCGATGAGGCGCTCGCCGCGGCCCATGCCGTAGACGTCGGCGGTGTCGATGAAATTGACGCCGCAATCGACGGCCTTATTCAGCGCGGCGAGCGATTCGGTGTCGTCAACCGAGCCCCAGGCGCCGCCGATTGCCCAGGCTCCAAAACTGACCGCCGACACGTTCCAGCCGGTGCGGCCCAATGCGCGAAATTGCATTTCCGTATTGTCGCCGATGGGCGGCGCGGCCGGCTATTGCTGTTGCTGCTGCATTTGCTGCTGCTGGGCCTCGGGCTCGGGGGCGGCCATGGCCTGCCAGTCCTCGGGCATGGCCTGGCTTTGGTCGGGCGGCGGCGGTCCGCTGGTCAACTCCACGCTGACGGCGACGGTGAGCTCGCTGGAGGCGTTGCCTTTGAAGGTGCCTTTCGTTGGCGGGACGTCGGCGTAGTCGCGTCCGATGGCGGTGCGGATATGGCGCTCGCCCGCGGCTACGTCGTTGGTCGGATCGAAGCCCAGCCAGCCGAGTTCGGGAAGATAAGCTTCGACCCAGGCGTGCGAAGCGGCCGGCGAAGAGCGTTCGTGGGCGGATTTGTCGTGGAAGAGATATCCGCTTACGTAGCGGCAAGGAATGCCGAGGCGCCGCACGAGCGCGATCATGACATGGGCGAAGTCCTGGCAGACGCCGCGCCGCGCGCCGAGGGCTTCTTCGATGGGCGAATCGACGCGCGTGGTTTTCGGCGCATAATCGAACCACACGTAGATCGCGGAGTTCAACTCGCGAATCAGGCTGAGGGGATCCGAACGCCGCTCGACGCCGAGGCGGAACGCGAGGTCATCGAGCCGCGGGCTCGAGCGGGCGAACGTGCTGGGCATGAGCATTTCCCAGAAATCTCCCACTGCCACGGCGTCATCGAGATCCTTCCAGGCAGTTGCACCGAGCGAGGACGGGAGCACGGGGACATCGTGAACGTCGACGAGGGACTCAGCGACGATCGCCAACTGCCGGTGATGGCCCGGCACATCGAAGTGATGGACCGTATTGCCGAGGTAATCCCGGTAGGAGAAAATGCGCGCCCGCGGCAGCACAGTCAGCGTGGAAGACAGGCAGCCCTGCGCGCCTTCGCTGCGCGGCGTTTTACGCACCTCCATGATGCTTTCGCTCACGGCAACGCTGTAACGGAATTTCGTCAGATGGCGGATGGAATAGAACATTCAGGCCTCGATCGCCGCTTCAATCGGATAGGTGACGTAGAGCGCATAGGCGGAGTTATTGATCTGCGCGCACTGGCGCTGAATCGAGTCCAGATAGGCGTGGAGCCCGCCGGTGAGGATTTCGTCGATTTGCCCGTATCCGAGCGAGGCGCCCAGTCGGCCGGCGAGCCGGCTCACGCGTTCGGCGTGGCGCGATTGTGTTGCGTCGTGGATCGCGTCGAGGGCCTTTTTGAGTCTGTCGGCGGCGAACCGCACGGTGTGCGGAAACTCCGGGTTCAGCAGAAGAAACTCGGCGATGCGCTCGGGCCGGAGGCCGGCGGTATAGGCGTGGCAGTAGGCTTCAAATGCCGTACAACTGCGAAGCAAGCCGATCCATTCGCCGTAGCCGGCCTCGTCGGCCTCGTCGCCGAGCGGCAAGTCCTGAAAGCTGGTGTCGAGAAGGGCGGCCACGTTGGAGGCGCGTTCGATGTAGCGGCCGAACTGGATGAACTGCCAGCCCTCGCCGTGGGCCATGGTGGAATCCGTGACGCCCTGGAACAGATGAATGCCTTCGGTGACGGCGCGGAGGAACTCGTGGGGCTCGGCGTCCCAGACGTTGTCCATGTCGGCGCGCTTGACCTCGTGAAACAGCCGGTTGAGCTGCTCCCACATTTCCGAGCTGATTTGTTCTCTCACCTGGCGCGAGTTTTCACGCGCGGTCATGATCGAGCTGACCACGGAGGATGGGTTATGGAGGTCGAAGGCGAGCCGTTGGGCGACTTCGTAAGGCTCCGCCGCAGCCTCGGGCGCGGGGTGATGAAGCGAGTTGAGCACGCGGCTCCATCGGCGTTGGGCGGCCTCGGGGGACTGGTCGAGCATGAGGTTCAGATTTGTGCCGGTGAGGCGCGCGGTGTGCTCGGCGCGCTCGAGGTAGCGGCTCATCCAATAGAGGCTGTCGGCGACGCGGCTCAGCATGGCGAGCTCATGAGTGAAGCACCCAGGTATCTTTGCTGCCGCCGCCTTGCGAGGAGTTGACGACGAGCGATCCGCGCTGCAAGGCGACGCGGGTCAGGCCACCCGGCACGATGGTCACGCGGTCGCCATAGAGAATATAGGGGCGCAGATCGACATGGCGCGCCTCGACGCGGCCGTCGACAAAGCAGGGCGCGCGGGAAAGCTGGATGGTCGGCTGGGCGATGTAGTTCCGCGGGTTGGCGAGGATGCGGCGGCGGAACTCTTCCCGCTGGGCGGCGGTGCTGTGCGGGCCGATCAACATCCCGTAGCCGCCGGACTCGCCGACGGCCTTCACGACATATTCGTCGAGTTTGCCGAGGACATGATTCCGCTGTGCGTCTTCGGTCATGAGAAACGTTTCGATGTTGGCCAGGATCGGGTCTTCGCCGAGGTAGTAGCGAATGATGCGCGGCACCCAGGCATAGAGCGCCTTGTCGTCGGCGATGCCGGATCCGAGCGCGTTGCCGAGGGCGACGTTGCCGGCGCGGTAGGCGTTGAACAAGCCGGGGACGCCGAGGATCGAATCCTGGCGGAAGACGAGGGGGTCGATAAAATCGTCGTCGATGCGGCGGTAAATGACGTCGACGCGGCGAAGGCCCGCTGTTGTGCGCATATATACGACGTTGTCGTGCACGACGAGGTCGCGGCCTTCGACTAACTCAATGCCCATCTGGCGGGCCAGATACGTGTGCTCGAAGTAAGCCGAGTTGAAGACGCCGGGAGTCAGCAGGACGATGGTTGGCTCGCCGCGGGGATTGGGGGCGAGGGACCGGAGGGTAGCCAGCAGCGCCTGGCCGTAGTGATCGACGGGCCTGACGCCACATTTCTGAAACAGCGCCGGAAAGATGCGCTTCATGACGCGGCGGTTCGTCAGCATGTAGGAGACGCCGCTGGGCACGCGAAGGTTGTCTTCGAGGACGGCGTACTCGCCGGACGGCAGGCGGATCAGGTCCGTGCCGGTGACCGTGACATATACGTCGCGCGGGACCTGGAGGCCGCGCATCTGGCGGCGGAAATGGCGGCAACTGTACACCATTTCGCGCGGCACAACGCCGTCGTTGAGGATCCGGCCCTCGTGGTAGATGTCCTTGAGAAACAGGTTGAGCGCGGTGATGCGCTGGGTCAGCCCCGCTTCGATGCGCGACCATTCCGCCGCGGTGATGATGCGCGGGAGCAGGTCGTAGGGGAAGATGCGTTCGGTGCCTTCCTCGCGGCCATATACGGTGAACGTGATGCCCTGGTGAAGAAAGGTCTGATCGGCGATCTGCTTTTTGCGGGGAAGTTCGCCGGCCGGCATGTCGAGCAGCGACTCAAACAGCGCCCGGTAGTGCGCGCGCGGCCTTCCGGCGCCCTCAAACATTTCGTCAAAGGCGTGGTCGAGCTCGTAGCGTTGAAACAGCGGGGCGTCGAAGCGAGCGTCCGCGCTTAGCGTCGCCATAGCGATTCTTCTCCCGGCACCGGTTCGACGCGGAACAAGCGCATGGCCGGCGGCGAAGTCCGCGCCGGGCCAGTCTATAGGGTCTTAGGTTAGCAGATGCGCATCGGAGGCGGAGGAACGATCATCGAAGAAGAGGGGGAAGTGGACATGACATCCGGAAAGCCCGCGCTCGATCTGCTCCCGCTGCGCGAGTCCGAGCACTTACGAGGGAGCCCGCGGGCCGCGGTGACGCTGGTCGAGTATGGCGACTATGAATGTCCGGGGTGCGCGGAAGCGTACTGGATCATCGGGCGGCTTCAGGAGCGGCTTGGCGGCAAAATGCGCTTCGTATTCCGGCATTACGCCTTCGCGCGTCTCCACCCCCACGCCGAACTGGCGGCGCAGGCGGCGGAGGCCGCGGGAGCGCAGGGCAAGTTCTGGGAGATGCACGACCTGCTGTTTGAAAACTGGCAATCGCTGGAGCGGAAGGACCTGCTCGCTTATGCCCGGCGTCTTGACCTCGACACGGCCCGCTTCGGAGGCGAGTTGAAGCGGGAGATGTACCTGCCGCGCGCGCGCGAGGATTTCCGGACCGGGGTGCAGAACGGCGTGTACGGAACGCCGGGGCTATTCCTGAACGGCGTCCGGCACGACGGCAGCTATGACTTCGAGACGCTGTTCGAGGCCATGGAGCCGTTCACCGGGGTTCGAGACGGGAACGCAGGATAGCGGCGAGGTTCCCGGGAAGCGGGCGCGATGCCTGGGTGGCGACGTTCATGCAGACGATGGTGATTCGGCCGCGGGCGGCCTCCCTGCCCCGGACGCGGGCGTCGAAAGCGAGCGTGAAGGAGGACTTGCCGACGCGCTCTACGGCGACGGCGATTTCGACCACATCGTCGTCCCGAACGGCGCCGGTGTAGTCGCACTCTATATGCACGCGCGGGTACGAGGTTTCGCCGTCCTGGATGTCCGTGTAGAGAATGCCCAGAGTGCGAAGAAACTCAACCTCGGCCGCTTCGAAAAAGCGCAGCATCGCCGTATAGTGAATGCGGCCGGAGGCGTCGGTATCGGAGAAGCGCACGCGATGCGGCCAGAGGAAGGAGGCGGCTGAACTCATACCGGATAGTGTAGTGCGGCGGGCCATCGTGAAGATCGAATCGTGTTGCGATTGAGTGAAAGCGGGAGAGCCTCTCCGATTGCGCTACGCGTGATAGCATCAGGACCTAAGCAGGAATTGCCCTTACTCCATGCAGTTAAGCGACAAGTACACGGCTGAAACGGGCTCGGTTTATCTCACCGGGATTCAGGCCCTGGTGCGGCTGCCGGCCGACCAGATGCGGCGGGACCGCCGGGCCGGACTTCGCACCGGCGCTTTCATCTCGGGCTACGAGGGCTCGCCTTTGGGCGGCTACGACCTCGCGCTGATGAGCGCGAGCGGGATCCTCGATCCGCTGAACATACATTTCCGGCCCGGCGTCAATGAAGACCTGGCCGCCACGGCGGTAATGGGCAGTCAGGTTGTCGACACGGTCGGGAAGACTAAGGTCGATGGCGTTGTCGGCATCTGGTACGGCAAGGGGCCCGGCGTAGACCGTTCCGGCGATGTGTTCCGGCACGCCAACCTCGCCGGCTCGGCCGGGAACTGCGCGGCGCTCGTGCTGGCCGGTGACGACCACGTCTCGAAGAGTTCCACGATCCCTCACCAAAGCGACTTCAGCCTGATGAATGCCGCGATGCCGTTTTTCTACCCCGGCAGCACGCAGGAGGTGCTCGACTACGGTCTGCTGGCCATCGCGCTTTCGCGCTTCTCCGGCGCGTGGGTGGGAATGAAGATGGTGACGGACGTTTGCGACGGAGGCGGCACGGTGGAGCTTGATCCGGAGCGGCCGCACATCCTATTGCCGGTCGGTTATGAAAAGCGCACCGACGTCCGCCTGGTGACGCCGATCAGTCTGGCACTCGAGCGGGAAGCGGTGATCCGGCGCCTTGACGCCGCGCGGCAGTTCGCGCGGGTGAACGGAGTGAACCGGTTTCGGGGCCCGGCCCACGCGCGGCTGGGGCTGCTGAGCGCCGGCAAGTCGTATTACGACATGATGCAGGCGCTGGCGGACCTCGGCGCGGGAGAGCGGGAGATCGAGAAGCTCGGCATCCGCATTGGAAAGATTGCGATGCCGTTTCCTCTGGAAGAGGCTTTCGTTCGCGAGTTCGCGCGCGGGCTGGACACGATTCTGGTTGTCGAAGAGAAGCGCAGCTTCATTGAATTGCAGTTCCGCGACTTGCTCTACGGCGCGCCGCAAGCGCCAAGAATTTTCGGCAAATCGCATCTGGTTCCCACCGGCGAACTGGATCCGGCGCAGATTGCCGATGCGATTGCGAAAGTGTTTCATTTGCCGGCGCCGGTGCGGCCGGGGACTTCGCTGCCCCATATTCTTTCCGGTGCAAACGCCACGCCGCATCGTCCGTCCGCTTTCTGCTCGGGTTGCCCGCACAACCGCTCGACTCTCGTTCCGGAAGGACGCCTGGCGGCCGGCGGGATCGGCTGCCACGCCATGGCGATGCGGCTGGGCGACCCGAAGCGCAGCTTCTCGCTGCTGACCCAGATGGGCGGTGAAGGGGCGCCGTGGATCGGCATGTGGCCGTTCGTCGAGCACAATCACATTTTTCAGAACATCGGCGACGGAACGTTCTTTCATTCCGGCTCGCTTGCCGTTGAAGCGTGCGTGGCCGCGGGCGTGAACATTACTTATAAGATCCTGTACAACGGCCATGTGGCGATGACGGGCGGCCAGGAGGCCGAGGGCGCTCTGCCGGTGCCGGATCTGACACGCAAGCTCGAAGCGGAAGGTGTCCGGAAGACGATCGTGCTGGCGGAAGATCCCACGCGCTACAAGAAACTGGGGCGCCTGGCGAAAAACGCGGAGCTGCGGAGCCGGGATGAACTCGAAGCGGCGATGTTGGAACTCGAGCAGATTCCCGGCGTGACCGCGCTCATTTACGACCAGGAGTGCGCGGCGGAGAAGCGGCGCGCGCGCAGCAGGGGACTCAAGCCGGAGCCGGTGAAGCGCGTGGTGATCCACGAGGAAGTCTGCGAAGGCTGCGGCGACTGCGTCACGCAATCCAACTGCATGAGCCTGACGCCGGTGGAGACGCCGCTCGGCCAGAAGATGCGCATTCACCAATCGTCGTGCAACAAGGACTACTCGTGCGCGCTCGGCGATTGCCCGTCGTTCATCACGGTCGAACTCAAGCCCGGCACGGGAATGAAGAAACGGACGCTGCCGTCGTTGCCGGATGCGGACGTGCCGGCGCCTTCCGAGGTGGTAGAGATCCCCGAGGGCGGGTATCGGATCGTGGCTCCCGGAATCGGCGGGACCGGGGTGGTGACGGTCAACGCGCTGCTTGCGACCGCCGCATGGATCGACGGGTTGACGGTTGCCACGCTCGACCAGACCGGGATGTCGCAGAAGGGCGGCGCGGTGGTATCGCATCTGCTTTTGAGCCGCCACCCGGTCGAGGCCCCGGCCAAGACGAGCCACGGGTCAGCCGCGCTGATTCTCGGATTCGACCTTCTGGGGGCGGCGAGCGAGGACGTGCTGCTGGCGGCGGCGCCGGATAAGACCGTTGCGGTCGTGAACACCGGCGTATCGGCAACCATCGATTCCATCCGTGCGCGAACGCCGCTCGAAGCCGAGCAAAGCTGGGTGGATGCCGTGGACCGGGCGACAACGCATGGACGGAACGTCTTCCTCGACGCCTCCCGGCTGGCGGAGGGATTGTTCGGAACCCACATGGCGGCCAACCTGTTTCTGACGGGCGCGGCGTATCAGGCGGGCTTGATCCCATTGACGCTTGCAGCGATCGAGCGGGCGATCGAGTGGAATGGCGTCGCCACGGAGCGCAACCGGCAGGTGTTCGCCTGGGGGCGCATGTACTATCACGACGCCGCCTTCGTTGAGCAACAGTTGGGGCCGAAGGAGTCAAGCGGGTACGAAGCCAGCAATTACGCCGAGGCGCTGCGAACGTACCAGAGCCGGCCGTACGCGTTGCGCTACACGAGCTTTCTCCAGCGGCTCACCAATACGGCGCTGCGGGAAACCGCTTCGGGCTACTTGTACAAGTTGATGGCTTACAAGGACGAGTACGAAGTGGCGCGGCTGCTCACTTCCCGCACGTATCTGAAGTCCGTGCGGGAGATGTGGGAATCGCCGAAGAAGATTTCGTTCAACCTTCATCCGCCGATGCTTCGGCGGTTCGGGCTGCGGGGAAAGATCGAGTTGGGGCCGTGGTCCCGAGTTCCGCTTCGGATACTGGCGGCGCTGCGCTTTCTGCGAGGCACGCCGTTCGATATTTTCGGCTACTCCAGCCATCGCCGGATGGAGCGGTCGCTCGCCGATTGGTATCAGAAGGTTCTGCTCGAAGCGCAGGAACACCTGACGGAGGAGAACCTGCCGCTGGCGCTTGAAATCGCCGCGCTGCCCGACCAGATCCGCGGGTATGAGTCGATCAAGGAGCGCAGCGTTGCGGAAGTGAAGGCGCTGGCGATTGAAAAGCTGCGGGCTATTTCGTCACCGAGTACAGAGCAGCCGAGCGCGGATCCAGTTTCACCTTTACCTCGTTCTTGACGACGAG
This sequence comes from Acidobacteriota bacterium, assembly GCA_021778335.1. Classification (GTDB taxonomy): domain Bacteria; phylum Acidobacteriota; class Terriglobia; order Bryobacterales; family Bryobacteraceae; genus JAJYKC01. The sequence continues at coordinate 967 of JAJYCN010000200.1, read as the reverse complement.
CAAGTCCGGGCCGGATCCCATGGCGTCGCGCAGAACGTCGCCCTCGTGAAACGGCGTGCCGGTGAAATCCACGGCCAGTTCTCCGGATTTTTTTCCGTTGTTCAGCACAACCATGACCGAATGGGGGCCGTCGAGACGGGCGTAGGCGAGCATATCCTCGCTCGCGGCGAGCATCAGCATGGCGCCCCGGCGCAGCGCGGGCAACTGCTGCCGCAAGCCGGCCACGCGGCGGATCTGGGCAAACAGCGTGTACTCGTCGGCGGTCCGGCCGTCGGGCTCGAACGCGTTTTTCTTGTCTTCGGTCCAGCCGCCGGGAAAATCGCGACGGTTATCCGGATCGGCGCCGCCGGTCATGCCGATTTCGTCGCCGGAATAGATCATGGGGATGCCGCGCGAAGCCAGCAGATGGGTGAAGGCGAGGCGGAGCGAGTCAAACGTGGCGCCGGGCTCATTCATGAACCGCGGCACATCGTGGAGGCCGAGAAAGGTGACGAGCGAGTCCGGATGCGGATACAGAAAATCGTGAGCGAGAACCGAGGCCACCGCTTCGATGGAGCCGCCTTTGGCGAACGCGCTACGAATCGCATAGTACTGCGGAAAATCGAACACCGAGCCGACGCCGGTGTCGATGTTGTCGAACTCGGTGTGCCCGCCTTGGAAGAACGAGGTCACCGAGGGGTCGCCGTCGAACACCTCACCGACCACGCGGACGTGAGGGAAGTCCCGCTGGATCGCGGCGATCCAATCCCGCCAGAAGTGCCGCGGCACGTAGATCAACGTATCCTCGCGAATTCCGTCGATGCCCGTCGTGGCGATCCACCAGAGGGTGTTCTGGATCAGGTACCGCTCGACTTCCGGGTCGTCCTGGTTCAGGTCGGGGAGAATACCGGCGAACCAGCCGTCGAGCACGGGGCGCCGCAGCGCCGCGGCCGCGGAAGGACTGAGGAGTGCCCACGTCTGCCAGGTT
>JAJYCN010000199.1 GCA_021778335.1 Acidobacteriota bacterium | reverse complement strand
CGAAAGACGTTTCGTCGATTTATCGGCCCGCCGCGTTTGTCCCATCGTCCGCCGCTCGTGAAACCCGGCCCAACAATCTCCCTGCCGGTGATGCCGCTCCACTGGGGATTTTCTCTTAACCGACGTTCAACCTGTTCCAGCAGGTTCGGTCCGTACCAGCAATCGTCATCCGGAAAAGCAACGATATCGCCCCGGACCTGGGTAAGTCCTCGATTGAATGCCCTGGAGTGTCCGGGTGCTGACGGGATCCGGCGGACCGGAAAGTGACTCCTCCATTCGCCGACGATCGGCTTCAGAACTTCGCCGGGATTCTGATCGATCACAATTACTTCGAAGTCCCGGTGGGTCTGGCGGTCAAGCGAAGAGAAAAACGTATCGAGTTCGGCCGTCCTCCCGAGTGTGGCCAGTAAAATGGAATATCGCATTCGGCTTATGGAATTCCCATCGTTAGTCCGTACAAACCAAGACTGGAGATCCTCAAATAAGGCTCGAGCTTCCCTAGCCGGTTTCGCGGCACGACGATCATGTCGTTTGCCTGGATTGTTACGTCCTCTTGGATCCCGCCAGGCTGCATGAGCTTCCGCATGTCATACACGTTTACCCGGGCGTATTCGGCGCTTACCCTTCTCACGAGAACCACCTTTGTTCGTTTGGCGCTGTCCCGGAACCCGCCGCTCATCGCGATGGCCTGAATTAGACCCATGTTTCCGTGAAGCTCAAATGTTCCAGGATGAGAAACCTCGCCGGCAACAACGAAGTGCGGTTTGACAAAGTCTTTCAACAGCACCGTGACCTCGGGGGCCTTTAGCCGCGCGCTCGCCTGTTTGGTTATCGCGGCCTCGGCTTCGGGCAACGTCAACCCACCCACGTGAACGTCTCCGGCCGCCTGCAGACTGATAAATCCGTCGGGCTGAACCGTCGCCACCGCATTGAACTCAGGCGTGTAACGGAAGCGAACCTCCACAACATCGTCCGGCTGCAGCTTGTACCGGGCATTTCGCGTTGCGAAGCCTGCCGGTGGGGCTTGTGGTTGATCGCCAGCCTGAAGTGTTAAGCACAGGAGTGCGGCAATAGCCAAACGTAGGAATAACATGACGTTCACACCTACACCAGCCGGGAAATCGGGCTCGGTATGGGATTTCTCCGCTTGTTCAGCACTAAGCCGAGTAATTTCGCGGATGAAGCGGCCAAGGCCTGTTGGGCACGCCGCACGTCGTCGCGTTCGGTTTCATCGGCCGCTACTACGAGTACCACCCCGTCTACCGACCGGCCGAGAGTCAGAATGGCAGACGACTTTTGTATCGCTGGACAGTCTACCAATACGAAGCCGAACCGCTCCCGCACACCGCGCAGGTCCTGCCAGCGAAGGCTTTGTAGCGGCCTCCGTTCACTGGCGTGTCCCTCGACGAGCCTGTGAACCCTGTGTGAAATCGCGCGATCCTGGTTCCAGAGGGGATGGACTGGCGGGCAGGTCAAGGCGTAGCCCGTAGTAAGCAGGATCTGCTCGCCGCTGTGTCTTGCCAACTCCCAAGCAAGGGATTCAACAACATGCGTTACTCCCTCACCTGAGTTGGCGGACGTGAACGCTGTGATCGTACCGTGATTTTGTTCCTGGCGCAGTTGGACAAGGCGGTGCACGAGTGGAAGGTACGTGTAACTGGTAGAACTCGCGCAGGGTGCGGGCAACGCGGGAATCAACGTTGCCACCCGGCGCTGTGGTTGGTCGAGCGACTCAAGCAGTTTGGCTGTGCGGATGGTCATATGTTTGGCTCCGGATCGACTACAGGCATCACACCGGCGGCGGCCGGCAGCATGGCTTCCACAGGAACTTCAGCTAGCACGGGCAGCCCGGTGAGTACCTCCAGTTCCCACGCGGTGGAGATCTTCTTCGACGCCAGTCCGGTCGCGATGGACATCGAAACGATTAGCAGGCACCCCAGGACATATGTTGCGATTAAGGTCAGTGAAAGCGCCGGCAGCGGTAGCGCAGGCACAGCGGCAGGTTGAACCAGGCTAACGTTTGCAATCTTCCGATTGTTCATCGCCTCCTCGATCCGGGCCTCCTCGCGCTTCTTCGAATACAGGAAGAAATTATCTTCTGCTTCCTTGATCCTCCGCACGAGTTGATCATCGCTCGCCGTCGCATCTTCCAATCCGGACAAGGACCCTCGATAACCTGCAATGTCCCGCTCCAGGTTGGCGATATGCACCTGCTCTTCCTTTTCAGCGACCTGAGTCTTGGCCAATTCCGCCTCAAGCGACTGACGCAGTGGATTTACGTCGGTGGTTTCTTCGGTGGATGCCATCCGGCCAGCGTTCTGCAGCGCGGCTTTCGTATTGGCGATCTCTTGATCCAGTTCCCGAATGACACGCTCGGTAGGTTGGTATTTTGCCGCCAACTCCGTGCGTTTGTTCTCCAGTTCTACAAGCATCGTGTTCAACCGCTCCACCGAGTACTGGTTCGGAACTTTCCTTGCCTGGGTCGTAATACGTGAACCAAGCCCCGCTAATTGTGCCTTGAGCGTACCGATCTTCTGTATGTCCTCGGCCCGATTCGCCACGGCATCCTTGAGCGTCGCTTGGAGATCGACGAGTTTGCGAAGGTTTAGGTCTTTTTGTTCCCCAAGCTCCACGATATTGCGCTGGGCGTGAAACTGCGTCAACTGGTCCTGTAGGGTCTTGAGTTCTTGTTCGTACTCGTTCGCTTGCTTGGCGAAGAGTTCATATGTGCCAGCGGAGCCGTGCGCACGAAGGTGCTCGTTCAGATAGTCGTCGGACAATGTCCGGAGTACCGCTTCCACTTGGTTTGGATCTGAAGACGAATACGTTGCCTTGATCATATTGGCCTTTAGCACGGGAGCGGTCTTCAACTGTGTCCGAAGATGCCGCACGGCCTCTTCCTCCGCGCTGGGATCGGTGCTCTTCGCCAAGCCACACTTTTTCACGACGTCGCGAAGCAAATCGACGTTGGACAGTAACTGAAGTTCAGTCGCGATAACCGAGTCGTCGACATAGTCTCGTGCAACCGGTCCGCTGTTCATTTCCGGACTGATGACTTCGGGCGCGCGGTTATTATTGATCAGGAACTGAATCTCTTCCTGATAGACCGGCGGGGCCAGGGCTACATATGCGGCGACCGCGCCCGTCCACAAGCCAAGAAGAATGAGAAGCTGTCTTTTCTTGCGGAACAGCCGTTCCAGAACATCGCGAAATAAGAGAGCCCCTCCTCCGGGGGCTCTCACTGAGGAAGGTCGGGTTATCAAAGCGGCGTTTGAAGTGGACACTGCGGGCTCTCTCTAGGCGATGGAAGCAGAATCAGAACAGGTAGTCGCTGACGTGACCCAGTCACGTTCGACGTCGACAGCGATAGCTCGTTGAAGGAGGCTCACCGATATCACTAGCTTCTCCGAGCCCCTATGCGCGAGTACGGTTCCGGTCACCCCGCGCAACGGTCCCCTATAAATGCGCACTCGCTGCCCAACCGGCGGGTAATCGAAAGGAGTAATGTTCAGTTTGGACTCGAGCAGGGTCATCACATCTGCCATTTCCGAAGGGTCAATGGGCTCTGGCTTACGGCCGATACCGACGATGTGTAATACCCCGGGAATGATCAGCGCGGGGAGCCGGTTGTTGATGTCCATCCGGCAAAAAAGATATCCGGGGAATAATGGACGTTCCACTGTCCGGGCTTCGCGACCATCAGTTCGGAGCTCGTGATATGAAGGAAACATAACTTCATAATTACGGCCCCTCAGAGCGTCTGATGTTACCCATTCGCGATTGGATTTAACGCGGATGGCATACCAAGGGGAGTCCGGGCTCACGGGCATACACTAAACCTCCGCTGTTTAGAAAGTCATGGGAGCTGCAAGGCTGAACCGTGCACGAGGTCGGGACAGGCTACCGCCCTTTTGCCACTTCGACGTCACTTGACAGTCGTAGCCGACGTGAGACGGGTCTTCGGTCGGAAGTCCCCTAATCCCGCGTTCACGACCAAACATGTTCGCTGCGGGCGAAGCGGAAATTAGATGACACGGGAAGCGCAGCAGTTCGCATTCCAACCGGATGTTCAGATTCTTACCCGGTTGTTTGCTTTTAACTCGAACATTCTCGGTCAGTTCTTAGGAGGAACCTTACCAACTTCAGAAGAATCAGGGAGAAAATTGTACCGCGACGTGTGGCATTATTTCCTGAGGTCAAGACGAGCGCATGTTTACCGGTTGTACGATTCCGGATTCTACCTCGTTACAGTTTCAGTGAAACCAAGGGCGGAATCGACGTTTCCGTACCACGAGGCTTCGAACGGCACGCCTCGGCGCCTGTCGCTCGACGTCCGCGTGTTGCGTGTCCTTGAGCCCAGTGGTCGGTGAACGGCTAACTAGTACTATGACCGCGTGAAAGAGGTCTTATGATAACTGAATCGCTCGCGGGCGGTCTTACGGGTGAACTTCCAGTTGATAATGAACTTCTCCCGATTGACTTGGCGATTCCACGCGGCGGCTTCCCGTCGGAGTTCGGCAAGACTGGAGATCCGGCGTCTGCCACGAGATTGGCGGGCAAAGGGGCCGATGGCGATTTCGGCCTGGCTGACCCAACTCCCGTGTTTGGGCGTGTAGTGTAGGGTCAGGCGATTCCAGAGGTAGGTGCCCCATTCCTCGCCAAAATGATCGGCCAGGGTCTTCTGGCAGTGGATGTTGAGATTGTCCATGACCATGTGAATCGTGCGGGCGAAGGGGAAGTTGCTAAGGGGTAGTTGCTGATGATGTGTTCCAGCACCCGCGCCAACTCGGCAGCCGAGCGGTCGGGAGTCAGAAACGTAAAGTGCCGACCGGCTCTGGGCTCAACGGCACAGTAAATGTTGGCTGCCCCACGCCGCTTGTATTCGCTGTCGCGCTTGGCGGTCCGGCCGGTGCAGGCAGGAATAGGCGCTAGCCTCGATTTCCACGGACGCTCCGAGGTAGGCCGATCCTGCCCTCCCCCGTAGCCAAGCTAGCGCTAATCGCGCATAGCAGTGGCCAGCGCGTTACGGATATCCAGTACTGACAGTGCTGTTATCGGCATTCACTGCGCCGAGTGCCCAGCGCTCCGTCCGGCTGTGCCCGCCGCCATCCATGGCTATTTGACTCGGTCAATCCCTCCCCGAAAGCGAGATCCGCGTCCGGCCCTCAAGAACATATTGACTTCCTCCTGTTTCAGTAGCACTGTACTTATATTAGCATCAGTACTGGTAAAGGACTAACGGATGTCCAGGCGGCCGACTTTTTCCTCGCCGCCCAGCAACCTCTCCAGCGCCAGTACGAGGCGCTGCGCGCTTTCTTCGTCGAAAAGATGAGATCCGTCGAAGCCGCCCAGTGCTTCGGCTATTCCGCCGGCGCCTTCCGTGTGCTTTGTCACCAGTTTCGTCACGATCCCGCCAAACGGTCCCGTTTCTTCCGCCAACCCCAGCACGGCCCGCAGGCAGCCCCCGCCCGCGACCGCGTCCGCAATCTGGCCATCGCCCTCCGCAAGCGCAACCTCTCCGTCTACGACATCCAGCGGGAGTTGGCCCAGGCCGGCCACCGGATCAGCATCAATGCGCTCTTGGTCCTCCTACGCGAGGAGGGTTTTACGCGCCTGCCCCGCCGGCGCGATGAAGAACGGCCTTCTACTATCAAGACCGAGGCCGCCGAGATCGCTGATGTCCGTCAGTTGGATCTATCCCCGCGCTCGTTTCGGACCACACTGGCGGGCCTATTCTTGTTCGTGCCCCTGCTGGAGGGAATCGATCTGGCCGCCGTCGTCCGCGCCGGCCGCTTGCCGGGCTCGAAGATGATTCCGGCCGAGCAGGCCGTCCGCAGCCTGCTGGCGCTGAAACTACTAGGCAAAGAGCGCAAGAGCCACGTCATGGACTTGGTTCTCGACCCTGCGATCGCTCTGTTTGCCGGGCTCAACGTGGTCCCCAAAAGGTCCTACTTGGCGGCCTACAGTTCGCGGGTGGACCACCGGGCCAATTTGCGGGTCATGGATGCCTGGTTCCAGCAGCTCGAAGCGGTCGGCTTACCGCATGGCTCCTCGCTGGACCTGGACTTTCACACCGTGCCCGCCAACACCGCCGCGGAGCCGCCGGAGAAGCAATATGTTTCCAGCCGCAGCCGGCGCCAGCAGGGTATTCTGGTGTTCCTGGCACGCGATGCCGAGCAGCGGGTCTTCCGCTACGCCAATGCCGGGATTCCCAAGGCCGAACAGGCCGCTGAGATCCTCCAGTTCGTGAAATTCTGGAAACGCCACACCGGCCACTTGCCGGGGGAACTGATCTTCGACTCCCAGCTCACCACCCACGAAAAGCTGTCCGAGTTGAACCGCCAGGGCATCCTTTTCATTACCCTGCGTCGCCGCTCCCGCAAGATGCTGGGAGACATTTACAGCCGCCCGCCGTCGGCGTGGCGCCGCATCACCTTGGACTCCCTCACGCGCACCTTCCGGACCCCGCGGGTGCTGGACGAACGGGTGACGCTCCGCGGCTATGACGGCATGCTGCGGCAGATAACGGTCATCGACTTGGGTCATGAGGAGCCGACGGTGCTGTTGACCAACAACTTCAAAATCGGCCCGGCAGCCCTGGCGACGCGCTACGCCCAACGAATGCCGATCGAAAACAAGATTTCCGAATCGATCCAGTTCTTTCACATCGATTCGTTGTCTTCGATGGCCGGCCTGAAGGTGGACTTCGATCTGCAACTGACACTCATGGCCGGATCTCTTTACCGGCTCATGGCCCAGCGGATTGGCAGAGAGTACGAGCGAGCCCAGCCGAAGAAGATCTTCCACAACCTCCTCGATCTCTCCGCCCGGGTCGAGGTCGAAGCCACCCGCCTGGTGGTGACGCTCGACAAACGCGCCCACAATCCCTACCTGGTCGCCTCTCGTTTGACCGACAATCCCACGCCCATGCCCTGGCTCGGCAACAAGCAACTCGTCATCCAGTTCGCCTGAGGTCCAACCAAACGTTAGGGATCACGCAAGAACAACTTCACAGTTGCGGCTTGTTCGTGTAGTTCCATTCGGGTAAGGTCTCGTGCCGGTGCAGGCGGAGGGATGCGATTTGATCCGGGGATGGCTTCAGACCGCAAGGATAGAAGCGGCGGTCCAGGTAGGCGGTGACCGTGAGGCCGGTCTGGGTTCTGGTGGTGCGGGCGAAGTTGAGGATCTTCTGGTAGGAATCCAAAGGTTCGGCCGCCCAGTTTCGCGAGACCTCCGAAAAGAGGCGGTGCTCGATGGGATTCCATTTGGACGCGCCGGAGGGATAGTGGGCTACGGTCACGGCCAAGGCAAAGGAGTTGGCCAGTTGAGACTGAAGTTCGGTTTTCCAGGCGTGGCAACGGGCGCTGTTACTGCCACCGGTGTCGGCCAGAATCAACAGTTGGCGTGAACCACGATAGCGAAGGGAACATTCCTGCTGCCACCAGTGGGCGATGGCATGAGCGGCGAAGGCGGGGGTATCGTGGGACACGCCGACCACCAGGGCGCCGCGGTTTTCATGAAGATCGTAAATCCCATACGGGATAGCGACGCCGATGGAATCGGTGCGGAAGTCGTGATCGTAGACGCGGCGCGGAGCGCATTCCCACCTTCGGCCGGGGTTCGTGAAGTTTCCCACGAGTTCGCGTTTCTTGCTGTCCACGCTGCTGATGGGCAGATGGCGGTGGCGGAAACGGTCGCGCAGTTCGGCCAGGTATTCGAACTGGAGATTACGGTCGGGGCTGACAGTGGTGGCGATCTGCTTGTGATTGACGCGTAGAGAGTAGCCCATGTGATGCAGCAGACGGGCGACGGTATTGGGAGAGACGGGAATACCGAGTTGGGCCAACTCCTCGGCGATGGTGGTGGTACGACGGGACCAGCGCAGGCCGGTCATGGGATCGCCGGCCGTATCGTGCTCCAGCAGCGAGTGCAGCACGGCGGTTATGTCCGGCTTTTTTCCGTCGCGGTGCGGCCGCCGCCCGTCCGGCGGGTTCGCCCGCCGGCTACGTTACGATCCAGCAGTTGTTGACGGCCCCGAGCCACGGTATGCACGTCCAAGCCCAGGAAGTCGCCCAGAAGCGTGTCCCCGCCATGCCCCAGGCGCATCGATTCCAGCCCGGCAAACAAGCGGCGCTGCTGTTCGTCGAGCAGGGAGTAGAACAGGAGGATGGCGGCCTGGAGTTCGTCGGGAGACACCTTCAGGGCGGCGGCATGAACCGCCACCGGAACGGCTCGTGCGCTGCGTCGTTCCAGGGTTTGCTTGCGCCGTGTCGTGCTCTCGATGGCCGTGTAGAGGAACTGGCCATCGATCTCGGTCCGGCTGAGCCGCTGCGCCTGAATCAGGTGGCGCAAGGGTTCCTGCACCTCGGCGTGGAGTGCGTCGGCCAACTCCGGAGCGTAACAGCCGTTGGGGGAAGCGTTGACGAAAGCCTCCACGGTCGCCAGCAAAGTACCGTGGCGGGAAAACCAAACGGCTTCATGCGACCACAAGCCATGATCGTCAAAGCGGGCGATCGCGGCCAGAGTGTAGAAGCGCCCGCGGTGCGTGTAGCTGGTGAGGTAATCGAGTTGCTTGAGTTTGCGGAAGACAGTGAGGTCGGTATCGGTGCCGAGGATGCGTTTCAGTTCAGGGAGGTCGGCGATTTTGTGGTGGCGGAGGTGCTGGCGCAGGACGGAGGGATCGAAGGAAGTGGGGCGCATAATGTTAGAGTTCCGACTCAACGACGATCATAATAGGAACTCTAACATCATCGACCAGAGGTTGGGGGTGGCCTGCCAGGCACGCAGACCATCCCAATGTTCAAAGGGATTCGAGAGGGTCCGGGTGGCGAAGACCCGCGCTGTGCCCGAGCTTGTCAAATTGTCTGAGTTCTGATCAACGGTGCGCTGTTATTGTTGCGCGGTCCCTAAGCGTGTCGGCGGTCGACTTTCCCCGCACTTCCTCGATAACGGTATAAGCTCGTGCGGCATTGTGCCGCTGATACGCTTCGAGACTGAAGTGCCCGAGATAGACCTGGCTGAGAGTGCCTACCAGAGAAGCCTTGGCAGAGGGGCTGCTTGAGCTGACAAGGAGTCCAGCGATGACGTCTTCTCCTCGCTCGTAGATATGCTCGGCCCTGGCCACATGGCCCATGGCTACCTCCGTTTTTGCGAGTTGCCCGAGTGAGGGCGGCAATTGTGACTTATCGCCCAGGCGCTGACTGATTCGGACACCCTCGGCGCTGGCATCGCGCGCAGGATTCAGACTTCCAATCTTCTCGTAGCATTGCGACAGCGCGAAATCGGCCTCGGATACAAGTCTCATGCCATCGACCTGCTTGGCCCGGCGCTTCGCGTTGGCAAGGATCGGCACGGCGCTCTTGAAGTCGCCCCTCTCCATGTAGACTTTGGCAAGGCTGACGCTCAAGGCGGCGTCATAGCCTTCTGCTCCGTCGCGCTGCGCCACATCAAACGCCGTGCGGATCAATTTCTCCGCATCGCTGGCTCGGCCCATCATCTCGAGTACATCGGCCTTGTTTGACCACTGGAGGAGCGGGTCTTTCAGGTCTGGTTCGCCGGCCACCAATGCTATCGCCTGGTCGACGAGCCTCAGCCCCTGCTCAGTGTTACCTACTTCGGCCATTCCGCGACCGAGGACGGTCAGGTAGCGAATCTCGGCCCCGAGGTCGGGCGAGGCCTTCGCTGACACCAGCGCGCCGTAAACGAGCCTGAGAGCTTGGGACGGATCGCCACGCAAGAAGGCGAGGATCCCGAGTTCGCCGTTCGCTCGCGAGACCCATTGCCGGCCGCGAAGCTGCTCCGCAACCGTCCGGGCCTGCTCCCAATCATCGGTGGCGAGGTCTGTATCGACGTCCATGTCGACGTCGCCTTTCACAGTCAGGCAACGGAGCCGGAGTCGCGGATCGCCCTGAACCAGAGGTGACTCCAAGTCATCTCCGAGTTCGTTTGAAACCACCAGCAGCGGAAGACTCTGCAGTTCACCCCGCAACCGCCCAATGTGTGCGTAGAGTTCGTTCGGGCGGTCGCCGCGCTTGTGGTAGCCGGCTTCGGCCGCGCGGAACAGAGGCTCCGCTCGCATCCAGTTCTTAATCCATGCCAGCCGGTCGGCTTCCTTCAAAAGCTCATCAGGGTTCTTCGATGGGGCTTTCGGGGCGCCGAACGCAGCAACGAAGCTCACTTCTACAAGGCAGAAGCACAGTGTCAGGACAGGTTTCATTGCGATGGTGCTCAGTTTCTCGATTCAATTTGCCGTACATGAATTAAGAGACCTGGGCGAGGCGGAACCTTACCGCGGATTCGAGATTTTTTTCATCGGGCACTTTTCCACAGAGCGAACACCCGACTACAGGGATGTGTTCTTCAGGAAAAGAACTTCTTGGTGCCCCATGTAAACTCTGTCATATCAATCCACTGCAGCCAGATCCCGCGACAAGAATAACGACTGCCCGCGACAAGAATAACGAACCGGAGCGGCTCAAGACGCTGATTCTGCGTTGGCCGGGCGCGACAACAATAACGTGGAAAACCAGATTAATCCACAGGTCGCTGTGGAATTCGGGAGGGGACAAGCGCGAGGCCGATGCTACTTAATCGGCAGGGGCATTCAGGCCACGCCAGACGAATCCGGCTCAGCCAGCGATCGAGCATCCGCCGGAGATCACGCTCGCGTCCATACTCGTCGAAGCCAAGCTGTTCCGCAAGGCCTTGCCGGCCAATGAGGGGGACGACGTGGGTGTTGTGGAGCCGAAAGGCTCGCCAGCGAAGCCAGAGGTAGAGGTCCAGGCAACCGGGCGAGGCGGCGAAGGCACGAACTGCGGCTCTTTGAATGGGGATCGAGTGCTGTCGCAGTTCGCACCAGAATGTCTCGCTCAACGTGACGACATTCTCCTGCTCCGTACGAGGTTCAACCCGTGAAAACCACAGGTCGAGGGAGTCGAAGAAATGGACGCGGGCGCTTTCGATCGTGTCGGGCTGCCCGTCTGCGGCGCCGAAGAAGATCGTACTCGTGAAGATGCGCCGGAAGCCCTCCATCATT
>JAJYCN010000198.1 GCA_021778335.1 Acidobacteriota bacterium | reverse complement strand
CCGATCTGCAGGAAATACGCTGGAGTTCATTGAGACGGGTAGAAGAACGGTGGAAGTCCTGTCACGGGGTCCCGCTCCGCGGCCGGTTGGGCCGCTCTCAGTTTCGCTTGGGTTGATTCCAGGCCCGCTTGCAAACGGGATGCAGCCTGCTCGGCGGTCTTCTCTTGATCCCGGATCTCTTTCTGGAGACGATCGAGACATTCGCTGAGGCGGACGCGTAGCGTCCGGAGGTCGTCGACCACAGAAGCATGCTCCAGTTGGCCTCCGATCTCACGCAGCCGGATCGCGGACTGGCGATTAGTTTGCGTCATGTCCACGATCGCACGGGTGAGCATTGAGACGATGTTGTGATACTCGTCGCCCTGCGCACGAATATACCGCGTCTTCCTTCTCGCTACTTGCTCCCGTTAAGTATCGCTCGATCGAAATCATGGCGCGATTCGTGCGGTTTCCCTCAACGCGTCAGCAGTGGATCTCACGCGTCGTCAAGCGTGATGGTCCGTATCCCACGCCCGTTCTGATCCCCCAGTGGCCCCCACGGCGGACCCGAGAACTTAACGCGTGGGGGTGCGATGGCCGGTCCCTCCGCGGACACGCTCCGCGGTCGCGTCCGCGAAACAGCACGGTGCCTAACGCTTGCGAGTCGATAAGAGCCATGAATTCGATTGAGACGCCCCAAAACCAACTCGTGGCGCCAGCCCTCGCGCCGCCTGTAAGATCGCACCCTGCGAATAACGGTACACGCCGCGCGATCCTAAGTCCCCTTCGCCGCCGCTAATTGGCCTCCTCTACCTGTTCTAGAAGTCTACTTCTTCTTCGTTCGGCTCTCGCGTGGACTTGTATGGCGATTCGAGACAACGGGTTAAGACCCAAGATCCATCGAAAGGAGTTTCGTTGGCCGGACAGAGGTGGCGCTCATGGTTTCTAAGAAGTCACCCAAAGGAAACAATGTGCGGAGGCCGCACACTCGAACCGGAGACCGTCGGGATGTTCATTCGGCTACAACAACGCGGTCGCGTCCGCCCTTCTTGGCTAGATATAGCGCGCGGTCGGCTGATTCGAGCAAATCGGCATGGCTCGTGCCGTGCTCTGGAGAAATGGCCACGCCGCAAGACAAGCTGATCGGCTGGAGAATGTCTCCGTGAAACCTCACCTGCATATCTCTTACGGCTTCGCGGATCTGGTCCGCCCGTGAAACGAGCTGATCGATGGAGATGTCCGGCAGGAACAGCACAAATTCCTCGCCACCGTACCGGCAGGCGATGTCTTCAATTCGCACGCAATCCTGCAGAAGCAAGCCGACGCGGCGCAGTACGGCATCGCCAGCATCATGGCCCCGGGTATCGTTGAGCCGCTTGAAATGATCGAGATCGATCATGATGACGCCGGCTTGGGCTCCTTTCCGATTCGCCTGCCGGAGTTCGCGTTCGACAGTTTCCTCAAAATAGCGCCGGTTAAACATACCCGTGAGCGGATCGCGAATCGCCTGGCTGCTCAATTTCTCCCTTAACTGGAGGTTCGATAACGCGAGCGAGATCTGTTCGACTGCCGCCGCCATCGAATACCGGGTATCCTCGGAAATGGTGGGTGCGGTTCGTCCAGGAGTGAAGTCCGTGAACAGGACGACTACTCCGATCAATTCCCCCAGGGCCACCATCGGCAGGCACAGCGTTGCGCAATCGTCGGCAACACCGGCAAAGTGACGGCAACGGGGGTTACATGTGTGTCTGTCGGTATCGTGCTGACGGCCGCGGCGCAGCGCCCAACAATCGTCGGGATTCATGGTGTCGCTGAAGGTGGGTGGCGACGTCGTTTCCGCGCCCCATGCGGCGCCAAGCTCCAGGAAGTTACGAGATGAATGGTAGACGTAGAGCGCCCCTTTGACACCAGGAAAAAGTACGTGCCCGTAACGCTGCATCATCTCTCGCGCTTCGGCTGCGGAGTTGCTGGCTTCGAGGAGCTCAACCAGCTCGCGAACCAGACTGCTGTGGCGGTGCGATCCTTCCAGAGAGTGCAACGAGTCCTGGGCTTTGCGGGTTGCGTGCTCTAGTTCCCTTGTCCTCTCGGAGACGCGTTCTTCAAGCATTGAGTTGGCGCGTTCCAAGTCTTGTGTTTTCGACGCCAACTGTGCCATGTGCAGCTTCAGGGGGCGGAGCATCAGGAAATACACAGGAGGTTGCATGGCAAGGCCCAGCAACAGCGACGCGATCATTGCATTCACCGGCGGCGGGAATGGAAGATGGAAACACACAAGCCAAATAACGGCGGCCCCGCCTCCAAGGCCGATGGCGTTAAGAAGCGCCGCGCGTCGATAAGGCGAGGAGTCGTCATGTTTCCCTCCTACGGCCCGCGGCCGCGCCTCCCGTGGCGAGACCAAACTGGCTTGGTGCAGCTCGTTCCTTGGCATCGTAGCAGCCATCGGCAGTACATCGGCATATCTGCCCTGACCCTTTAGTGCTTCTGCCGGCACTCTCCTGGTAAAGCGGCTTAGCAGTCTAAACAAGACTCCTTTTACACTCTTAGCGCGATCTAACCTGCGATCTTCTGGACGGCCGGACAGCGTTGGGCCGGCTCTGAGCTAGGCGGCCGGCGTTTCTGCGCTCAGCTTCACCGCCGGCCGGCGGCTGTTCTCCCCAACGAGGGGCAGCAGATCAACAGCCCGGACCGGCTTGGAGATATACTCGTCCATTCCGGCGTCCAGGCGCCGCTTTCCGTCACTCTTCATGGCATGCGCCGTCATTGCGGCGACCGGATTTCCCCGGCCCTCCCCGGCGTCGCCCCCGCGAATGGGAATCTAGCGAGCGCCCCGATCGACTCATTCATCCGCCCTACCGGACGCCCGAGTTGCTGGCCAACGCGCCTAACCAACCGTGGAGTTGGGATATCGCCAAACTGCCAGGTCCGGCTAAACGGACCTGTTTCTATCTCTACGCGATGCCCGGCTTATTCAGCCGTTACGTCACCGGCTGGATGGTGGCGCCCAAGGAGAATGCGGAATTGGCCAAGCGGTTCGTTGAGGAGACCATCGCCAAACATCAAATTCCCGCCGGCCAACTCAACATCCTCGCCGGCCGCGGCGGGGTCATGACCTGTAAGCCAGTCGCCTTTCTGATGACCGGCGCGGGCGTCGCCAAGACCCACAGCCGGCCTTACGTCTCCGGCGAGGACCCGTACTCGGAAAGCCAGTCCCGAACCCTGAAGTAGCGCCCCGAGTTCCCGGATCGCTTCGGCTGCATCCAGGACAGCCGCGCCTTCTGTCGGCAGTTCTTCCAGCGGCACAACGAACAACACCGCCACTCCGGGATCGGGTTGCTCAATCCGGCCATGGTTCACTTCGGCCAGACCCTAGTCCTTCCGGCACAGCGCCAAGCCGTCCTCGACGCCACATACGCAACGCATCCTGAGCGCTTAGTTCGCCAACCGCTCAAGCCCCTACCCTTGCCCGCGGAAGTCTGGATCGACAGGCTCCTTCCACCCCGCCAAAAGACACAAGAAAGTAGCGAGTAAGTTCCCATGCCGGGTGTCTGAAGATGCTTGACACGCGCCGCTATGTCGGCTGGCCGCACCGGCACGCGCCCGGGACGCTCAAGAAAACTAATCTCTAGACTATAGTCAAGCAAATCTGTAACATTAGAGGATAAAGAGAGCCGTGGCGACTCACCACCACTAAGAGAAAGGAGTGAGGTTTCGATGCCGGTGCGCTCGTCAGGGGAACGCCAGTTTCTCATCGGCGCTAGTGTCGCCATCGCCACTGTTACCGCCTTATTCTCGTTTCGGGACTTTCAGGCAGCTAACTCTCTGGTCGAAATCGCCTCACAGGCTGCGGACCGCGCCGTTCAGGCAACCGAAGTGCTCTCGGCGCTGAGAGACGCTGAAACGTTACAACGCGGCTACATCCTGACTGACCAACGGGACTATCTGGATCGGTATCTCAGCTCTGTACCACACGTCCGGAAACTAATCGAGAGTTTCAGGGCCGCGCGAATTCCACGCGCTGATCTGCCCGTCCAACTCCACATAGCCTCATTAGCCACGGAGAAACTGGAGGAGCTTTCTACGACGATGAATTTACAGCGTGGGGGGGACACTCTTCAGGCACTCGCGACAGTGCGGACGAACCGTGGCAAGCAACTTATGGACGACATCCTGCGTGGTACCGAGATTCTGATCTCCTCTGACAATGTCGAACGCGCCGAGGCGGACGGCAGGGCACGATTTCATAAGTTGCGCGGCGTTTCCATAATTGTCGCCGGCACGCTCTCTCTCGTCGTATTACTCATCCTCGCCGTCCTTCGCCTTTCGAAAGCCACTAAAGAGCTAAGTCTCGCCCGTCGCCGCGCACTCGATGAACGCACAACTTTCGAGACCACGCTCCGTAGCATCGGAGACGCCGTCATCGCCACGGATTCCGCGAGTGTCGTAACCTTCCTCAATCCGGTCGCCGAATCGCTCACCGGCTGGCCGGCCGATAAAGCCGTTGGCCGTCCGCTTTCCGCAACCTTCACCATCGTGAACGAATCTTCTCGTGAACCGGTCGAGGATCCAACCGCCAAAGTCCTTCGTCTCGGCGCCATTGGTGGTCTCGCCGGCCGCACCTTTCTGATCTCACGCGACGGTCGCGAAATTCCCATCGACGACTGCGCGGCGCCCGTCCGCGACGCGGCAGGAAACCTCACCGGCGCCGTCCTCGTCTTCCGCGACGTGACCGAACGCCGCCGCGCCGAGCAGAAAATCGAAGACGCCGCCTACCGATACCGCCTCCTGTTCGAAAACAGCCCCCAGCCCATGTGGGTATTCGACGTCTCCACGCTCGCCTTCCTCGCCGTAAACAAAGCCGCGATACAAAGCTACGGCTACTCCCGCGACGAGTTTCTCACCATGACAATCAAGGACATCCGGCCCGCCGAAGACGTTCCCAGGCTGCTCGATGAAGTTCGTTCGATCCCTCAAGACGTCCATTCCAGCGGAACTTGGCGCCATCGGAAGAAAAATGGCGCCTACATGGACGTTGAGATCGTCTCGCAACCGACCGAATTCCGGGGCCGCCAATCCCGCCTCGTCCTCGCCACGGACGTTACGGAACGTCGCCGCCTCGAGCAACAGTTCCACCAGGGCCAACGCCTGGAGAGCGTCGGCCGTCTCGCGGGCGGCGTAGCTCACGACTTCAATAACCTCCTGACCGTAATCGGCGGCTACACCGACCTCGTCCTCGGCCAACTGCCGCCCGGCAGCCCATACCGGGACAGCCTGAATCAAGTCCTCTCCGCCCGTGACCGTGCCGCTTCCCTCACCCAGCAACTCCTCGCCTTCAGCCGCCGGCAGCTCATTCAGCCCACTGTCCTTAATGTCAACGAGATACTTGTTGGACTGGAAAAAATGCTCCGCCGTATCATCGGCGAGGACATCCGTCTCTCCGTCGAACTTGATCCGGCCCTCGACAATGTCAAGGCCGGCGTCAGCCAGGTCGAACAGGTCGTCCTCAACCTCGCCGTTAACGCCAGGGAGGCCATGCCGGAGGGCGGGTCTCTCGTCCTCGAGACCGCCAATGTCGTGCTTGACGCCGCCTATCTCGAATCTCGTCCTAGCGTCCAGGCTGGGCGCTACGTAATGCTCGCCGTCGGCGACACCGGCTCAGGCATGAGTCCCGAAGTCCGTGAACATATCTTTGAACCCTTCTTCACCACCAAACCCGCTGGATCCGGAACGGGCCTCGGCCTCGCCACCGTCTACGGCATCGTCAAACAGTTCGGGGGATGGATCTGGGTCTACAGTGAACCCGGCAGCGGCTCGACGTTCAAGATCTACCTTCCGTCCACGACCGAGCCAGTCAAGACTATATCGCCGGTCCGGGAATCCGACCTTCGGGGCCACGAAACCATCCTGATCGTCGAGGACCAGGCCGACGTTCGTGGCTTGGCAGAACTGACCCTCAAGCAATTTGGCTATCGCGTCATCTCCGCAGCCTCCAGCGAGGAGGCCCTCTCGCTCCTGGGCAGCTTCCCGGATCACATCCACCTCCTCCTGACCGATCTCGTCATGCCGGGGATGCAGGGGCACCAACTCGCCGCCCGCGTCGTGAGCGAACGCCCCGGCCTCCGCGTCCTCTTTATGTCGGGATACACCGAATCCGGCATCTCTCACCGAGCCGTGCTGGAAGCCGGCAGCTTCTTCCTCCAGAAACCTTTCACCACCGAGGCCCTCGGCGCCAAAGTCCGTGAAGTCCTCGCCTCCGCCAAGCGCGCCACCGTCCTGGTCGTCGACGACGACGATGCCACTCGCGCCCTCTTCCGTCACATCCTGTCTGCCGTCGGCTACACTGTCCTGGAAGCCGCCAATGGCAAACAGGCGCTGGCCGTCATTCGCAACCACTCGGAACTGACCCTCGTCCTCACCGACCTCGTGATGCCAGAAATGGAAGGCATTGAATTCATTAGGAAAATCCGTTCAGACTACCCCTACATCCAGGTCATCGCCGTCTCGGGCGCTTTTGGTGGCGACTTCCTCCGTCCAGCCGAACTGCTCGGCGCCATCAAAACACTCCGCAAGCCGGTCGAACGCCAGGATCTCCTCCGCGTCGTTGCTGAGGCCGCGGCGAGCTCTGCCGCCAACGTCCCCGGCAATCTGGAGGCCTGAGTGGGCGCCCCGCCGTTTACAAGCGCAGCCGGCAATTACAGTTGACGCCGGACACTCAAACACAGGACCGAAGATGGCGCAGCCGCGGAGGTCAACTACGGAATCCAGCTTGGTAAGACTGACCATCGCCCAGGGCCTGATCGGCCTTCGAGACCGGCATCTTACCCCTCCCCACGGCCTATTTCGGCGCTCGGCTCGAGGGCGCCGGTTTAAGCACGACGACCTGGCCTTCAACCTGCTAATCGAAGAGCCTTCGGAGGTAGCAAGTTGCTGCTTTCCGGTTGATGCAGAAACCGTCGGCGTTGAGCCCTCCGGCTCGCGCCGGCTAGGCCACGGCCGGCGCCGTGCTCTTCCGCCAGCGGTGCGCCCAACCGGGCAGCTTCGTCCGGCGGCTCGCCAACGTCAAAATCACCCGCTCCGGATCCCCCAGGTCGTTCCACTCCACATCCCCAAGGCCCAGCGCCACCAGCCTCTGCGCTCCAGGCGCCAGCACGTGCCGTGAAAAATCCGTCGGAGTGATCCGCTCATACACCGAATCGGCGATCCGCGTCTCCGGCGCTCCCCGCGCCGGAGCATGCGCCGCGCGCAACATTTCCAACAGCCCGGGCACCGACTGCGCCACCATCTCCAGAAACGCGCTCACGTGGCCAACCATCACAAACGTGTTCCACAAAGAACCACTCCGGAACAGATGCTCCGCCATCGGCAGTGGCGGCTTCTCCTGAAACCCCCGAACCCGGTACACGCTCGCCCCCGTCTCCGTCACCAACCCGCCCAACTCGATCCAGCCGTACTCCACCTCCGGCCCCCGCGGCTCTGCTCCCAGCAACACCACACAGTCCCGCCGCGCCTCGGCCACCGCAAACGCCGCATCCAGCGCCTCCGTGAACCGCCCCTCCTCGGAGTAGTAGTGGTCGCACGGCAAAAACGCCACCACCGCATCGTTGTCCCGGTCGAGCAGGTGCAATAGCGCCAAAACAATCGCCGGAGCCGTCCCCCGGTTCGACGGCTGCACGATCCTCAGCGAACCACAGTCCGCCAACTCCCTCGCGTAATGGTTCTCGTGAGTCCTCGTCACAGAGTAAAGCAGCCGCCTCGCATCGATGCTCCGCTCCGCCCTGCGCCGGGCCTCGGCTAACAGAGTCCGCCCGCCCAGCAGCGGACAAAACTGCTTCGGCCGTTCGTCGCCGCAGATAAACCGCGTCAGTTGCCGCAGCCTCGTCCCGTCCCCGCCCGCCAGCAGGACGCCCCACCGGCGCGAGGACTTCGGCGATGCCTTCGCCATCTCGGCCCGCCTGTGCGTGCCCCCTCCGAATACCATTCCACCCCTCCGTCCCATTGCCAGTCGTCCGCTCCTTCCGCCCTAGCCGCCACACCTGTGGCGAACACTAATTTCCCGCGGATCGATCTTCCTCGTGTCAGCGCTTCGGAAACGATCCTCTACGCGCTGCTGCGCCGCGTCACGTCGTACCTCGGCGCTCTGGTCCCGCAGTTCCCAATCCGCGGTCGGATTTGCGCGCCGACGTGTCCGAGCTTCGCAAAGCGGCCTTCCGCTCGGCCCTCCGTGAAACGGACCGGCGTCTCCGCCAAGTCCATCCCGGCGCGGATCTGCTTCACCATATGCTCTTCCAAGTAAGAAGTGCCCGGAATCCCGCAGGCAAGACGGAACAAGTCCGCCGGCACGCCGTGCATAAGTATCACCATGCGTCACGCCAGGACACCCCCCTCTGAATAGGCCCGCCGGTAAGACACAATTCGTATAAATCTTTCTAAGCCGGCCTCGTCCTGACGCTGACGAACATCCTTCTCGACTGCGGCAAATACTCGGCGCCGAGCGACAGGACTTACAACACCCACTAACCGGCCCGGCTCCCCGAGCGTTACGTCCTGGATTGAGCGGTCAGCCACCTCACGGATGTAGTGAACCTTTCCGGCCAAATTTCACGTTCCCAGTTGACAAGAAATGAAGTATCCGCCTCTGCGGCTCATCACCCGGTAGTACTCTAGTGGCGCTGTATCCTCGAGAGCCTGGACGTCGTCTACCACAGCCGCCCGGCCGATCGAAGATTTACGAGGCGGCGTCTTCAAGCAGGAGATGGAAGATTCAGCCGGGGTGCATCGCAGCCGCCAGAACGGGAGTGTCATCATCGATACGGGCACTAATCGCGCTCCTGTTCACCACGGAACCCTCTGAACGGCGAGATCTTGTGGCCACTTACATCCCTGGCGAAACATCTGGCCGGCGAACCATATCCCTCGATATACAACTCGTGCCAGGGTCGATCCCGCAATGCGCGTCGAATAACTGAGGGTCGTGGGGCACTCTGCGTCTGAGGCAGGATACGGGACGGAGCAGAACCCACAGTTCTCCGCCCCAATGCCATATGAGAAAAGCTTATCATCGTACGAATATCAAATTCAGTACGTCCAGTACCTTGGTTCGACCGGTAACATTCGCTGTTCGAGTAGTATTTAGATATTAGTTGCCTGCTCTATGTCGGCCCGAGCCGTTCGAACATAGCGAAACCTACCCTGATTCCGCCCTCAACCTACTTCGTGCGTGACGTCCTGTCGGTCTGCGTGCGCGATCAAATAGCGCCCTGGTCGATTGCTACCGCTCGGTGCCCATATACCTCGTGGGCAATCCCGTAGAGGCGTCGCAATCCGCCGAATCGCATTCGGTTGCAGGCCGTCCACACGCCAAACGACGACGTGAAGCCGCGCGACACCTGCCCGGCACGGCCAGATGACCGGCGGCCCCGCTGCGCCCCCGAGCATCAAACTCCCAAACCCCCAAGCAATCCGGAGATTCCCCGTGCTAAGATGCCCCGCATTGGAGGCATCCCAATGGCTCACTTCACTCGCCGCGATTTCCTGAAAACCACCGTCGCCGCCGGAACGCTCGCCGGCGTGGCCAACCTGCCGCTGAAAGCGGCCGCCTCATCCGCCACCGGCTGGGTCACCCTCGGAAAATCCAACGTGAAAGTGACTCGCCTCGCCTTCGGCACCGGCACCATCAGCGGACGCGTCCAGCGCGACCTCGGCCAGCAAGACTTCACCCGCCTCGTCCGCTACGCCTACGACAACGGCATCCGCTTCTTCGAAACCGCCGAGTCCTACGCGGGCATGCACGAAATGCTCGGCATCGCGTTGAAGGGCATCCCCCGCGACAATTACCGCCTCATGACGAAGCTCACCACCCGCAACGGCGTCGACCCGATGCAGAAAATCGACGAGCTTCGCAAAGCCGCCCAAACGGACTACTTCGACATCGCGCTGCTCCACTGGCAGCACCTCGCCTCCTGGCCCACCGACAGCCTCCGCTGGCAGGACGGCATCAACGAAGCCGAACACAAAAAAGCCGTGGTTTCCCACGGCGCCTCCGTCCACGGTCTTCCCGCCCTCCGCCAGTTCCCCGGCAATCAATGGCTCGATATCGCCATGATCCGCATGAACCACACCGGCGCGAAAATGGACGGCGAAGATTTCACCCACGGACCCGGCAACGTCCCCGAGGTCGTCCAGCACGTCCATCAGGTCCACCAACAGGGCATGGGCGTCATCAGCATGAAACTCGTCGGTGAGGGCGCCTTCACCAATCGCGAGGACCGCCAGAAGGCCATGCGCTTCGCCTTCCGCAACGCCGGCGTCGATGCCGTCACCGTCGGCTACAAAAACACCGCCGAAATCGACGAGGCCATCCAGAACCTAAACCTCGCCCTGGCCTGACCCCGCGTCGCTTCACCCGTGCTTAATAAACGTCCCGGCGCGTAACTCGTCCATCGCCTGGCGTAGCTGATCCTGCGTGTTCATCACGATCGGCCCATGCCACGCCACCGGCTCCTCGAGCGGCCGCCCCGAAACCAGCAGGAACCGGATCCCTTCTTCCCCGGCCTGCACCACGATCTCATCCCCGCGGTCAAACAGCACCAGCGAGTGATTCGTCGCGTCGTACTCGGCCGCTTCGAACGGCTTCAACACCTGCTCGGTCAGCACGGGCTGCCCCTCGCTCGCGTCCCGGAACGTCCCGGCCCCGGCGAACACATACGCAAACGCGTTGCGGTCCGTCTCCACCTTCAGCCGTTTCTTCTTCCCCGGCGGCACGGAAATATCGAGGTAGTTGGGGTCCGCCGCCACCCCTTCCACCGGACCGCGTTTGCCCCAGAACTCCCCGCAGATCACCCGCACCTTCGTGCCGTCGTCGTCGGTCACTTCCGGGATCGCCGCCGACGGAATGTCCTGGTACTGCGGCGACGTCATCTTCAAAGAAGACGGCAGGTTCGCCCACAACTGGAACCCGTGCATCTTGCCCAGCGCGTCGCCCTTCGGCATCTCCTGATGCAGAATGCCGCTACCCGCCGTCATCCATTGCACGTCGCCCGCCGTCATCTTCCCCTTGTTGCCCAGGCTGTCGCCGTGCTCCACCGACCCGGCCAGCACAT
>JAJYCN010000197.1 GCA_021778335.1 Acidobacteriota bacterium | reverse complement strand
CTGGGCGCAGCGGGGAAGACGGCGCACGCGTTTCTGAATTCGAAACTGACCCCGCTGTTGATCGCCGCCTCCCTCGCCGCGGGCGTCATCGCAGTCTGGAAGCTTCCGCGCGAGGAAGAGCCGCAGATCAAGGTGCCGTTCGTGGACGTGTTCACGGCCTTTCCCGGAGCCTCCTCGCACGAAGTCGAGCAGCGGGTTACCGGGCCGATCGAGCGGGCGATCCGGGAGATTCCCGGCATCGAGTATGTGTATTCGACCAGCAGTCCGGGCATGTCGTTGGTGATCGCGCGGTTCTACGTCGGCCAGGACGAAGAGGCCGCCGTGGCTACGCTGCGGCAGAAGGTGAGCGCGAACATCGATAAACTGCCTCCGGGCTCGATGCCTCCGCTCGTCAAGCCGCGCTCGATCGACGACGTGCCGATCCTGGCGCTGACCCTTTCGAGCAAGGTTTACGGGCCTTACCAGTTGCGGCAGGTGGCGGCTCAGATTCGCGACCAGGTCAAGCAGGTCACCGACGTGTCCCAGGTGGACATCATCGGCGGCGAGCGCCGGGAGATTCGGGTGACGCTCGACGGAACGCGCCTGGCCGGCTACGGACTGAGTCCGCTGCAAATTCAGGGCGCCGTGGGCGCTGCGGATATGCGCGCCAGCGCGGGCGGGTACGCCAGCGGGAACCAGGAGTTCGCGCTTCAGACCGGACAGTTCCTGCGTACCAAACAGGACGTGGAGAATCTCGCGGTGGGAGTAAGCAACGGCCGTGCAGTATTCCTGCGGGACATCGCGACGGTGACCGACGGCGGCGAAGAGCCGGAGAATTACGTGTTCCAGGGGAAACGGGGCGGCTTCAATCCGGCGGTCACCCTCGCGGTGTCCAAGCGCCGCGGCGCGAACGCAATCACGGTGGCCGATGCCTCGATCGAAAAAGTAAATGCGATGAAAGGGCGGTTGATCCCGCCGGGCATCGACATCGATGTCACGCGGAATTACGGGAAAACGGCGGAGGAGAAGTCGAACGACCTGCTACTGCACATGGGGATCGCGGTGATCTCGGTCAGCCTGCTCATCGGCTTCGTGCTCGGATGGCGCGAGTCGGGCATCGTCTTCACGGCGATTCCGGTCACGCTCGCCCTCACGCTGATGACCTTCTACCTCTACGGCTACACGCTGAACCGCATCACGCTGTTCGCCCTGATTTTCTCGATCGGCATATTAGTCGACGACGCGATTGTCGTGGTGGAAAACATTGTCCGCCACTGGCGCATGAGTTCCAACGCTGGCCGCTCGGCGATGGACGTCGCTGTAGAGGCGGTGGACGAGGTCGGTAATCCGACGATTCTGGCGACGCTGGCCGTGATCTCCGCGATCTTGCCGATGGCGTTCGTCGGCGGCCTGATGGGTCCCTACATGCGCCCGATTCCGATCGGCGCTTCGGCGGCGATGATCTTTTCCCTGATCGTGGCGTTTGTCGTCACGCCCTGGGCCGCGATCCGGATGCTGAAACGTGAAGACGGCGCCGCGCACCACCATGAAGACCGCGTGACGCGGCTCTACCGGCGCGCGATGCGGGTGATCCTCCATGAGCCGTTCAAACGGACCGGTTTCCTTTTCAGCGTCGTCGTGATGCTCATCGTATCGATGGCGCTGGTCTACGTGGGCATCGTCAAAGTGAAGATGCTGCCGTTCGACAACAAGAGCGAGTTCCAGGTGATGGTGGACATGCCCGCCGGAACGACGCTCGAGCAGACCGAGCGGGTAACTCGGGAGTTAGCGCGCCTCGCGCTGAATCAGAAAGAAGTTACTAGTGTAGAAACCTACACGGGCACCTCGGGCCCTTATAACTTCAACGGCTTGGTGCGGCATTACTATCTGCGGTCGGGCGCGAACGTCGCCGACATCCAGGTGAACCTGTTGTCGAAAGGCGACCGCTCGGCCTCCAGCCATGACATCGCCAAACAAGTGCGGCAGCGGCTGCTTGCGACGGCGTTGCAGTACGGCGCGAAGGTGAAAGTCGCCGAAGTGCCTCCGGGCCCGCCGGTGCTCGAAACGCTGGTGGCCGAAGTCTACGGTCCGGACGCCGCCGGACGCACAGCCGTGGCGCGCCAGGTGCGGGATCTGTTCCGTTCCACCAAGGGCGTGGTCGATACCGACTGGTATGTCGAAGACGATCAGACCAAGAAGACTCTTCATATCGACGACGAAAAGGCCGCGCTGAACGGCATCGCGGTGGCGCAAGCGGCTCAGACCCTGGCGCTGGTTTCGCAAGGCGCGCCCGCCGGCCTGCTGCACGACGACTCGGCGCGCGAAGAAGTCCCGATCGTGTTGCGCGCTGACCGCGCCGACCGCTCCCACCTCGGCACACTGGCGTCCTTCCGGATGCGCGGCGCCAACGGTTCCTTCGTCTCCCTGACCGGCCTCGTCTCCGAGCAGACCTCGCTCGAAGACAAAAGCATCTACCACAAGAACCTGATGCCGGTTACTTACGTGATCGCCGACGTCGCCGGTGAGATCGAGAGCCCCGTATACGCCATTCTCAAAATGGGTCCGGAGATCGACAAGATGCGCGCTCCGGACGGATACTCGATCGAAACCTACACCGCCCATCAACCCTTCGACGACGCGCACTACGCCATGAAGTGGGACGGCGAGTGGCACATCACTTACGAAGTGTTTCGCGACCTCGGGCTTGCCTTCGCCGCGGTCCTGATCCTCATCTACGTGCTGATGGCCGGCTGGTTCCAAAGCTTCATCACGCCGCTGGTGATCATGACGGTGATTCCGTTCTCCCTCATTGGCATTCTGCCGGCGCACGGGATCTGGCGCGCGTTCTTCACCGCAACGTCGATGATCGGCTTCATCGCCGGCGCCGGCATCGTGGTCCGCAATTCCATCATCCTCGTCGACTTCATCGAACTCCGTCTGCGCGAGGGAATGAGCCTGGCGGATGCGGCGATCGACGCCGGAGCGATCCGCTTCCGGCCCATCGCCCTGACCGCGGCGGCCGTCGTCGTCGGTTCCGCCGTGATTCTGTTCGACCCGATTTTCCAGGGACTCGCGATCGCGCTGATGGCGGGCGAAATTGCTTCGCTCGTGCTGGCGCCGCTCACCGTCCCCGTTGTATATTTCCTTATCAACCGAAGGAGACTGGCCCAATGACAGTGGATCGGTATTTGCGTCTGATCGCGGGAGGATTCATCGTGCTGAGCGTCGCGCTCGGCTACTGGGTGAGCCCGTACTTTTACTTTTTCACGGCCTTCGTCGGCCTGAACCTGTTCCAGTCGGCGTTCACCAACTGGTGCCCGATGATGGCGGTCCTCCGCAAGATCGGCATCAAAGACGCCGCCTGCGGCAACTGAGACTGACCCCTGGCCGCGGCGCGGCTCACTCCGCCGGTCAGAGCGTTCTAGTTACTTTTGTGAGCGTGCGTGGCTGGTCCGGATCGAGCCCCTTCTCGGCAGCCAGCCGCGCCGCGAATAACTGCGCCGGCACGATGTAGGGAATCGGCGTGTAGACTTCCACCGGCAGCCCGGACTTCCGGGCCAGCTTCGCCGGAATCGCGATCACGCTCCGCCCGCGGTCGAGCGCCTCGCGGTTACTCTCGTCCGTAATCAGCAGCGTGTCCGCCTTCAGGTGCTCCAGCTTATCCAGCATTTCCCGCATCGTGGGCCAGGTTACCCCCGGCGGCGTAAACAGGAACGCCGGGAACGACCGCTCCACCATCGCAATCGGCCCGTGGAGAAAATCCGCCGATGAGAACCGCTCGGCCACGACGTAACAGGTCTCCATCAGCTTCAGCGCGAACTCGAACGCGTCCGCGTACGCCATGCCCCGGCCCACCACCACGGCATGCTCCATGAATCGATACCGTTCGGCTCTCTCGGCGATGCGTTCTTCCAGGCTCAGCGCGCTTTCGGTCCACTCGGGCAGCCGCGCCAGCGTGTCGAGATTTACTCCGCCGCCGAGAGCGTACGTCAGCAGGTACATGCACAGAAGCTGGCCGGTGTAAGTCTTGGTGGCGGCCACGCTCTTCTCCCGTCCGGCCTTCACCAGGAAAGTGTACTCGGCTAGCTTTGCCATCGTGCTGCCGGCTTCGTTGGTGATGCCGATCGACAGCGCTCCCTCCTCGCGGGCGCGCTCCAATACCACGTTGATGTCGGTGGATTCACCCGACTGCGAGATCGCCGCCACGAGCACGTCGTCGAGAGCAAGCCGCGCGCCGTAGAGCGTGAACACGCTTGGCGCGGCGAGCGAAACCGGGATGCCGGTCGCGATTTCCAGCAGATACCGGCCGAACAACGCCGCATTGTCGGAGGTGCCGCGCGCCGCCAGCAAAATCATTCGCGGCCGTTTTTGTTCCAGATGCCGCTTCAGCTTCTCCGCCAGCCGCAGCGAACTTTTCAGTGTCCGCTCCAGCGCCTCGGGCTGCTGGCGGATCTCCTGTAACATTTTCGACATTGATGCTGCTTCAGGATAACAAGCCGGAAAGCGTCGCCCCCTGTATCCCGCCACTAGAGCGGTTCGGCGGGACGTGTTTCGCTGCCCACCCACGCCTCGTGCACGGCGAAAATACCGGGGGGCGGGATCGTGAGATGAGGCCGCAGCACAATCAGCGTATCGTCGTGCGCTTTGTCCGTGGTACGCTCACTCAGAATCTTGCCGATGAGCGGAATGTTCATCAGCCCCAGGATGCCGACCGCCGTGCGCGCGTCGGAGGCGCTCATCATGCCGGCCAGAATCGCCGACTGGCTTTCCCGCATCCGAACCGTCCCCTTGTATTCCCGGTCGGAAATGATCGGCAATCCGCTCGCCGCCGTGCCGGCGAGAAGCTGGAAGGATGCTTCCACGTCGAGCGTGACTTCATCCATCCCGTGCACGTGCGGCGTGATCTTCAGCACCAGGCCGAGGTCCTGAAACTGAACCGTCGGCGGCGGCGTGTAAACCGGGCCGGTGCCCGTCACCTGGCCGACGTAAGCGTTGGTTACCACCGGATATTTCGTGCCGATCTTCAATGTCGCCGGCTGTCCGTCGCTCGCCAGCACTTCCGCGTGGTCGAGCGTCTTGGTGATCGACCGGCTCGCCGTGGCCCATAGCGTGGCGCTCGTCAGGCCGATGCCGATGAATGTCGTGCCTCCGCCGAACGTGAGAAAACCGGAGACTGCGGAGGTGAGCGGCGAGCCGAGCAGGTTCGCGCCGTTCCCCAGCAAATCGACGATCGGGAACGAGGCCGGCAGCGAAAGACCATAGTGCGCCGCCACGTCCGACGTCAACGTCATCAGTTCGACCTCCACCTCCACCTGCGGGCGCGGCCGCATCAGGTCTTCGGCCAGCAGTTGAGCCGTCCGCACCTTGCCTTCGGTGTCGCGGATGAGCAGCATCCGTTTCTCGGGGTCGGCCATCAGGCGCCGGATGTCCATCGAAGATCGCACAGCGTTCGCAATCTCCTGAATCTCCTGCGGCGTGACCCCTTCCGGGATCGGCACGGCGACGGCGATCATGCGAGCATAAAGCTGCCGCTTCTGCGCCGTGTCGCGCGCCACCAGGATCGCATGCTCGCCCATCGGTGTGACGAAAGAATCGGTGGCGGCTTCAAGCAGGCGCAGCGTCGAGCGCGCGTCCTCCTGGTCGACGTAAAAGCGGACGTCGGCCGTGGGCTGGTATTCGCGATCGAAAACCACCTGCAGACCCAACATCCGTGCAACCTGCTCGAAGAGCGTGCGGCTGTCGCCTTTGAGGTTGTAATCGCGGCTGCCAGGGGGAAGTTTCAGCTCGGGCGCCGGTTGGGGCTGCCGGGCCTCGGCCAATTCCTGGTCCGGGATGCTGCCGAGCACGCCAGGCACTTCCACGGCGATGTTCGGGCGTAGGGCGGAAGCCGGCTGCGAATACACCGCCGTGCAGACACACGCCAACGCGAAAGGCCAAAACCTCACATGAGTTATGACGGCGAATCCCCGTCCGGCGTGCAGGCCGCTACGATGAAAGAAGTCCTCGCTCATGCGTGTCCTCCTGGTATCGACATACGACCTTGGCCATCAGCCGTTTGGCTTGGCGTCCCCGGCCGCATGGCTGCGCGCGCGCGGGCATGCGGTGGAGTGCGTTGACGCAAGCCTCGCTCCGGTTTCTGGAGAGGTTTTTCAGGACGCCGGGCTGATCGCCTTCTTTCTGCCGATGCACACCGCGACCAGGCTTGCCGTCCCGCTGATTGAACGCGCCCGGCGAGTGAACCCTTCCGCTCGCGTCTGCTGTTTCGGCCTTTACGCCGCTCTGAATCGCGAGCATCTCCGAACCCTGGGCGTGGAGGCGTGTTTTGGGGCTGAGTTTGAGACGGCGCTGGTCGAGTTTGCCGAAGGTCGGGTGGTCGCGGAGACCGCGCACCTGGCCCGGCAGCGGTTTCTGGTGCCGGACCGCTCGGCTCTGCCGCCGCTTCGCCTCTACCCGCAACTCGTGACCGGAAGCGGATCGAGCGTCGCTGGCTACACCGAGGCTTCGCGCGGGTGCAAGCACTTGTGCCGCCACTGCCCGGTTGTGCCGGTGTATCGCGGCGCGTTTCGCGTCGTCTCCGCCGATGTCGTTCTCGCCGATATCCACCAGCAAGTGGAAGCCGGGGCTCGCCACATCACCTTCGGCGATCCGGACTTCCTCAACGGGCCGGCGCACGCCCGGCGCATCGTCGAGCGGCTGCACCACGAGTTCCCGGAAGTTACTTACGACGCGACCATCAAGATCGAGCACCTGCTCAAGCACCGTTCGATATTGCCCGTGCTCCGCGGCACCGGCTGCCTGTTCGTGACGAGCGCGGTGGAGTCGCTGGACGACGCCGTTCTCGCCAAACTCGACAAGGGCCACACGCGGGCGGATTTTTTCGCCGCGGCGGAGTTGATGCGGGAATCGGGCCTTGCCCTCGCTCCGACATTCATCCCTTTCACTCCGTGGACCACCGCCGCGTCCTACCGCGAACTGCTCGCCTCGCTGCACGAATTGGAACTGGTGGAGCACACCGCGCCGCTTCAGCTTGCGCTGCGGCTGCTGATTCCCGCGCATTCGCTGCTACTCGAGCTAAGCTACGTCGCCGCTTGTATCGACAGGTTCGATCCTCCGGCGCTGCTCTACCGCTGGAATCATCCGGACCCTTCGATGGACTGGCTTTCTGCGAGCGCCATGCAAACCGTGCAGGACGCCCAGCGGGAGCAGGTTCCGCGCCGCGAAATCTTCGAGCGGCTGTGGACGCTGGCGCACGGGAAGGCGATGGGTGACGATCCGCGGCCTGCTCGCGCCACGATCCCGTATCTCGAAGAGCCGTGGTACTGTTGAGCCGAACCCGCGGACGAGCAGTTGGCTCGCCTCTGAATCAAATGCCGAAAGTTCTCTTGTTTGCGGCAACCACCGGCTACCAGTTGCGCTCTTTCGCCGAAGCGGCGGAACGCGCCGGCTTGGAACTGCGCCTGGCCACGGACCGCTGCCACGTGATGGACGACCCGTGGGGCGACGGGGCGATTGCGCTGCGGTTTAACAACGCCGAGGGCTCGGCGCGGCGTGCGGCGGCGCAAGCCGGACAAGTGGACGGCATAGCGGCTGTGGGCGACCGGCCCGCGTTCCTGGCGGCGGTGACGGCGGCCCGGCTCGGCTTGCCGTTTCATTCGCCCGATGCGGTTCGCGCGGCGTCGAATAAGTTTCTTGCCCGGGAGCATTTTCGCAAGGCCGGGATGCCTGCGCCGCGATTTTTCCGGATCTCTCCGGACGAGGATGCCGAAGCTGCGTCGTCGCGAGCGCCTTATCCCTGCGTGCTGAAGCCGCTGACGATGTCGGGCAGTCGCGGCGTGATTCGCGCCGATAACCCGGCGGAGTTTACCGCCGCCTGCGCGCGAATCCGAGCGTTGCTTGCCGGCGCTCGCGCGGCGGAGCAGGAGCGGTTTGTCCAAGTGGAAGAGTTTATTCCGGGGCGCGAGTTCGCTGTCGAGGGCATCGTGAGCCGCGGCCAGTTTCGCGCGCTGGCAATCTTCGATAAGCCGGACCCGCTGGACGGTCCGTTTTTCGAAGAGACGATATACGTTACGCCGTCACGCGAACCGGCCGGCGTGCAAGACGCGCTGACGAGTGCCGCGGCCCGCGCGGCGAGCGCACTCGGATTGACTCACGGCCCCGTGCACACCGAGATGCGGCTCAATCGGCAAGGGGTTTGGGTGCTCGAAGCGGCGCCTCGGCCCATCGGAGGCTTGTGCGCCCGCGCACTGCCGGGGCTCGAAGAATTGATCCTGCGTCACGCGGCGGGCCTCGATCCGGGCGAACTGCACCTCGATGGCGAGGCGTTGGGCGTCATGATGATTCCCATTCCCCGCGAGGGTGTGTACGTGGACGTGCGCGGGATCGAAGACGCGCTGACCACGCAGGGCATTGTGGATGCGGTGATCACGGCGAAACAAGGTCATCACCTGCAGCCGCTGCCGGAAGGCCATAGCTATCTGGGGTTCTTATTTTCCCGCGCCGCCACGCCGGCCGCTGCCGAAGAGGCACTGCGCCGGGCGCACAGCCGGCTGGAGTTCGATATCCAGACAGCTCTGCCCGTAATTCGGTAGTTACTTCTTGGCTTGCGGGGGAACGAAGCCGGGAGGAAGTTTCGCGCCTTCGCCGAAGAAATACTCTTCCATCTGCTTCAGCAGAAACTCCTGCGCCTCCGGCGTGCCGAGATTGAGGCGGTACTCGTTCATGATCATCTTCATCTGCTCGACCCACATCTTCCACGCTTCCTTCGAAACGTTCTCGTAGATACGCTGGCCAAGCGGATGATTGTCGAAGGGCGGCTCCTCGAGCCCGGGCATCTCGCGCTGAAACTTCACGCAAAAAACGCTTCTTGTGCTGGTTTCCGGCGCCTGCGGCCCCGGCATGCCACTTCCACAACCCATGTTCGATATCCTCTCGATTCAGAATAGCGCAGGAGATGGGGGGCACTACAGCGGCGAGCGAACGAATTGGGCCACTCTCATGCCGGAAGCCCAACGTGTCGCGAATGCGAGGTCTCAAGCCGTGCCCAAACGTCCCGCGGCGGCATTCTATGCTCGTGGACCTGATCTTCGAGATCCGCGATGCGGAGGAAGGCGGCTTCCACGCGCGTGCGTTGGGCCACGCCATTTTCACCCAGGCCGGGACCTGGGATGAATTGCGCTCCAGGGTGTTAGAGGCGGTTTCCCTGCACTTCGAAGATGCCCCCTCGCGTCCGCAAGTGGTGCAGATGCACTACGTGAAGGACGAATTGATTCCTCTGGAAGACGCATGAAGTTGCCGCGCGGCCTATCCGCCCATCGCCTGATCCGTGCCCTTGAGCCGCCGCAAAACGCCCTGGCATTCGGCGCGGTCCCGGTTGACGTAACGGCCACGAATCTTTACTCTGAAGGCGATGGAAGTACATCTCAGCCCCGACGTGCAAGCCAAGCTGAACCGGATCGCCGCCGAGCAAGGCCGCAATACGGAGGCGCTTGCCCAGGAAGCCATCGCGCGCTTTGTCGATTACGATGAGTGGTTCATCCTCGAAGTGGAGAAGGGCTTGGCGTCCGCCGGCCGCGGCGCGCTTCTGCCCCACGAAGAAGTCGGCGCGCGGCTTGAAAAGCTGATCGCTGAAAAGCATTCGCGCCGATAAATGCAACTTCGCTGGTCGGGGGAAGCCGCCGGTGATCTGGAGCGCATTACCAACTATCTGCTTTGGGAAACGCCGCACCATGCGCCCGAACTGGTGCGCGCCATCTACGGTGCCCCCGTCGCTCTCCTGGAATTTCCCCATCTCGGGCGTCCCGGCAAGAAGGAGGGAACCCGGGAATTGGTGCTTACACCCCTGCCGTACATCGTCGTTTATCGAATCGCCGGTGACGCCATCGACATCCTTCGCATTCTGCACGGCGCGCAGAAATGGCCTTAGCCCCAAGCCCGGTTGGATTTGTGCCGATGTCGCTGAATCCTGGAAAGACATTCGTCGGACATCGCCGCCGCGAGATTCTCCCTTATCGCAGCGGGCGCTCGTGGGGATGGGCGCTTGGCCCTCACTCCCTCGCCGCCGCCTCCAACGCGGCGATGTCGAACTTCACCATCTTCATCATCGCCTCCATCGCTCTCGGGTGCTTCAGGACATCGCCGATGTTCTCCGGCACGATCTGCCAGCACAGCCCGAACTTGTCCGTCAGCCACCCGCACGCCATGGGCGCGCCGCCCTCAACCAGTTTGTCCCAGTAGCGGTCGAGCTCAGCCTGGTCCTTGCAGGCAACGCAGTACGAGAACGCCGGCGTGAGCGCGTGCGCGGGACCGCCGTTGAGGAACGTCATCTGCTGCCCCATAAGTTCGATCGTGATGGTCGCTATCTTGCCGGCGGGCCACGGCCCCACGCCGCTCGAACGCAGCTCGCCTACCTTCTTCGCCTCCGGAAATACCGAAAGATAAAACTCCGCAGCCTCTTCGGCGTTGTCATTGAACCAAAGAAACGGTGTGATCTTGTTCATGCTCCACCCTCCCTTTCGATGGTATCCATCGGCGAGGCGCCAGAGAACGGCGCCCGGCATCAGCCCGGCAGAGGGGCCAATCGCGGGTCGCGTGGACCGGTTCCACCAACGTTGGCTCTCCGAAAGCTCGCCTGAAACGGTGTTGGAGGAAGTTGGCCGGAATCAAAGTGTAGAGATCCTCGCAGATCTATAGATACGGCGGCTACAACTCAACGTGACCCGTTCCGGTACAAAATCGGAGGCGGCACAAGGCACGGTGGCCGTCTCTGTTCGGAAAAAGGATTTTAGCGGCAAAGCCGCGATCAATGCCGGAGTTGCTGACCACGGCTATCTCGCCAACACTTGGGGACCGGCGTACGAGACGCCGCGGGCCTCGGCATCAGGGCTTGTCGCGCGGGTCTCAAGACTTACCGCCTGTGAGCCGGTCACACTCCAAACTGCCGCAAATGATGGTCAACATGTTTGTACATCAAGATAGCCCACTCCTCCGGCGTCATCTTCCCGAAGAAACTATGCGGATTCTTCGTACACCCTGCGGCCCCTCCCGCCGAAAATCGGTCGATCAGTCCCGATAGCCGCTCCCGTTCGTCGCGGAAATCTCGTTCG
>JAJYCN010000005.1 GCA_021778335.1 Acidobacteriota bacterium | reverse complement strand
TCGCTGCGTCCATGCCCACCGAGGCCGCGTCGGCGGCTCGAAGCGAGCCCGCCGCACCGAGGAGCGCCGCAAAAGCCAACCACGTTTGTCGTTGTTTCTTTGAAAATGTAAGCACGATTTCACTTCCAGGGCGCGGAAAAAATGTCTAAAAAATCGTTTCAGGGTGTAACATCCGGCCCGCTTGCATCGCTTTCTGTACAAGTCCCCGTTACGCGGGCGGATGCCACCGGCTCAGGCCGTGTCGACATCCGCCTTTTCTATTTTCCAGGCCGCTAATCGTTCTCGAACAGCACGCTCGACAGGTACCGCTCGCCGGAGTCTGGAAGGATGACCACGATCGTCTTCCCCTTCATCTCGGACTCTTTCGCAATCCGCACAGCCACCGCCGCCGCCGCGCCGCACGAGATCCCCGAGAGAATCCCTTCCTCGTGCGCCAGGCGCCGCGCCATCTCAATCGCTTCGTCATCCGCGATCTTCTCCACGCGATCGACAAACGAAAGGTCCAGCGTGTCGGGAATGAATCCCGCGCCGAGCCCCTGAATCCGATGCGGCCCCGGCTTGAGCGGTTCGCCGTTCATCTTCTGCGTGATCACCGGACTCGCCACTGGTTCGACGGCCACCGACGTAATCGCTTTGCGCTGCTCGTTCTTGATGAATCTCGACACCCCGGTGATCGTGCCACCGGTCCCAACGCCCGACACGAGCACATCCACGGCTCCCTTGGTGTCTTCCCAAATCTCCGGGCCCGTCGTACGGAAGTGGATCTCCGGATTGGCTGGATTGCGGAACTGCTGCAGGAGCACGTAGCGGCTTGGGTCGGAGGCCGCCAGTTCCTCCGAACGGCGGATCGCGCCCGCCATTCCTTCCGAGCCCGGTGTCAGCATCAGGTTCGCCCCGAACGCCTTCAAGACCTTCCGGCGCTCCATCGACATCGTCTCCGGCATCGCCAGCGTGATCGCGTAGCCGCGGGCCGCGGCGACGAAGGCCAGCGCAATGCCGGTGTTGCCGCTCGTAGGCTCGATCAAGTGCTTGCCGGGCCCGAGCACGCCCCGTTTTTCGGCGTCCCAAATCATCGAAGCGCCGATCCGGCACTTCACCGAATACGCCGGGTTTCTCCCTTCAATCTTGGCCAGCACCGTGGCATGCGCGCCGGCGGTCACCCTGTTCAGCTTCACGAGCGGCGTGCGCCCGATGCTGAGCGAATTATCGTCGAAGATCATTCTGTCGCTCCCTGTTTCTGGGACTTCCGCAGTTCAAATATCAAAGTTCGGCACGAAGCGGCTTTGCCGCTCGCGCCAGCTTCGGGTGAGATCCGAGAACGACGTGTGGTCGATCACGCTCGAAATCGCGCGGTCCACTTCGCCCCACATGACGGAGAGAGGGTCGTCCGCCTTACCCGGCGCAGCCCGCTGCAGCTTGGGTCCTTCCACGTAACGCAGCACTTCGCCGACGGTGATCGACTCGGGCGCCCGGGCCAGCAGGTAGCCGCCCTCGGCCCCGCGCCGCGACTCGACGAAGCCTCCCTGCTTCAGGCCCGCCAGAATCAGCTCCAGGAACTTCTGCGGGATTTTCCAGCGCCGCGCGATTGCTCCGATCTTCACCGGTTCGCCTCCCGCACGCTCGGCCAGGTCGAACATCGCCTGCAGCGCATACTCGCCTTTCACGGAAATATTCATCTGGCTCTCGAGCCCGTTCCGGGCTGTTTACCTCCTTGCGATTGTACTCGGCCTACTCTGCAACCGGTAATCATACGCCATTGCGATACGCTAAATACTCACTACTCATTCATCCTATGAAGCGAATCTTCTCTTTCGTATTGTGCGCCTGCACACTGCTCGCCGCGCCGCCACCCGCCCCGCGCCCGAAACTCCTGGTCGCCATCGTCATCGATCAGTTCCGCTACGACTACTTAACGCGCTTCGCTGCCAGCTACACCGGCGGATTCAAACGCATGCTCAGCGGCGGCGCCTTCTACACCAACGCACACTATATCCACGTTCCCACCGTCACCGCCATCGGACACTCGACATTTCTCTCCGGCGCGACGCCGTCGGTGAGCGGCATCATCGGCAACGAGTGGTTCGACCGCGCCAGCGGGCATGACGTCACCAGCGT
This sequence comes from Acidobacteriota bacterium, assembly GCA_021778335.1. Lineage (GTDB taxonomy): Bacteria > Acidobacteriota > Terriglobia > Bryobacterales > Bryobacteraceae > JAJYKC01. The sequence continues at coordinate 43,573 of JAJYCN010000005.1, read as the reverse complement.
CAGCGATCCCGGCACCGCGCTGCTCGGCGGTAAGCCCGGCGCGAAAGGCTCGTCCCCGCATCGCCTTCTGGTCAGCACTCTGGGCGACGAGATGAAAATCGCCGGCGTGGCGGGCAAGGTCATCGGCGTCTCGATCAAGGACCGGGCCGCGATTCTCCCCAGCGGCCACATGGCCGACGGCGCTTACTGGTTCGACGACTCCACCGGCCATTTCGTCAGCAGCACCTACTATTTCTCCACGCTGCCGGACTGGGTGGAACAGTTCGATTCCGCTGGCGCCGACGCGCCTTACAAAGGAAAATCGTGGCGCGCCCTCGACGCGAAACCGGCGGATGCGCCGTTCTGCGTCTACGCCTCAACGGACCGCGCCACTTCTTGCGGCGCCATCGCCGCCACGCCCTTCGGCAACGAGATGCTCGAAAAATTCGCCGAGCGCGCCATCGCCAGTGAGAAACTCGGCACCCACCCGGGCGCCGACGTTCTCACCATCAGCTTCTCCTCCAACGATTACGTCGGCCACGCCTGGGGCCCGGACTCGACGCGCGTCCGCGACATCAGCATCCGCACGGACCGCATCATCGGCTCGCTGCTCACCTTCCTCGATGCTCACCTGGGCGCCGGCCGCTATGTCGTCGTCCTTACCGGCGACCACGGTGTCGCGCCTGTGCCCGAAGTCAACACTGAGCGCAAGATGCCCGGCGGCCGGCTGAACTGGTTCAACCTCATCGCCTCCGTCAACGACGCCCTCACCGGGCATTACGGCGCCGGCCATTGGGTCGCCTCGAGCAGCCCCGGTGAGATTTATCTCGACCTGGCGACGCTCGCCTCTCACCACGCCAACCCGGCGGAGGCGCGCCGCATCGCCGCCAACGCCGCCCTCGCTTCGCCGCACGTCGCCCGCGTCTACACGCGCGACGACCTGCTCGCCGGCATCGACTCCGGGGATACCATCAGCCGGGCCATGCGCAACGGCTTCTACGGCCCGCGCTCCGGCGATGTCTTCGTTCTGCCCGAACCCTACTTCCTCTATACGCCCCGCGGCACCACGCACGGCACTCCCTATGGCTACGACCGGCACGTGCCCATCCTCCTCTACGGCGCGGGCATCGTCCCCGGCGTGCACCACGACGATGTCCTCGTCAACGACATCGCCCCCACACTCGCCGACCTGTTCCACGTCGAGGCCCCCAGCGGCGCTTTCGGCCGCGTTTTGCCGGGCGCGCTGCGGTAAGCCGGCGCCAACTGGAATAATGACAGAGTATGCAAGAAGTTAACGCCGGGTTGATCGGACTCGGCAACGTCGGCGCGGGAACCCTGCGAATCTTAACGGAAAACGCGGATTCCATCGCCGCCAAACTCGGTTTCCGGCTGAACGTCCGCGCGGTCTGCAGCCGGGGTGTGGCGAAACTCTCCTTGCCGCCGTTCGCCCCGGATACGCTTGTGACAAGCGATTGGCGCGAGGTCGTCTCCCACCCCGATGTTCAAATTGTTGCGGAACTCATCGGCGGCTGCGGCGTGGCGCGCGAAATCATCGATGCCGCCATCGCGCACGGCAAATCCGTGGTCACGGCGAACAAAGAACTGCTCGCGCTTCACGGGGCCGAGATCTGGGACCGCTCCATCGCCGCCAACGTGAATCTCGCCATCGAAGCGAGCGTCGCCGGAGGCATCCCCATCCTCGCCGTGCTCCGCGAAGGCATCGCGGGCGACCGCGTCACCTCGCTGTTCGGCATCCTCAACGGCACCTGCAACTACATCCTCACCGAGATCGAGCAGCACGGCACGCCGTTTGAAGCCGTGCTCGCCGAAGCCCAGCGCCTCGGCTACGCGGAAGCCGACCCCAGCGCCGACATCGACGGCTTCGACGCCCGCTCGAAACTCGCCATTCTCACCGCTCTGGCGTTCGGCGAACGCATCGAGCCCTCCGACATCTACACCGAAGGCATCCGCCGCATCACGCCGGTGGACTTCCAATACGCCCACCAACTCGATTACACGATCCGCCTGATCTGCTCGGCCCGTCAGAGCGAGAGGGGCTTACTGCTCAGCGTGCGCCCCGCGCTCATTCCGCGCTCGACCATTCTGGCCAGCGTGCGCGGCTCCTACAACGCCATCTGGGTGCGCGGCTGTTACGGTCAGGACACCTTCTACTATGGCCGCGGCGCGGGACCGTTGCCCACCGGCGTCGCCGTCGTCAGCGACCTCATGCGCGTGGCGCGCGAAATCCGCTCCGGCAGCCCGGATCGCGTTTCCCCGTTTGCTCACGAGCGGCTCGGCGAATATCAGCCCATCTCGGTCACCGCTCACCACTCGGCCTATTTCCTCCGCTTCCGCGTGGAGGACCGCCCCGGCATCATCGCCCGCCTGGCAACCGTGCTCGCCTCGCGCGGCATCAGTCTCGACGCCGTGCTGCAAATCCCCAGCGAAAACTGGCGCGACCTCCCGTTCGTCATCACCGTCCAGCCGGCCACCGAAGCCGCCATCCGCGAAGCCGTCGCCGAAATGGCCACGCAGGACTTCCTGGTCGACTCGCCGCTCGCGCTGCCCATGGAAGCCGGCTTATGAGGTTCACCCGCCTTGCCGCGGCCCTATCGCTCGCCGCTTGCGTGCTCGCGGCGCAGGTGGCCACCAATGCCAATAAGGGCTACCAGACGCCTGAGCAGCGCGCCAACGTCGCCAAGGGCCTCGGCTCGGCGAACCGCGACGCGCAGCAGCACCCGCATGACATCATCGCCGCCATGAACCTCAAGCCCGGCGATTCGGTTGCCGACGTCGGCACCGGCATCGGCTACATGCTGCCCTATCTTTCCGATGCCGTCGGCCCCTCGGGCAAGGTATTCGCCGAGGACATCTATTCCGACTTCCTCGACAAAGCCCGCGCCAGCGCCAAAGAGCACAACCTCACCAACGTCGAGTTCATCCTTGGCACGCAAACGGATCCGAAGCTGCCCGCGCACTCGCTCGACGCCGTGCTCGTGCTCGAGGTCTATCATCACTTCAACTACCCGGGTCAGATGCTCGCCGGCATCTCGAACGCGCTCAAGCCCGGCGGCAGGCTCTTCCTGGTCGACTTCCACAAATCCTTCGGCAGCAATCACATTCGTCTCGACAAACCCGGCGTGATCGAGGAAGTGGATTCCAACGGCTTCTCACTCGTCTCGGAAAGCGAACGCTCCTCCGACAATCAATATATGGCGGTGTTCACGCCGCAACATTCCAACCCCTGATCCGCCCGCGGCGGAAACGAAAAGACCCGAATGAGCGAAACGCAGTACGACCCGCAACAAATCGAACCGAAGTGGCAGGAGCGCTGGAGCGATCCCGCGCTTTACCGCGCCGACCCTGCGTCCGGCCGCCCGAAATACTACGTGCTCGAGATGCTCCCGTATCCGAGCGGGCGCCTCCACATGGGCCACGTGCGCAACTACTCCATCGGTGACGCGCTCGCCCGGTATATGTGGATGCGCGGCTACGACGTCCTCCATCCGATGGGCTGGGACGCTTTCGGCCTGCCGGCGGAAAACGCAGCGATCCAGCGCGGGCGCCATCCGCACGAATGGACCGTCTCTAACATCGCCGAGATGAGGCGCCAGATGAAGCGCATCGGCTTCGCCTACGACTGGGCGCGCGAATTCGCCACCTGCGAGCCGGAATACTACCGCTGGAACCAGTGGTTCTTCCTCAAGATGCTCGAGCGCGGCCTCGCCTACCGCAAGAAGGCGCTCGTCAACTGGTGCCCGGAATGCGCCACCGTTCTGGCCAACGAGCAGGTGGTGAACGGCTGCTGCTGGCGCCATGAGACCACCCCTGTCGAACAGCGCGCCCTCGAGCAGTGGTTCCTGAAGACCACCGCCTACGCCGAAGAACTGCTCAACGACATGCGCGAAATCGAAACCGGCTGGCCCGAGCGCGTGCTCACCATGCAGCGTAACTGGATCGGCCGCAGCGAAGGCGCCGAGGTCGACTTCGCCCTGGAAAATTCGGATCACAAGATCCGCGTCTTCACCACCCGCATCGACACGATCTTCGGCGCGACGTGCGTCATCCTCGCGCCGGAGCATCCTCTCGCCGCCTCGGCGGACCCGCAACTTGAGGCCGCGCGCGAGCAGATGATCGCCTGGCGCGCCCGCCAGGACCCGGGCGACATCAAAAAAGAAGGCCTGTTCACCGGCCAATACGCGATCAACCCCTTCAGCGGCGAGCGCGTCCCGGTCTGGATCGGCAACTTCGTCCTCACCGGCTATGGCACCGGCGCCATCATGGCCGTCCCCGCGCACGATGAGCGCGACTTCGAGTTCTGCACCACGTACGGCATCCCCATCCGCCCGGTGATCCGGCCCGTTGACGCCGGTATGCCCGCTACCGCCACCGAAGCTTTCACCGGCGACGGCGTTGTCGAAAACTCCGGCGAGTGGAGCGGCCTGTCAAGCGAAGAAGCCCGCCGCCGCATGGGCGGGAAAGCTCGCGCCGAGGGCTTCGGCGAGCCCGCCATCACCTACCGCCTCAAGGATTGGGGCGTCTCGCGCCAGCGTTACTGGGGCACGCCCATCCCCGTCATCCACTGCCCCAAATGCGGCGTCGTGCCCGTGCCAGAGAAAGACCTGCCGGTCGTCCTCCCGCTTGATGTCACCATCACCGGCCGCGGCAGTTCGCCGCTGGCCGCCTCCGAAAGCTTCACCCGCGTCAATTGCCCCGCCTGCGGCGCCGGCGCCCGTCGCGAAACCGACACCATGGACACCTTCGTCGACTCGTCCTGGTATTTCTACCGCTACTGCGACCCGCACAACGGCAACGCTCCGTTTGACTCGGCCTCGATCGCCCGCTGGTTTCCCATCGACCAGTACATCGGCGGCGTCACCCACGCCATTCTGCATCTCATCTACTCGCGCTTCTGGACCAAGGTGATGCGCGATCTCGGCTTGGTCGCCAACAATGAACCCGCGCGCAATCTCTTCACTCAGGGCATGGTGCTTGGCGAAGACGGCACGGCAATGTCGAAGTCCAAGGGCAACATCGTCGACCCCGAAGAGATGATCGCCAAATACGGCGCCGACACCTGCCGCCTGTTCGTGCTGTTCGCCGCGCCGCCCGAAAAAGACATGCCGTGGAACGAAGCGAGCGTCGGCGGCCAGCGCCGCTTCCTGGACCGTGTCTATCGCTTCTTCACGCGCAACCTCGAACGCCGCACTTCGCCGCCGGGCGATCCGGCCGCCGAGCGCCAGTGCCTGCGCAAGCTCCATCAGACCATCGAGAAAATCACCCACGACTTCGACAACCGCTGGCACTTCAACACCTCCATCGCCGCGCTGATGGAACTGATCAACGAACTCTACGCGACCGAAGCCGGCCTCGGCGGCGAAGTTCTGAGCCACGTGCTGCCCAGCCTCGCCCTTCTGCTCGCGCCCTTCGCGCCTTATCTCGCCGAAGAGATGTGGGAGAACCTTGGGCGCACGGGTCCCATCTTCCGCGAGAAATGGCCCGAGTTCGACGCCGCGCTCGCCGCCGCGGACACCATCGAGATTCCCGTCCAGGTGAACGGCAAGCTGCGCGGAAAGCTCACGGTCGCCGTGGGCACCTCGAAAGAGGAACTCGAGCGGCTCGCGCTCGCCGACGCCAAAACGCAGGCTCACGTCGCCGGCAAGCGGATCGTGCGCATTGTCGTGTTGCCGGCCAAGCTGGTCAATATCGTCGTTCAATAGTAGCCATGGCCCAAACCGCGGACGTGGTCATCATCGGCGGTGGCATCGTCGGCTCCTCCGTCGCCTGGCACCTGACGCAGGCCGGATGCACGCGCGTCATCATCCTCGAACGCGAAACCCACCAGGGGAAGGGAAGCACCGGCAAGAGCATGGGCGGCGTCCGCGCGCAATTCGCCACGCCGGTGAACATCCGGATGTCGCTACACTCGATTCCCTTCCTGGCGGATTTCGAGCAGATTACCGGCCATCCTTCCGGCTACCGCGGCCACGGCTACCTGTTCCTCGCAACCAGCGAAAAGCACCTCGCCTACCTTCGGGCCAACGCCGGGCGGCAGAGGGAACTCGGTTTAAAGGACGTGCAAATTCTCCCGCGCGACGAAGTGGTGCGCTTCTTCCCGGCCATGCGTTCGGACGATATCCTTGGGGGCAGTTTCTGCCCTACCGACGGCTTTGTCGACCCCTATAGCGTCATGACCGGCTTCACCAACTCCGCGCTCGAACGCGGCGCCCAACTCTGGCGCGAAACCGAGGCGACGGCCATCGAGCGCGATGCGCGCGGCGTCTCGGCCGTCGTAACGTCCCGCGGCCGCATCGAAACGCGCACCGTGGTCAACGCCGCCGGACCCTGGGCCGCTCACGTCGCAACGCTAGCCGGCGCCGATCTTCCCATCACACCCATGCGCCGCATGCTGGTTCCGACCGAACCGGTCACCGGCATCCCCGAGCGCCTCCCGATGGTCATCGACATGGGCACCGGCTTCCACTTCCGCCCGGAAAATCTCGGCCTGCTGCTCGCCTGGAACGACCCGGAAGAGACCCCGGGGTTCAAGCTCAACTTCGACCCGGCGTTCATCGAAAAGATCCTCACCCACGCCGCCGCCCGCGTGCCCGGTTTCGAGTCGCTCGAAGTGAATCCCCGCCGCCCCTGGGCCGGCCTCTACGCCATGAGCCCGGACCACCACTCGATCCTCGGCGAGTCGCGCGAAACCCCCGGCCTGTTCTTCGCCAACGGCTTCAGCGGCCACGGCGTCATGCACTCCCCCGCCACCGGCCGCATCCTCGCCGACCTGATCCTCGAAGGCACGACCCGCATCATCGACGCCAACCTCCTCAGCCCATCGCGCTTCGCCGAAGGCCGGCTCATCGAAGAGAGCGTCGTGCTGTAACGGCGGCGCGCCTACCGGTAGGTTGCCTCGTTCCGAGGCAGTATCGCGAGCACGTCTACGACCCGATCGCGATGAACCGGACGGAAAATGATCCGGTATCGGCCAGAGACCTTGCGATACTTGCCCTTGTACGCCTTGCCCTTGAGGGGCTTCACAAGACCGCGGAACGGATCCTCCTCCATCTCGGAGAGATCGTCCATAATGCGGCGCCGCCGATCCGCGGGGATCGCTCTAAGCTGTTTTGCGGCGGCTTCGTGTACGCGGATTGTCCAGCTCATCACGGAGTTGATCGAGGGTCACGTACTTGCCCCGCCGCATCTCGCGTTCAGCCTTTTTCACGGCGGCGCCCTCCTCGGACGTAAGCACGTCATCGGCATCCACCGGCCGCTTGGGCTTTACCAGCACGCCGCCGCCTTCTCGCGTGAACGCGACAAACCCCCCCTGCCGCATGCCGGTCTGCTCGAAGAGTTCGCGGGGAATCACCACTTGGCGCCGTTGGCCAACGCGGCCGATCCGTTCTTGCGCCACTTCCTTTCCCTTGCCGGGCATAACCTCAGATTATCTGATGGTGTGACAAAGGGGAAGCCACTAGCTTTTGGCGCTCCTCAAGTCACTTAGCCGAATAATGGAAGACAGGGTAGTTGGCCGTCTGTTCTGGCTGAAAAGAGCCGGACGTGCCTTCGTAGAAACGCGCAGCAGGTCGTAAGCTTTCGGCCAGCGAAACCCGGCGCAGCTTCGCGATCAGTTCCGCATTCGTCTGCACCGACTGCTCGTGCAGCAAAGCGGCGGTGCGCTCTCCTTCGGCGAGGCCGGAATCCACCTCTCTCTGGTGTCCGAGGTAAAAAGCGAGCGCGCCATGCACCTGCTCGAGCGTGAGCGCCGGATAGCTCTCTACCATGCTCTCCGCTGACATCCCCTCGAGGAACAGATAGACAAGGGAATCGAGCGACACGCGCGTGTCACCAATCCGGTAAGCGCCCTCGACCTGCCTGACGTATTCCTTCGGCATGGAGCTACCAGCCACCATCCTCACACGCTTCGGCTTGGCCGGACAAGGCGCTGACGCGCCAACGCCACCATGCTATGATTATTCATTGTGGTGAATAATCAATCGGCTGCCGCGTTCGCAACCGCTCCCGCCGCCGTGCTGCGCAAAGCCCGCCTCTCCGACGTCCCCGCCATGCTCGGCCTCATCAACGGCTACGCCGCGCAGGGCATCATGCTGCCGCGCACTGAGTTCGACTTGAGCGAAAGCATCCGCGACTTCACGGTCGCCTACGTGGGAGACGAACTGGCCGGCTGCGCCGCGCTCCACTTCTACACCCCCCACATGGCCGAGGTCCGCTCGCTCGCCGTCTCGCCCGCGTTCAGCGGCGCCGGCATCGGCCGCCTGCTCGTCGAAGCCCTTCTGGACGAAGCCCGCGACTTCTCCCTCGACGCCGTCTTCGCCTTCACCTACGTCGCCGGCTTCTTCGCCCGCCTTGGTTTCGGCGAAATCGAGCGCGGCCTGCTTCCGCTGAAGGCCTGGAAGGACTGCATGCGCTGCAAGAAGTTCTCTTCCTGCGACGAAATCGCCGTCCTCCACGTCCTCGACGCCGAGCGCTGGCGTGCCCACGGCCTCGAAGCCTTACCCGTCCCCGACGACGACGACGTGCGCTTCCCGATTCTCAAGCCCAGCCCCATCCACGAGTAAAATCGGAAGTGCGCGGTGCGCTCTCCGGTGAAAATCACCATCTCGAAGGAAAACTATCTCAAGACCATCGCCGAAGCCGGGAGCGAAGGCGAAACGGTCATTGCCGCCACGCTCGTTAAGCGCCTCGGCGTCACCGCGCCAGCCGTCACCATGGCCATCCGCCGCCTCAAGCGCGACAAGCTCATCAACGTCAGCGAGCAGGGCCAACTCGAACTCACTCCCTCCGGCCGCGAAATTGCCGACCGTCTCCTCATGCGCCACCACCTCATCGAGCGCATGCTCACCGAGGTCTTCGGGATGGAGTGGTACAAGGTGCACGAAGAAGCCGAGCATCTCGAGCACGCCGTCAGCCCGGACTTCGAGCGCAAGCTCATCGAAAAACTCGGCGCGGGCGAAGCCTGCCCGCATGGCAACCGCGTCGGCGTCGACACCCCCGCCGAGCGCCGCGGCCGGGGCTGGCTCCCGCTCGCCGAACTTGCGGCCGGCGTCAAGGCAGAAGTGCGCAGCGTCTTCGAACGCGACGCGCGCCTGCTCGAATTCCTCCACACGCTTGGCCTGCGCCCCGGCTCGTCTTTCGAACTCCTCCAGCACAACTACGACGACACGCTGACCCTGGCCCTCGGCGCGCGCACCGTTCAGCTCGGCCGCCCCGCCGCGGAAAAAATCTGGGTCGAACCGGCGCCTGCGTAAGCGGCGCCCTCAAACGGTGAAAATTTCCTTCGCCTGCTTGAGCGATGCGATTGGATCGCGCCCCGGCGCCGGCGAATATTCGTGCGCGATCTGGCCCTCGAATTTCAGATCCTTCAGCGCTTCGGCGATGAAGCGGTAGTTCAGCTCCTGTGTCCCGTCGATCTCATGCCGCCCCGGATTCCCTCCGGTATGGAAGTGCGCCAGCCACTGGATGTTGTCGCGAATCGTCCGCACGATATCTCCTTCCATGATCTGCATGTGGTAGATGTCGTACAGCAATTTCACCCGCGGCGAATTCACCCGCTGCATCACGCCCACGCCGAACGCCGTGTGGTCGCATAAGTAATCCTTGTGGTCAACCTTACTGTTCAGCAACTCCAGGCACAGGTTGATCCGCTTATCCTCGGCATGGGCCTTCACGCGGTTCAGAAACGTCACGCAATGGTCGGCGCCCGCCTCGTAGGACATCCCGCGCCGGTGACCCGCAAGCACAATCGCGTTCGGCACGCCGGCGGCCGCGCAGAGGTCGATCGCCTCGTGCATCGATGTTTCCAGCCGCGCGTGATTTTCCACCGCCCCGATGCCGTCTGAGATCGTTCCCCCGTACGGTCCCGGCATCATCGTCGGCACGAGGTTGTATTTCTTCAGAACCGGCCACTGTTCCGGCCCGATCAGATCGAACCCATAAAATCCCAACTCCGAAGCATGCCGGCACATCTCCTCGAACGGCATCCGGTGCCCAAATACCCCGCCCGTGACGCACTGCTTCAGAGCCCCTTGGCCCGCCGCCGTCTGCTGCGCCGCAAGCGTACCCGCCGCGGCGCTCAACAAGAATCCTCTCCGGTCCATGCGCGCTATCCTATCGCGACTCGCAGGTCCCTCACGCGCCGCCGAATCGCAACCGCCGCCGGACCACGCGCACGATCTTCGGCGCAAGCCAAAAGAACAGGCCCAGAAACAGCGCCACGATCCCCAGCATCACCACGGGAAACCACGCCACCAGGAAACTTGACCCGAACGCGATCACATCTTCGCCAAGACTCAGCGCCATGTTCGAGAATGGTTCGGGACTCAGATTCGCCGTCGCGCGCGCCGCGGCCTTGGTGCTGTGAGAGGTGAACGCCACCCCACCGCCCACCAGCAGCGCGATCGCCCGCACCACCGGATCGGCGTAGGCAAACGCGGCCGCCGCCATCACCGCTCCCGCCGGCACGCGGATAAACGTGTGAATCGCATCCCACGCGCTATCCACCGCCGGAATCTTATCGGCGATGAACTCCACCACATACATCGCCGCCGCCACGCCGATCACCAACCAGCTCTCCATCACCTCCAACTCGCCCGGCAGGTGCACCAGCCGGAAATGCTGCAGCAATCCCAGAGTCGCAACCGTGGCGTACAGATTGATCCCCGACAACCACGCCGAACCCATGGCCACACCGAGAGTGCTCAACCAGTTCGCCATTGTTCAATTGAGAAACGAAGATCGCGCCGCCCGGGTTCCGCTCAGCCTACGAACCGGAGGGCCACCAGCAGGATCACCGCCCCGGCCACGGACATCAGAAATCCCGCCGGATGTCCTTCCTTATACCAGCCGAGCCAGCGCCCGATCTGTCCGCCGATCCACCCCCCGGCGATCCCAATGATCGCCGTCACGATCAGTCCATGGTGGTCGGCCCCCGGCAACACCGCCCGCGCCGCAAGGCCGACAATCAGTCCAACAACCGCGTGCCATAGCATGTGTAACATGAGCCACACCCTCCCAGGCGGATACTTGACCGCAACCCGGAAAATAATGCTCGGCCAGAGCCCTGCACAGGCCTCGGGACGCCGGCCAGCATCCCCTATATTCTGCCTTGAGGTTCGGGCCGCGGGTATGGTAGCGTAAGGAGTTCCGGACTAGTGGCGTTCTTTTTGCGCCCGCTAGGCCCCGGCTTTCTGATCCTCTTTCAATCTTCATGGACGCGACGCTTCAAGCTCTCGGTGGGATCTTACTGCGGTCAGTCCCGACCATTGTCCTCGTCATTTTTCTGCACTTCTACTTGAAGCGGATGTTTTTCCAGCCGCTGGAGAAACTCCTTGGCGAGCGGCGCGATGCCACCACCGGTGCCCAGGAAGCGGCGCAGGCCGCCCTCGAAGCCGCCCGCCGCAAGCAGGCCGAGTACGAAGAAGCCCTTCGACAGACCCGCGCCGTCCTCTTCCGCGACCACGAAGAACGCCGCAAATCTCTGCTCGACGATCAGACTCAACGCCTCGCTGAAGCACGCGACGCCGCGCGAAAGACCGTCGCCCAGGCTAAAGAAGATCTCGCCAAAGACGCAGCCGGCGCCAAGCAGGAGTTGACTTCCGCCGCGCAATCTCTCGCCGCTTCCATCACCGAGGGCATCCTCGCCGGGAGGGCCAACTGATCCGCCGCTTCTATCTCCCCCTCGCCGGCCTCGAGCTCGCCGTCACGGCCCATGCCGCCGAATCCGCCGGCGCGGAATCCGCCGCCCCTCCGTTGATCTGGCAGTGGACCAATTTCCTCATTCTTATCGGCGCCCTCGGCTATCTGGTCGCCAAAAGCGCCGGAAGCTACTTCTACTCCCGCACGGACCTCATCCGCAAGGGCATCGCCGAAGCCGCGAAGATGAAGAGCGAAGCCGAAGCGCAGGCCCGGGCCATGGAACAGCGCCTCGCCGGACTCGGCAAGGAAGTGGAAGCCCTTAAAGCCGAAGCGGCCCGCGAACTCGCCGCCGAAAGCGATCGCATCGCGCAGTCCACCGCCGCCTCGCTCAATCGCATTCAGGAAAACACGGCACAGGAAATCCAAGCGCTCGCAAAGACGGCCCGCATGGAATTGAAATCCTACGCCGCCTCCCTCGCGCTCTCGCTCGCCGAACAGCAACTGCGCGAATCGATTGACGACACCGTTAACGGCCGCCTCGCCGACGGCTTCACCACCTCGCTAGCCGGGCGTCCGGCCCGCGGAAGGAGCAGCCAGTGATCCCCGTCACCGCCCGCCGCTACGCCGAAGCGCTCGCCGAAATCGTCCTCGCGCCCAACTCCCCCGTCCGGCCCGAAGACGCTCTCAGCCAGCTTCGCGGCTTCGTCGGTTTCTTTGGACAAACGCCGCCGCTGCACGGCGTGCTGATGAACCCGGCCGTGCCCACCGCGCGGAAACGGGCCGTTATCCGCCGCCTCGGCGAGGACATCGGCATCGCCACGCCGGTCCGCAATTTTCTCTTCCTGCTCGTCGACCACCGCCGCATCGGGCTGCTGCCTGCCATGGCCGACGCCCTCGAAGCGGCCATCGACGAGCATCACGGCGTCGCCCGCGCGGACATCTCCTCCGCCCGCCCGCTCGATGCGCCGCGCGCTTCCGCCATCGAGGCGCAACTCGCCCGCATCAGCGGCCGCCAGATCCGCGCCCGCTACCACGTCGAAGAGTCCTTGCTTGGAGGCGTGCTGGCCCGCGTCGGCAGTACCGTCTACGACGGCAGCGTCCGCGGCGCCCTCGAGGAACTGCGCCGCGGCCTCCGCGCCGGCTCGGCCGGACACTAGGAAAGGCATTCTGAACACCCCCGTAGGAAACCCATATGGCTTCGCTTCGAGCAGATGAAATAACCCGCGTTCTCCGCGCCGAGATCGAAAACTACGAAAAGGCGATCAACGTCAGCGAAACCGGCAGCGTCGTCAGCGTCGGCGATGGCATCGCCCGCATCTACGGCCTGGAAAACGTCATGGCCGGCGAGCTGATCGAGTTCCCTCACAACGTCGCCGGCATCGCCCTCAACCTCGAAGAAGACCAGGTCGGCGCCGTCATGCTCGGGGAAGCCTCCGAAATCCGCGAAGGCGACGAGGTCCGCCGCACCGGGCGCATCATGAGCGTCCCCGTCGGCCCCGAACTCGTCGGCCGCGTTGTGAACGCGATCGGCGAACCCATCGACGGCAAAGGCCCCATCCACTCCACGGCCACCAACCCCGTCGAACGCCTCGCCCCGGGCGTCGTCGATCGAAATCCCGTCAAAGAGCCGATGCACACCGGCATCAAGGCCATCGACTCGATGATTCCCATCGGCCGCGGCCAGCGCGAGCTCATCATCGGCGACCGCCAGACCGGCAAAACCGCCATCGCGCTCGACACCATCATCAACCAGAAGGGCGGCGATCTTATCTGCATCTACGTCGCCATCGGCCAGAAACGCTCCACCGTCGCCCAGCTCGTCAAAACGCTCGAAGAGTACGGCGCCATGGATTACACCATCGTCGTCGCCGCCACTGCTTCCGACCCCGCGCCGATGCAGTATCTGGCTCCCTACGCCGGCTGCGCCATGGGCGAGTTCTTCCGCGACCGCGGCCAGCACGCCCTCTGCATCTATGACGATCTTTCCAAGCACGCCGCCGCCTACCGTGAAATCTCGCTGCTGCTCCGCCGTCCACCGGGACGCGAAGCCTACCCCGGCGACGTCTTCTACCTCCACAGCCGCCTGCTCGAACGCGCCGCCAAGCTGAGCAAGGACAACGGCGGCGGCTCGCTCACCGCGCTCCCGTTCATCGAAACCCAGGCCGGCGACGTCTCCGCTTACATCCCGACGAACGTCATTTCCATCACCGACGGCCAGATCTACCTCGAGTCGGATCTGTTCAACTCCAACGTCCGTCCCGCCATCAACGTCGGCCTCTCGGTCAGCCGCGTCGGCGGCAGCGCCCAGGTCAAGGCCATGCGCCAGGTCGCCGGCTCCCTCCGTCTCGACCTCGCCCAGTACCGTTCGCTCGCCGCATTCGCTCAGTTCGGCTCCGATCTCGATAAGGCCAGCCAGGCCCAGCTCAACCGCGGCCGGCGCCTCGTCGAAATCCTCAAGCAGGGCCAGTTCAGCCCCATTCCGGTGGAAAAGCAGGTCCTCATCATCTACGTCGGCACCCGCGGCCTCCTCGACGATGTGCCGGTGGACCGCTGCCGCGCTTTCGAAGCCAGCTTCCTCTCCTTCGTCGAAAGCGGCCATCCCGGCGTGCTCGCCACGCTTCGCGAAAAGAAAGCCTTCGACGACGAATTGAAGGCAAAGGTCGAAACGCTGGCCGCCGAGTTCAAACAGCGGTTCCTCGCGCAGAGCAACTAGGCGCCCCATGCCGAGCTTAATCGACATCCGACGGCGAATCCGGTCGGTCAAAAACACGCAGCAGATCACCAAGGCGATGAAGATGGTCGCCGCGGCCAAACTGCGCCGCGCGCAGGATCGCGTCATCGCCTCGCGCCCCTACTCGCGCCTGCTCGAGCGCGTCCTCGCCAATATCGCCGCCGCCGATGGCTCCGCCACGGACACTCACCCTCTGCTGGTCCGCCGCCCCGAAGAGCGCATCCTCCTCGTGCTCATCACCGGCGACCGCGGCCTCGTCGGCGCCTTCAATACCAACATCATCAAACACGCCCAGAAGTTCCTCGCCGAGCACGGCTCGCAGGCGGTTGAACTCGAACTGCTCGGCCGCAAGGGACGCGACTTCTTCCGCCGCCGCCCCGTCAAAATCGCCGCTGAGTACGCCACGCTCTTCCTGCGCGCGCCCGAGCAGCCCAAGGCCGAAGAGATCGCCGCCGGCATTATCGGCCGCTTCACGAACGAAGAAATCGACGCCGTCTACGTGATGGGCAACCGCTTCAAATCCGTCCTCTCCCCGGAAATGTCTACCCGCCGCATTCTGCCGGTCGACCTGCCCGCCTCGCGGGGCGCCATCAATTACATCTACGAACAACCGCCGGCGGAGCTGCTCGCGGGTCTGCTGCCCGCTTACGTGAAAAACCAGATTTACCTCGCGATGATCGAGTCTTCCGCCGCCGAACAGGCCGCGCAGATGACCGCCATGGAAGCGGCCAGTTCCAACGCCGCCGACGTGCTCGACAGCCTTACCCTCAAGATGAACCGCATCCGCCAGGCCTCGATCACCCGCGAAATCATCGAAATTGTCAGCGGCGCCGCCGCGCTGGGCTAGAGAACAAGTTGCCAAGGAGTTGATTGTATGGAGACGCAGACACAAGTCGAAGGGAAAGTCGTTCAGGTTGCCGGCCCCGCCGTCGATATCCAGTTCCCCGAGGATTCCCTCCCGGTCATCTACACGGCCATTCGTATCACCAGCGAAGGCTTTAACGTGCCGGCCCCGATCGACATCATCGTCGAGGTGGCCCAGCATATCGGCGAAGGACGCGTGCGCACCATCGCGCTCCAGCCCACCGACGGCCTCGTCCGCGGCATGCGCGCGGTCAGCCTCGGCTCGCCCGTCACCGTCCCCGTCGGCAAGCAAACGCTCGGCCGCGTGCTGAATGTCGTCGGCGAGCCGGTCGACAAGATGGGCAAGGTCGCCACCGAACTCCGCTGGCCCATTCATCGCCCCGCCCCGTCGTTCGAGGAACAGTCCACCGAACTCCAGATGTTCGAAACCGGCATCAAGGTCGTCGACCTCCTTGAACCCTATCTCCGCGGCGGAAAAATCGGCCTGTTCGGCGGCGCCGGCGTCGGGAAAACCGTCATCATTCAGGAACTCATCAACAACATTGCCATGAAGCATGGCGGCGTCAGCGTGTTCTCTGGCGTCGGTGAGCGCACCCGCGAAGGCAACGACCTGTGGCTGGAAATGCAGGAGTCCGGCGTCGTCGACCCCCACGACTTCAACAAGAGCAAGTGCGCCCTCATCTACGGCCAGATGACCGAGCCGCCCGGGGCGCGCCTCCGCGTCGGCTTGACCGGCCTCACCGTCGCCGAGTACTTCCGCGACGTCGAGCATCAGGACGTGCTGCTCTTCATCGATAACATCTTCCGCTTCACCCAGGCCGGCTCGGAAGTCTCCGCGCTGCTCGGCCGCATGCCCTCCGCTGTCGGCTACCAGCCCAACCTCGCCACCGAAATGGGCGAGTTGCAGGAGCGCATCACCTCCACCAAGAACGGCTCCATTACCAGCGTCCAGGCCATCTACGTGCCCGCCGACGACTACACGGACCCGGCGCCCGCAACCACCTTCGCCCACCTCGACGCCACCACGAACCTCACCCGCGCGCTCGTCGAAGAGGGCATCTACCCCGCCGTCGATCCTCTCGCTTCCACCTCGCGCATTCTCGACCCGCGCATCGTCGGCGAGGACCATTACCAGACCGCGCAGTCCGTCAAACAGACTCTCCAGCGTTACAAGGATCTGCAGGACATCATCGCCATCCTGGGCATCGACGAGCTTTCCGAAGAAGACAAGCTCACCGTCTCGCGCGCCCGCAAGATCCAGCGCTTCCTCTCCCAGCCATTCCACGTCGCCGAACAGTTCACCGGCCGCGCCGGCAAATACGTCAAGCTCGCCGACACCGTCCGCAGCTTCAAGGAAGTCGTGGAAGGCAAGCACGACGAAATCCCCGAGCAGGCGTTCTACATGCAGGGCGCCATCGAGGACGTCCTGGAAGCGGCTGAAAAGCTGAAGAAGGCGAGCTAGGCTCCGGAGCGAAGCCATGGACCAGAGCTTCCACATCCAGGTGGCCACGCCCACCGGCCTGTTGGTGGATACTGACGCCGTCACCGCGCAGATTCCCGCCGCCAGCGGTTACATCGGCGTTCTGCCCGGCCATGCGTCCCTGCTCGCCGCCCTCGGCGACGACAAGCTCAGCTACGTCACCACCTCATCCCAGACGCGCTCGCTTATCATTCACGGCGGCTACGTCGAAATCCACGACGACCAGGTCCGCGTCCTGACGCCTTCGGCCGAGCAGGCCTAACCCTTCGCGGCCATCTTCGGCGCCAGCAACCACCGCAGCGTGCCGTGAGGCTCGGCCGGAAACCGCTCCAAGTCGATGCGCGCCATTGAGCCCTTCTTGAACTCGATCGCCAAGTTCGGTGTGCCAAGCAGGAACGCAGCCGACGCGCTCAGCAGCGGCTCATGCCCGCTCAGCAGCAGACTTTCTGCTCCCCGGTGCGCCCGCACTTCCTCCCACACATCCTGCGGCGTTGAACCCGGCAGAAGGGATTTGGTCCGCAGCAACTCCCCGCGGTAGCCCAGCGCTTCCGCCGCCACCTCCGCCGTCTCCACTGCCCGGCGATGTGGACTCGTCAGCACCAGCGATGGCTTCACTCCTGCCGCCGCCGCCGAACGCAATATCCCCATCAACCGCTTCCGGCCCTCCGCGGTTAACGCTCGTTGCGCATCCGCCCGATGCGCGGACGCCTCCTCGGCGATCCCATGCCTCAGAAGATATAGCTCCACAACCACTACGATAGCCCGCATTTGCCATACTCGTAGGTTCGACCTCACCCCATGCCCGACCTCGCTCCGCACGCGCGCCGCGCGGCCTACCTACTGACCGCGGGCTCCGCGGTTTCCATTCTGTTCTCCATCGCCGTCTCGCAGATCCTCATGGCCCTCGCCTTCGCGGCGCTTCTTGTATCGCGCGAGCCAATCCGCTTTCCGCCGCTGAAACTCCCGTTATTGTTGTTTTTCATCGGGACCGTGCTGTCGCTTTCGCTCGCTGACGACCCCCACATCGGCACGCCGCAGATCCGCAAGTTCTACGTGTATTTGATCGCGCTGCTCGTAGCCAGCGTCTACAACTCGGCCGCGAAAATCCGCAACACCGTGCTCCTCTGGGCCGGCGTCGCCTCGCTTTCCGCCCTCCGGAGTTTTGCACAGTTCGTGCAGAAGTTTCAGGAAAGCAGAACGGAGAACGTCAACTTCTATCAGTTCTACGTCGGTGAGCGCATCACCGGCTTCATGAGCCACTGGATGACGTTCGGCGGCGAAGAGATGATCGTGCTGCTGATGCTGGCCGCGTTTCTGTTCTTCGCCCCGCCCAGCCGATGGAAGCTTCCTGCTTCTATCGCCTGCGTCCTGCTCGCCGTCTCGATGCTGCTCGGCCTGACGCGCGGCATCTGGCTCGGCGCCGTCGTGGGAGGTGTCTATCTGCTCTGGTCCTGGCGGCCGAAGTTACTCCTCGCCTTGCCGGCGTTGATTGCCGTGTCGCTCGTCTTTGCGCCCATCCGCGAGCGCGTCGTCAGTGTTTTCCATCCGCACGGCGATCTGGACTCGAATGAGTTCCGCGTGGTCGTCTGGCGCACCGGGCTGAAAATGATCGAGGCGCATCCCTGGTTCGGACTCGGGCCGGAAGAGGTGAAGGCCGAGTTGCCGCAATACATCCCTGCCGGCATCCCGCGGCCCCTGCCCAGCGGATGGTACGGCCACCTGCACAACATCTATCTCCACTACGCGGCTGAACGCGGCATCCCCACGATGCTCATGCTCATGTGGTTCCTTGGAAAAATCGGATTCGATTTCACGCGCTCGCTCCGTGGCGGACCTCCGGTGGAATCGCGCTGGGTCCTCCACGGCGCCCTCGCCGTGTTGATGGCCGTGCTGGTCGAAGGATTTTTCGAGTTGAACCTTGGCGATAGTGAGGTCCTCACCATGTTCCTCACCGCTACTACATTCGGATATGTCGCTCGCTCATCGTGAAATTCTCCTCGCCGGCGGATCGGGCGGTCTCGGCTCGGAAACCGCGGCCCTGCTCGAAGCCGAAGGCGCGCGCGTCGTCATCTCCTCGCGCCGCTCGGGCATTCCCGCCGGCATCACGCAGAAGGACGATAGAATCCGCCTGCTCGACGCCGTGCCGGATCTCTACGGTCTGGTCGTGTTCACGGGCACGCCCGCGCGCGGCAACCCGGACGAGATGATGCAAGTGTCCTATGAAGTGAACTACGCAGGCCCCATTCTGCTTGCTCGCGAAGCGGCGGAGCGGATGAAGGACGCGGGCGCCCCCGGCGCCATCATCCTCGTCTCCACCATGCAAGCCGTGGCGCTGTTCCCCGGCTCCACCGTCTACGCCGGCGCGAAGGCGGCCCTGCAGCACGCCGCGCGCATTCTCGCCAAAGAGTGCCGCGGCCGCGCCAACATCCGCGTTAACGTGATCTCGCCTGGCGTCATGCAGGCAGGCATGGCCGAGGAAAGCATCGCGGCGGGCAAGTATGACCGCTATCTCGCCGAAGACATCCTCCCGCGCTACGGCCGCGCCCTCGATGTCGCGCGCGCGGTCCGCTTTCTCCTCGAACCGGATAACTACATCACCGGACAGATTCTCTCAATCGACGGCGGCATAACGCTCTAACCTATAGCCGCAAACTCGCCAGCGCGGCCGGCAGTTCCGGATAGAGGAACGTGTAACCGGCGCGCAGCGCCGCCTCGGGAAGCACCCGCTGGCTCGCCATCATCACTCCGGCCATATCGCCATACTTCAGCCGCAGCGCGAATTCGGGGACGGTGAAAAGCGCCGGCCGGTGCAGCGCCTTGGCGAGAGCCTTGGTGAACTCCGCGTTCGTCACCGGATGCGGTGCGGTGGCGTTCCACGCGCCGGATGCGGCATTGTGCGCCAGCGCGAACGAAACCAGCCCCGCAACGTCGTCCGAGTGAATCCACGACATCCACTGCTTTCCCGACCCGAGCTTGCCTCCCACACCGGCGCGGAACGGTGGCGCCATCTCCTTGAGCGCCCCTCCGCCCGCCCCCAGCGCGATACCGATGCGCAATTTCACCGTCCGCACGCCGAGAGTTTCAACGAACTCCGCCGCGCGCTCCCACTCCACGCACACATCGGCAAGGTAGCCCCTGCCCGGCGGCGAAGCTTCGTTGAGCGCCTCGTCCCCGCGCGGGCCGTAGAAGCCGATGGCCGAAGCGGCGACATACACCGCCGGGCGCGAAGGCTGGCCCGCCAGAGCCTCGGCCAGTTGCAGCGTGCGGTCCACGCGGCTCAAGCGGATGCGCTTCATCACCTCCGGCGTCCAGCGCTGCGCGACGGGCTCGCCGGCGAGATTCACAATCGCTTCGGCGCCGGCAAGCGCGTCGGGTGGCGGCTCATCGGCTTCTTCGGGCCACGCGGAAAATTCGATTCCTTCCGCCAGCTCGGCCGGGCGCTTCCGCCCCACAAGATGAAGTTGATGCCCTTCGGCGCCCAGCTTTCTCACAATCGAGCCGCCGAGAAAACCGGACGCGCCGATGAGCGTAATTCTCACAACGCCAACTCCCCCTGCGCCGCCTGCGCTTCCCGGCCCGTGCGTTCCAGTTCCGCGATCTCGCGGACGTAAGCGTCCACGCCGGTCTTGCGCTTCATCCCATCGAGTGACATATAGCGTATCTGGCCGAAAATCGGGCGCTCGCCCCACGGCCGGTCATGCAGACCGAAGCACCAGAGGATGTTCGTGTACGTGTTCGGGTCCCTCCCGTCGAGCGCGTAACGGTCGTGCATCGCGATCATGAATCGTATCGCATCCTGATGTGTCGCGGACCACTCGATGATCTTCTTTCCCCAATACATCCGGTAGTAGCCGTGGATCTTGCCGCGTAGCAGCAGTTCCTTCTGCGTGGCGTTCCACAGCGCGTCATGCGTGGCGGCCTGCTCCAACTGTTCCGCCGTGTAGCAGGGCTCGCGCCGGTCGCCGTCGTGCTTCCGCAGCGTGCGCAGAGCCCAGTCCGGCAGCGCATCGAGCGTTTCCGTGTCTTCGGAGTAGCGCGCGAAGTTGAAGGCGAGTTCGCGCCGCACGATCAGTTCTTCCAGAAACTCGTCGGCGATCAACTTATGCTCCTGCGCATATTCTCTCGCCTCGAGCGCCACTTCGAGCGACGAGATGTGGCCGAAATGCAGGTATGGGCTCAGGTTCGACGTCGCGTGGGCCGAGGGCTCATTCCGGGCCGAAGCGTAGCGGCGCAGGTTCGCGTTCAGAAAATGTTCCAGCCGTCGCTCGGCTTCCAGGCGTCCGCCGCGAAAAGCCGTCGAGGGCGCAATCGAATGGTCGATCTCGCACGATGCGGCCAGCGCCGGAATATCGGCCTCGCGCACCGGAGTATGAAGCGGGGAAACGGGTTCGTCGAAGCGCCGGCCCGGCTTCGGTTGCGGCGCCGGTTGCAGATACTTCGGCAGCAGCTTGTGAATCTTCGGCCGGATCGTATAAGCGGCGTACTCGCGCTTGTCGATCCGGTTCATCGGCACGATGCAACTCGAGTCCACAACGAAGTAAGGGATGCCGAGTTTCACCGGGACGCGCGCGTTGTAGCGGCGGGCCACGAACGCCGGATAATCGTCGGCCACCACCGCGGCCGCGTCTCGCGCCAACTCGTACAACGCATTGTCCGGGTCGTTCCGCCGCCGCCGGAGATGGAATACGTAGCCGATGCCGAGCTTCGCCAGGCGCCGCGCGGTTTCCGGTACGCCTTCCAGCACGAACGTATGAAAGCGGTCGTTCGCGTGAGGATACGCGCAGGTCAGCCCCTCGTAAAACAGCACCGGAAGACCCACTTCGCGCGAGATCTGGCAGGCGTAGGCAAGGCCGTGGTTCGCTTCCACCCGCCGGTTCATCTGCGCCCAGTAAAGGACGTAGCGGCCCGAGGCCGGCAACGGCGCCTGGTTAAGCTGCCTGACGCGTTCTTGCATCTCGTTTCTGGATTCCGGCCACGGCATACCCGATACAATTAAACTGCGTAGCAATGGGGGCTTTCTTCACTCGCGCCGCCAACCGCGCCCGGCTCCTCTGGGGCTATCTTCGGGGCGCCGAAACGCTTTCCGGCCTGCCGGTGGAATACATCGTCGAAACCACGGCGAAGTGCAACCTCTACTGCCCGATGTGCCCGCGCGAGACGCACAAGCAGCCCAAAGAAGATATGCCGGACGAAGTGTTCTCGCGGCTGGTCGAAGGGGCCGGCCGCAGCGCGGAACACATGATGCTGATCGGCCTCGGCGAACCGCTGCTGGACGCCAAAATCTTCGACCGCATCGTCTCCTGCGAAACGCACGGCATCTCTTCGCTGATCTCCACCAACGGCGTGCTGCTCGATGAAGAAACCTCGGCGAAAATGCTCGAATCGCCGCTGGCCCACATCACGCTGAGCTTCGACGGCGCCTCCCGCGATTCTTACGAGTACTACCGCAAGGGCGCAAGTTTCACGCGCGTGCGGGACAACTTCGTGCGCTTCGCGCGCATGAAGCACGAACGCGGAGCGAAGCTGCAGGTGGTCGTCCAGATGGTGCGCATGGAGAAGAACGCAGGCGAGGTGGATGAGTTCGTCCGCTTCTGGCGCGCCGTGCCCGGCATCGACCAGATCCGCATCAAGGAAGACGAAACGAACCTGCTCCAGCCCGCGGCCGCGCACGAGGCAAGCGACTGGGCACATCCGTGCCACTACCTGTGGCGCGGACCGATGTATGTTAAACATGACGGCGCGGTGTATCCGTGCTGCCAGAGCTACATGCTGGATGGGCTTCCTGTGGGATACGCGGGGCGGCAGAGCCTGGACGAGATCTGGAATTCCGATGCGATGCGGAACATGCGCCGGCTGCACGTGGCCGGCCGCGCCGGCGAAATCGGCGTCTGCTCGCGCTGCCTGACGACGATTCCGCATCCTCTGCTCGTCGCCGGGAGCCTGATCTTCCACGGCAAGACCGTGCGGCGGCTGCTTCCGGCCGTCGAACGGCTGGCGTATTTTTCGCGTTTGCCGGGACGGTGGTTGCGTCCCCCGGCGCCCAGCGGCGCCGCGGCCGAGGCGCGGGAGTTGGTGCAGATTCGCAAGCAGTGAGCTTCTGATTGTGAGCTTTTAACGGAGTGAGCGGTTTGCTGGGCGAGGGGACCAAGAGCGGGCAGGTGGCGATCGCCGGTGCGACGGGCTACATCGGAGGACGCCTGGCGCCGCGGCTGCTCGTGGCCGGCTATCACGTTAGTTGTCTGGTGCGTTCGCCGGGGAAACTCACGTCCCGCTCGTGGGCGCGGAACCGGCGCTTGGTGGTGCAGAAAGCCAACCTGGGAGATCCGGAATCGATTGCCCGGGGACTCGAAGGCTGCGATGCCGCTTACTACCTTGTCCACTCCATGAACTCCGCCGGGCGGGGCTATGCCGGCGCCGACCTCGCGCTGGCGCAGAATTTCGCCTGCGCCGCGGCGATGGCATCGCTGCCGCGGATCATTTATCTCGGCGGGCTCGGCGAGACCGGGCCGGAGTTAAGCGAGCATCTAAGCTCGCGCCGCGAAGTAGAACTCGCCCTCGCCTCCACCGGCGTGCCCGTCACTGTCTTTCGCGCGGCCATGATCATCGGCTCCGGCTCGGCCGCCTTCGAGATTCTCCGGTATCTCGTCGAGCGGCTCCCCGTCATGATCACGCCGAAGTGGGTGTTCACGCCGTGCCAGCCCATCGCCGTGCGTAACGTCATCGGCTATCTCACCGGAGCGTTGGCCGAGCGCAGGACCTCCGGCCAGGTGTTCGACATCGGCGGCCCGGACGTCCTCTGCTACCGCGACCTGATGCAGCTCATGGCCGAAGAACTGGGCTTGAGCCGGCGCCTCATTCTCCCCGTGCCGGTGCTCACGCCGCGCCTCAGTTCGTACTCGCGCCTCAGCTCGTACTGGATTCACATGGTGACGCCTCTGAACCACACCATCGCCCGGCCGCTTGCCGAAGGCCTGCGGAATCCCGTCGTCTGCCGGGACGAGCGCATTCGTGAGATCCTGCCCCAGCCCCTGCTCAGCGTCCGCGACGCTATCCGCGCCGCGTTGTGCAAAATCGCCGAGAACGATGTCGAAACCACCTGGTCGATGGCCGGGCCCATTCCGGGCGACCCGGATTGGGCCGGCGGAACCGTGTTTCGCGATGTGCGCGAAATTCTGATCAACGCGCCCTCCCGCACCGTTTTCCGAGCCGTGTGCCGGGTTGGCGGCGGCAACGGCTGGTATGCAGCGGACTGGCTCTGGCGCATCCGCGGTTGGATGGACCGCCTGGCCGGCGGGCCGGGCCTCCGGCGCGGCCGTCGGGACCCGGAGGCGGTCGGCTTTGGCGAAGCGCTCGACTTCTGGCGCGTCACCGGTTACGAAGCCGGCCGCCGTCTCTCGCTTCGGGCCGAAATGAAGCTCCCCGGCGAGGCGCTGCTTGAGTTCCGCATCGAGCCGTGGGACCGCGCTCACTGCACGCTCCGCCAGATCGCGCTCTTCAAGCCCCGCGGGCTCTTCGGCCTGCTCTACTGGTACGCCGTCGTCCCCTTCCACCACATCGTTTTTCGGGGGATGTTGCTCGGTATTGAACGGGAAGCCCTGCGCGTCGCCGCGGCTACCTGACCCGGAGCCAAAAGGAAAGCGGTTCGGTCTTTAGCTGCTGCATAGTGCGAGAATGGTTCCGCGCGCTGTTGCGGGCCCGGGGTGGCCCCGGCGGCGTCGCCGGAAGAAGGAGACTATGAAGCGCACGCGTTTTGGCATTCTTATCGCATTGATTCCCGTTGCTTCGCTGTTGCTTCTCACAGCGTGCAGCAAGGCGCCGGCCCCCGAAGAAAAGAAGGAGGCCGCCAAACCAGCTCCGCCGCCGCCCTCGGTGCCGGATATCAAAGTCAGTCCGGCCGTGAAGGCGAAGGCCGATGCTCCCAAGCCCGGCCCGAAGGCGACGAAACAAAAAGTGGCCGGCACGTTTGGCAAGGGAAAGGCTTCCATTAGCGTCAAGGGCCATCCCGGTGGCGTGGCCCACTCGTTCTGGACCGAGGATATCGACGTGGACGGATCCGGCAACCCGGTGACGACCGACGTCGCCTGGGACAATCATCATAAAGTCCTTTATGTCAGCAAGGACCGTTCCTTCCAGTGCCGGAACGGGCAGTCGGCCGACGGCTCGACTCTGATGGCCGTCTACGGCAAAGGCAATACGCTCAAGAAACCCACCGGTTCAGGCTGGTGGGTGGCCGAACTCGACGCCGGAGAATGCTCGGTCGGCGAGGCCGGCATCTACGGCTGCAAGTTCGACTCCGACGGCAACAACACCGACTGCGGCTCGGCCACGATTCAGTCCGACCAGGACGACGTAGTGATCGTTCCCCTGCCGGCGCCGGGCGGATCGGGTTCGGGACCGGGTTCATCGGCTCCTCCCGCTCAACCGGCGAATCCTCCATCGTCCCCAAATCAGTAGTAACAAGGGGTGGCGCGTCGCCGGTACGGCGCGCCGCCTCGATCCTGCCTCAACGGTCGCCGTATCCGGGACCGTAGCCCCCGTCGGGGTGCCGGTGTCGCCACCGCCAGTAGGCGCGTTGCTCCCGCCCGTTGCATCGGTTCCAGTCGCGATACTCCAGGCGCTGTTCCCGCAAATACTCTCTCTAGGCGTGTTCTTCCCGCTCGTTCCACTCGTGCCAGCCGTGGCCGGAAACCACCATCGGCGCCCCCTCATCAGCAGAAATCCGATTACTAAACCCTAGGTTTTTCGCTAATGCTGGTCTCCTCCCGGCCGTTGCCCGGCTATCGGCCCGCCATCGCGAACGCTATTCGCTCACGTCGAACGTCGTGTGCGGCGACGCGGTGGAATCCCCGCCCGCCCATACGTCGAACTTCGAGGCGTCCTCCACCCATCCGTGCTTCGCGGAATTCCAGTATCGCCGCTCCTCCGCGCCAAGCGCGAACTCGATGGTGCGCTTCTGCCCGGCGGCGAGAGGCACGCGTTCGAATCCCTTCAGTTCCCTCACCGGACGCGAAGCACTGCCCGAGCGCTGGTGGATGTAAAGCTGAACCACCTCGTCGCCCGCGCGTTGCCCGGTATTTTCGACATCGACCGAGACGGTGATTTTACCGCCCCGGGCCACGGACGGCGCGCTCACGCGAAGGTTCGAGAACGCGAATTGCGTGTAGCTCAGCCCGTATCCGAACGGGTAGAGCGGGGAAGAAGGCTCGTCCCAATACCGCGAGGTGAACCCCGCGGAGGTGTCGGGCTGATGCGTCAGGTTGTGCGCGTAGTAAATCGGAATCTGGCCGGTCGAGCGCGGGAAGGTAACCGGCAGTTTGCCGCCGGGATTCGCATCGCCGAATAACACATCGGCGATCGAGTTGCCGCCTTCAACGCCCGGATACCACGCTTCGACAATTGCGGGCACGTGAGCCGCGGCGCCCGTCAGGTTCAGCGGCCGCCCGTTGATCAGCACCAGCACCGTGGGCTTGCCCACCGCCGCCACCGCTTCAAGCAGTTGCTCCTGCTCGCCGGGCAGGTCGATCGAGGAGCGCGACGCCGCTTCCCCGCTCATCTGTTGCTTTTCCCCAAGCGCGAGCACAACCGCGTCCGAGTTGCGCGCCAGGTCCACCGCGCGGGAAAACTCGGCCTTCACCCGCTCGGCGTCCCACTTCGGCTCGGGCTTAGCGCCCAGCAGCATGTCGAAGAAGGACGGATAGCGGCGCGCAATCTGCACGCCCGGCGCCGCTTCGACGCGGGCATTCGAGCCCAGTTTCTCGCGGATGCCATCCACCACCGTGACCGCATGTTCGTGTGCGTTGGCGAGCGTCCAGGAACCCAGTAGATCGTCGGTGTTGCCCAGAGGTCCGATGACCGCCACGCGTTGAATGCTTTTCGCTAGCGGCAGCACGTTGCCTTCATTGCGAAGCAGCACGGCCACGCGCGCTCCGGCTTCGCGGGCCGCCTCGCGCGTCGAAGCCATGTCAAACACCGTCGCCACGCGCGACACGTCCACATAAGGATGTTCGAACAGGCCCAGCCGGATCTTCGCCTCGAGCAGCCGCAGCACCGCGGCATCGAGCTCCGTCTTCGAGATTTTCCCGCTTTGCAGCAATGCCGGCAGTTGCTTGGAATAAGTCATGCTGCCCATATCCATATCCACGCCGGCCGTGAACGCGCGGAACGCCGCGTCTTCAGGCGTGGCCGCGAAGCCGTGCGTCTGCAGGTCGCGCACCGAGAACGCGTCGCTCACCACGAAGCCCTGGAACTTCCACGCCTTGCGCAGCACCTCCCGCAGCAGGAATGTGTTCGCCGTCGCCGGAATGCCGTTCAAGTCCATGTAAGCCGGCATCAGGCTCGCCGAGCCCGCCTCGACAGCCGCGTGGAACGGAGGCAGGTACACGTTCCACATCCGGTCCTCGGGAACCCACGAGGAGTCGTAGTCGCGCCCGCCGTCGGCCGCCCCGTAACCGGCGAAGTGTTTCACGCACGCCAGCACGTGATCCGCCGCCCCGTCGTAAGGCCCTTGAAACCCGCGAACCTGCGCCGCGGCAACCTTCGACCCGAGGTACGGATCCTCGCCCGCGCCTTCCACAATGCGTCCCCAACGCGGATCCCGCGCAATGTCGACCATCGGCGCGAACGTCCACCGCACGCCCACGGCCGAGGCTTCGCGCGCCGCGAGTCCCTGCACGCGCTCAATCAGCTCGCGATCCCACGAAGCCGCCATCGCGAGCGGAACCGGGAAGATCGTGTGGAAGCCGTGGATCACGTCGAACCCGTACAGCAGCGGGATGTGCAGCCGCGACTCGTCTACCGCGACATGCTGTAGGCGGTTCGCCAGCACCGGGTCGGTGATCATCAGGAACGACCCGATCTTGCCCTGGCGGATGATGTCGTCCGAGATCTTCATTCCGGGGATGATGCCGTAGAACATCTGCGAAAGCTGGCCGATCTTTTCCTCCGGCGTCATCTTGGCGAGCAGCCCTTCGGCGCGCCGCCGGACCTGGGCCTCGGGAATCGCCTGCGCAAACGCAGCGCCGGCGGTGAGCGACAACGCGACAACGGCAGTCAGTTTCATAGGAGGACTTTCCGGGTACGAGTGTAGCCGGTTTCACGGTCCTCTTGCCGCGTGTGCCCTGCCGCGCCGAAACCCGCTTATTCCTTCGGCGCGATGCCCAGCGCCCGCATCTTGCGGTACAGATTGCTCCGCTCGAGGCCCAGCAGTTCCGCCGTCCGCGTCACGTTGCCCTTGGCCTCTTCGAGCTTCTTCAAAATGTAGTCGCGCTCGGCGGCGGCGCGCACTTCCTGGAGGCTCCCGTAGCGTTCGGCCGGACGGTCGAACACCGCGCGCTTGTTCGGATGCAGCGGAATGTGCCGCGCCTCGATGCGCTGTTGCGGATTCATGATCACGATCCGCTCCATCAGATTGCGCAACTCGCGCACATTGCCCGGCCACGGGTAATCCCGCAGTGCGTCCAGCGCCTCCGGCGTCAGTTCCTTCGGCTTGCGCCCGTAGGCGGTGGTGAACTCCTTCAGAAAATGCCCGGCCAGCAGCGGCACGTCCTCGATGCGCTCGCGCAGCGGCGGCACGTAGAACGGAATCACGTTCAGCCGGTAGAACAAGTCCTCGCGAAAATTTCCGCGCTCGATCTCCTCTTCCAGATTCTTGTTCGTCGACGCCACCACGCGCGCGTCCACCTGAATCGATGCCGCCGCGCCCACCGGCTCGAACCGCTGCTCGTCGATCGCCCGCAGCACCTTGGCCTGTGTCTTCAGGCTCATGTCGCCCACTTCGTCCAAAAAGAGCGTTCCGCCGTCCGCCTTCTGCAGCTTGCCGGGCTTCTCCTCCACCGCGCCGGGAAAGCTGCCCTTGCGATGCCCGAACAACTCGCTCTCGATCATCTCCTCCGGGATGGCGGCGCAGTTCACTTCAATGAACGGGCCTTCGGCGCGCGGGCTGATCTTGTGAATCGCGTGCGCCACAAGTTCCTTGCCCGTCCCGCTCTCCCCGTAAATCAGCACTCGGCCGTTGGTGGCCGCCATCAGCGCAAGCTGCTGGCGCAGCGCCTTCATCGGCACGCTCTCGCCGATGATGTTGGCCGGCGAGTCCTCCTGCTTGAAGCGCTGCAACTCGATCTCCAGCCGCCGCTGCTGCAGCGCGTTCTTCACCACCACGCTGACTTTCTCGATGGTGAGCGGCTTTTCCAGAAAATCGAACGCGCCCAGCTTGGTCGCTTTCACCGCCGTCTCGATCGTGCCGTGCCCGCTGATGCCGATCACCGCGGGCCGCGCCGGCAGAGGAATCTCCTGAATCCGCGCCAGCACGTCGAGGCCATCCATCCCCGGAAGCCAGATGTCGAGCAGAACCAGATCGTAGTTCGTGCGGCCGATCTCGGCCAGACACTCCTCCCCGGTCGCCACCGCGGCCGCCTGGTAGCCCTCGTCCTCGAGCACGCCGCACAGCGACTGGCGAATCAGTGGCTCGTCGTCGACGACGAGCAGCCGCGCCGGCCTCAAGCGGACGCCTCGCTCGTCACCGCCGCCGCCTCATGCTCGGTTGGCAGCGGAATCTCGATAAAGAAACGCGCTCCGGTGGGGGCGTTGTCCTCCACGCGGATCGAGGCGCCATGGTCCGCAAGAATGCGGCTCACGATGGCCAGCCCCAGCCCCGTGCCGCGATTCTTGGTGGAGAAATACGGCAGGAACAATTTTTCCTTGTCCTCTTCCGAAATTCCAATCCCCGTGTCGGCCACCAGCACTTCCACCGCTTCCCCCTCGGCGCGGGTGGCGATCGTGAGCCGCTTCACCGGCGACTCGCGCATCGCCTCGGCGGCGTTGTCGACTAGGTTGACGATCGCTCGTTTGAACTGCTCGGCGTCCAGCATCAGCGCCGGCAGGCCCGCCCCAAGATCCCGAACCACCGTGATGCCCTCGAGCCGCCCGGCGAACACCGCCAGCGCATTCTCGATCGCATCGTTGATGCCGCCCAGCGCTAGCTGCGCCGCCGGGAAGCGCGAAAACTGCGAAAACTCGTCCACAAGCTCGCGAACGCTCTCCACCTCCCGCCCGATCGTGCTCGAACACTCGCGCAGGATGCGCCACATCTCCGCCGTGGGGTTGCCGCGCTCGAGTTGCCGCGCGATGCGGTCCGCGCACAAGGCGATCGGGGTCAGCGGATTCTTGATCTCATGCGCCACGCGCCGCGCCACTTCGTGCCACGCCGCCGCCTTCTGCGCCCGGATCAGTTCGGTGGTGTCTTCCAGCACCAGCACGAAGCCCGATCGCTGGCTCTCTTCAAGCGCCGCCACCGTCGCCGCAAGCTGCAGCCTCTTCTTGCTGTCCCCCGGCCGCAGTTCGATCTGGCTGCCCGCCACGCCCGTGCGCCGCGCGCGATTCATCAGGTACCGGATCTCCGCCGCGTCCTCCCTCGAAAACAGGTCGTCGAGCGAAACCGCCCGCCTCACCCGCTCGTCGGGGAAGATGCTGCGCAGCGCGCGATTCACCCGCTGAATCCGCCCTGAGGCGTCCAGCGACACCACGCCCGTCGGAATGCTTTCGAGAATCGCCTCCGTGAACCGCCGCCGGCTCTCCAGTTCCTTGCTGTTGGCCTCGAGCGCTTCCGTCATCTCATTGAACGCCTGCATCAGCGCCGCAAGTTCGTCGATGGCTGCTCCGCGCACGCGATAGGCGAGATTGCCTTTCCGAACCTGTTCGGCGGCGTTCAGCAGCGCCGCGATCGGCCCGCTGATCTGCCGCGCCAGAAACAGCGCAATCCACGTGGCGAAAAACAATACGAACAGCGTGATCAGCGACAACAGCAGCAGGTACACCTTGCGGAAATCGTTCTTGCTCCGCGCCAGCCGGTCGTATTCAAAAATGTAGTACTGGACTTCGCGCTTCTGCTGCTCTAGGTCCGTGCCCAGCCGCCCGTGCAGCGTGAGGCGGCCGAGCGGCGTATCAATCGATTCGCTGTAGGAACGCCGGGAGCCCGCGCCCGTCCCGCACAGAACCGCCACCTCGCCGCCCGTCTCAAGCGACGCCCCCTCGATCCGGTGCTCGCGGCAGAACTGCGCCGCCACCGCCGGCCGGCTCCAGTTGGGAATCGATGCCAGCCAGTGCGCCTGGGCGTTCAATCGGTCCCGGACCTCGTCGTCAACCGCGACGCCGGCCTCAATCAGGTCGCCCTTAATCCGCTCGCCCGGCCGCGAAAACCACTTGTCGATGTTCCGGTTGAGCACCTGCACGCTGAACAGCACCAGGAACAGTACCGGAAGGCAGCTCAGGGCCAGTGCGCCGCCAACCAGTTTCGAGCGCAAACGCGAACCCGGCCGCCCCTGCTGCCGCTCGATATACAGCTTCACCCCGGTCCGGAACAGCATGAACCCCAGCGTCACCGTGAGGATGAAGATGAGCGTCGAGACGGCCCAGAACGCGTACGTCTCGCTGAGGCTGACCGGTGCCGGTTCGGTGGTGAACGAACCCTGCCAGAGCACGAGCGCCAGCAGCATCACAAACAGTAGCAGGCTGGAGCCGATGGCTACACGTTTACGCATCCCGGGAACCTATTCCCGATTATAGGCGGTGCATCGCGCTTGACCGGGGAAGGAGGGGAAAAACTACTCGCCGGTCTGGCCCCGTTCCGGACCGTTCTTCCCGTTCATCTGGGTCTTAAACTCGTGCTGCTGGATTTCCACGGCGACTTGCCCTTCCTCGACGCGGACAATCGGGCCTCGGGCCAGAAGCTGCAGACTGATCTGCTGATTCAGCCGCGCCGGCCAGCTAATCGCCATCTCGATCCATTCGCCCAGACGGAAAATTCCAGTCGAGCGCAATAGTACTCCCCGGCTGCTGATATTGACGGTTTCCCCATTCGATGGCGTGGGGCCGCTGGTCCTCAGCCCATGCAGCTTCACTTCACGTCGCAGAGGAAAGCGGAGCGCGGATCTCCGGTCGTTTGTTCCCTGTGTAACGCTTTCCTCGACGTCCTGTTTCCTGGGCCCCATTCGGCTACTCCTGCCTTAAGCTTGCGGCAATTCATTGTCCGGAAACAATGGTCCGAACGTATCAATCGCCGCCGCCATACAAGACTTTTCCGGTACCTTCTGACCAGTACGCCCTAGAGTGGTCTCCCGGGGCCGCGAACGCGCTGGAGCAAGCGCGCCGCGGTCCCTCCCACCTCGGACTCTTGGGCTCTGGACGGCATCGCCCGTCAGAAGATCAGCTTGGCCCCGAGCTGAACGTTCCGGTTGCCGTTAAAATACCCGTCGACGAAGTTGTAAGCCGGCGTGTCCACATCCACCGCATTCACCAGGAAGTTCGCATGGTTGAACAAGTTATAAGCGTCGAACCGAAGCTGGAGACTGAAGCGTTCGGTCAACTTGGTGTTCTTGTACACACCCATGTCGAGGTTCCAGCTTCCAGGACCGAATACTGAGTTCCGAGCCACCATGTTGGATGGAAACGGTCCGAAATCACTGATATTCACCTTCGGGTTCACGTAGGACGCTAGCTGAAGGTTAGATAGGTTATAGAACTGATAGTTGTCTGGGACGCCGGGCGTCGCCAGGTTCGTGACGCCGGACCGCGGCGCCACGCCGTTGATGAACGCTCGAGGGCAGAAGTTGTACGCCTGCCCGCAGTCGAACAAAGTGAACGGACTGCCCGTGTGGGCCGTGAAGATAGGCGCCAGTTCCCAGCCGCCGAGGATCCGGTCCCGCAGGCTGTTGCCCTTGAAGAGCGGGATATCATAAATGCCCGAGATCGCGACGCGATTGTGGATGTCGAAGTCGGCGTTGCCGCGGTCGAGCAGCGGCGCAAACGGATCCAGGAACCCAAGTACGTAATTGCCCGAGGCGGCGCTCGAGAACGTGCTGCTCAGGTTGTCGATCGCGTGGGACCAGGTGTAGTTGGCGTCCAGCGTCAGCCCCGTGCCGCCGATGTCGCGCATCAATACCCGGCCGATAAACGAGTTGTAATTCGAGATGCCGCCGTTGGCCCGCCGGTTGATGTTGGAGTACTGCGTCTGCCGCAGACGCGACGTGCAGTTTCCAGGGTCGCCGGGCGTCGCGCCGGGCGTGCACGCGTCGTTCAGATACACGTCGCCCGACCCGGCGGGATTGTAATTGGAAATCGAATACAACCCCTCGCCCATCGATCCGGAGTACGACAGGCTGGCCAGCAGCCCCCTGTTGAACTCGTGCTCCAGGCTCGCGCTCAGCAGGTGGGCATACGCCGTCCGGATATTGGAATATACGTTACGCAGGCTGACGTTGGGCAGTTTCTTGGTTCCCGAGTTTCCTGCAAGAGGACCGGCGTTGTCGACACTGATCGGGATCGTGGGCAGGTCGACGCCGGCAAAGAGCGACACCACCGCATAGTTCGGCGGGTTCTGAATCACGTTGAAGGTCACGTTGCCGAAGTTGCGCTCGTACCCGATGCCATAACCGCCGCGCAGACTCGTCTTGCCGTCGCCGAAGACATCCCACGCGATGCCGATGCGCGGGCCGAAGTCCGTATAATCGGGCCGCCACAGTCCACCCGCCGGGCTCCGATTCGCAATATCCACCGCCCCGTTGCGGATCTGCTGAAAGATGTTGGCCCCGCTGCCGTCGTAGTAGTTGGAATCGAGCGCGGGGTTCACGTTGTGCTGGATGCCGAAATATTCCCAGCGCACCCCGGCGTTCAGCGTCAGCCGCGGCGTAATTCCATACGTGTCCTGCACATACAGCGCACTCTCGTTATACCGGTTGCTGCGCGAAAACGACGGCGCCCCCCCCGGGCAGCGTCACCGTCTGCCCGGGGTACTTGCCCTGCGGGTTAATCGCCGACTGGAATTGATGGATCTGGCCCGGCGGGAAGTTGTCGATTTCATTGCCAAACGCCGTGCCCAGTCCCTGCACCGCTTCCTCATACGCCCCGAACGCGCGGTTGTCCTGAATGTAGGTCTGCGGCCCGCCGAACGGAATCGCGCTGCCCGGCGTGTACTCGTTGTAGCCGGGGAACGCGACCAACGAGCCGAGGAAACTCACCGCCGTCGACGCACTCATGTACAGCGTCGGGCTCACCGGGTTCGCCCCCAGTGGCTGCTGCAGGTTCAAACGGTTGTAGTCGAACTTCGTCTGGCTGATGAACGACGGCGAAAACGTGTGCGTCACCGAGTAGATAAACGCGTTGTCCACGTTGGTCTGCCCGGTGTCGAACCCGGCGTACGGGCTCGTGTTTACCGTGCCCAGGAAGTCGTTCTCGTGATACAGCGCGTAGCGGACGTATATCTGAGTCTTGTCGCTGTAGTTGTAGTCGACGCGGGCAACCAGGTCGTAAGTGTTCTCCGGCAAGCCCCCGCCCGCGTCGCCCGGATTCGTGTAGGAAACCCGCGTGAACATCGGCGTGTTGCCTGGCAGGGACTTGCACGGCCCCGCGGTGGCGGCGCCGCCGCACACATTCACACCCGCCGCCACCATGTCGTCCTTCGTGTAAGTCGATAGCGTGTTCAAACCGGTCCGCAATTTGCCGTACGCCTGGAAGAACTCCTGCGTCGCCGGAGCGGCCGCCGCGATCAACTGCGGCGTCGGCGCCCACGCCACCTGGTTCTGCCCGCTGCGGACCCGGATCCACTCCGTGTTCTCAAAGAAAAACAGCTTGTTCTTGACGGCCGGCCCGCCAATCGAGTACCCGAACTGGTTCCTCGTGTAAATGCCCTGTGGCAGCAAGTTGGCGTTGTTATAATAGCTGTTCGAAGCCAGCCCGGACACACGGTTGAACTCATACGCCGTGCCGTGGAACTCGTTCGACCCGCTCTTGGTCACCACGTTCACGATCCCGGCATCCGCGCGCCCGAACTCCGCCGTAAAGTTGCTCGTCAACACGCTGTACTCCTGCACCGAATCGAGCGGCGCCTGCTGGCCGGCCGTGGCGCTGAATTCGTCGTTGTTCGGAACCCCGTCGAGCAAAACGTTCGTCCCCGCCGACCGGATCCCATTGATCGCGTATCCCACGCCGTTCCCGCCCGGATCCGCCGGGGAAACGTTCGGCAGTGTGGCCACAAAGTCATAAGGATTCCGTGTCTGGGAGGGAAGTTCGGTCACCGCCCGCGTGTTGATCACTCCGCCAAGCGTCTGCGTCTCCGTATTCACCTGAACCGCGGTCGCCCCCACTTGCACCGTCGTCGCGGCGCTGACGGCCTCCATGTGAACGTCGAGCCCGATCTTGCCGCCCACCGTCATTTCCACACGCTCTTTGAACGTGTTGAACCCGCCCGCCTCTACCGTGACGTCATACGTGCCAGGCAACAGGTCCGCCAGCGTGTAGGCGCCTGTCGCAGTCGTCGCGGTTTCGCGCGTGGCCCCGGTCGCAACATTGGTCGCGACCACCGTCGCATTCGCCATCGCCGCCCCACTCTGATCCAGTACCGTTCCGGTGATCTGCCCCGTCCCGGCCTGGCCCCAAATCGCCGGCGCACCCGCTAAAACCAGCGCGGCAACAAGAATCCATACTCGTTTGAACATGACCCTTCCCCTTCGCCCGAATGATCGGCGAACCCAAATTAACCCGCCTTTGGATCGCCGGCGAAACTCAAGTCATAATGGAAGATCGAATGCGTGGCCTCGCCGCGCGGCAGTTTGCCGTGTTCCGGGGGGGTGCATGTGTCCTCGGACGCGATTCTCGATCCTCATGCAGAAGCCACTGCTCCGCTGGGCCGGTCTTTTGCTTTTGCTGCCAGGCCGCCTTCCTGCGCAGGAGCCTCCACCTTCCTTCGACGGCCGCGTCATCGAGTCGGTGGAGTTTCAACCAACGAGGCAGCCCCTCAGCGAGCGCGATCTCAAGGAGGCCGTGCTGCTGCGTTCAGGCGAACCCCTGCGGGCAGCCTCCGTCGCCGGCACCATCGACCGGATGTTCGCAACCGGCTACTACGACGACATCCAGATCCACGCTGAGCCGCGCGGCGACCGCGTCGCGCTCCGCATCGTCACCCTCAACGTATGGTTCGTCGGGCACGTGCGCCTCATCGGCGGCGTCTCCTCTCCGCCCAATCGCGGCGCTTTGCGTAACGCCGCGCAGTTCGACCTCGGCGCCAGTTTTCACCCCGAGGATCTCGACGCCGCCCGCGACAACATCCTGCACCTGCTGTCCAGCAACGGCTTCTACGACGCCCAAGTCCATTTCGAAACCTTCCGGGATCCTCAGACCCAGCAGGCCGTCATCAACATCAACGTCTCCAGCGGCGACCGCGCCCGCTACGCTCCCCCCGTCATCCAGGGCGACACCAAACTGTCAAACGCCGCCATCGTCCGCGCCACCGGCTGGAAGACCCGCTTCATCGCCCGGTGGCGCAAAGTAACCCAGTCGCTCACCGACAAAGGCGTCGAAGGCATTCAGAAGAAATACGACAGCCAGGGCCGGCTTGCGGCAAACGTCGACCTCACTTCCCTCAACTACGACCCAAACACCCGGCGCGTCACGCCCACCCTGAACATCGACGCCGGTCCGAAGATTACCCTCGAGGCGCGGGAGGCCAAAATCTCGCAAGGCCGGCTGAACCGCTACGTTCCGGTGCGCCAGGAGGGTGCGGTCGACCGGGACCTGCTCACCGAGGGGGCGCGAAACCTCAGAGACTATTTCCAATCCCGCGGCTATCCCGAAGTCGATGTCACCTTCCGCCAGGTGCCTGAGAACAACGGGCGCGAAACCATCGAATATTTCATCTCCAAAGGGGAGCGGCGGAAACTGGTCAAGGTCTTCATCGACGGCAACCATTACTTCACCACCCCAACGCTGCGCGAGCGGATGTTCCTCGAACCAGCCTCCCTGCAGTTCCGCTATGGTCGCTACAGTGAGGCGTTCCGGCAAAGAGACGAGGAAACCATCGCCAATCTTTACCGCTCCAATGGGTTTCGCTCGATCCAGGTAACCTCGACGGTGAACACGAACTACCGGGGCAAGTCGGGGCGCATGGCGGTGACGTTTCATCTACGCGAGGGTCCCCAGTGGTTTGTCGGCCGACTCGATACGGAGGGCATCGTCGACCCGGGCGCTAAAGCGCTCGTGCCTCAGCTCAGTTCCGCGCCCGGCCAGCCTTTCAGCGAACTAAACGTCGCCGCGGACCGCGGCGCCCTGCTCACCTATTACTACGGGCACGGCTATCTGCACGCGGTCTTCTCCTCCACCGTCTCGCTCTCCGGCGAGGCAGACCGGGTAGCCCTTCGCTACCGCATCGTCGAAGGCCAGCGCGACTTCGTCCGCCAGGTGCTGGTCACCGGACTCCGGCACGTGAAGCCCTCCATCGTCACGGACCGCATTCCGCTCCAACCCGGCGACCCCCTGTCGCCCGCCGCGATTCGGGACTCGCAGCGAGCCCTCGAAGATCTCGGCCTGTTCGCCAACATCAATACCGCCGTCCAGGATCGCGACGGCGGCACAACGGATAAGTACGTCCTCTACGATTTCGAGGAGGCCCACCGTTACACGATGAAGATCGGCGTCGGCGCCGAAGTGGCGCAGTTCGGCCCCACCAGCACCGACATCAGCTATCCGCAAGGCTTCACCGGGTTCAGCCCGCGTCTCTCCGTCGACGCCAATCGCCTGGATTTCCTCGGCCTCGGCCACACAATCGCATTGAAAACACTCCTGTCGAATATCGAGCAGCAGGCTTCGCTGAGCTATATCGTCCCGAACTTCTTGGGATCCAACACCCGTTCGCTCACCGTCACCGCCCTCTACGATCTCAGCCAGGACATCCTCACCTTCACTTCCAAGCGGCGGGAAGCATCCGTGCAGCTTACGCAAAAGCTCTCCCGCGCCTCGTCGCTGCTGGTGCGGTTCGCCTACCGCCAGGTCGGCATCGGCAACGTCGTCATCCCCACGCTGCTCGTGCCCCAACTCCTGCAGCCCGTGCAGATAGGCATCCTGTCGGCGATCTACGTGCAGGACCGGCGCGACGATCCGGCGGACCCGCACTCGGGCAGCTATAACTCCATCGACTTCGGAGTGGCCAGCTCCTACTTCGGGTCCCAGCGCGACTTCACCCGCCTTCTGGCGCGCAATGCAACGTACTATCGGATTGGGAAGCGAATGGTGCTCGCGCGCCAGATCACGTTTGGCTCCATCAACGCGTTTAACACGCCCGCCGGACTCACCTCCGCTGAAGCCATCCCCCTGGCCGAGCGGTTCTTCGGCGGCGGCGACATCACCGACCGCGCCTTCCCCGAACAGGAGGCCGGCCCGCGCGACATCGGCACCCCGGCCGGCCCCGGCGCTCCCGCCACGCGTCCCACCGGATTTCCCCTCGGCGGCAACGCACTCCTCTTTAACAACACCGAACTGCGCTTCCCCCTCATCGGCGACAACATCGGCGGCGTGCTCTTCCACGACATCGGCAACGTCTTCGCCTCCGTCAGCGACATCAGCTTCCGCTATCATCAGCCGAATAACCAGAACTTCAACTACGCCGCGCAGGCTGTCGGCTTCGGCATCCGCTATAAGACCCCGATCGGACCGATCCGCGCCGACCTGGCGTACGCGCTGAACCCAACAGAGTTCGTCGGCTTCCAGGGCACCATCAGCCAGCTTTTGCAGTGTAACCCGAACCTTCCGCCCTCGCGCCTGCCCGGCTTTTGCAACAGCGTGCCGCAGCACTTGAGCCGCATCCAATTCTTCTTCTCGATCGGGCAGACCTTCTGATGATGGCTCGCCTTGCCTATGCCCTCGTTCTCGCCGCCGCGCCGGGCAACGGCGTGGTGATCGATCGCGTCGCCGTCATCGTGGGTAATCATGTAATTAAGGACAGCGACATCGTGCGCGATATCCGCGTCGTCGCCTTCCTGAATCGCGAGCGGCCCGACTTCTCGCCCGCCTCGCGAAAACAATGCGCCAGCCGCCTCATCGACCAGGAATTCATCCGCGAGGAGATGTCCGCCGGCGCCTATCCACAGGCCACTCCCGCCGAGGCCGGCGAACTGCTCGCCAAGCTCCGCGCCTCGCGGTCGTCTTCCCCGGCGGATTGGACCGATCGACTCCTCCAGGCTCACCTCTCC
Source organism: Acidobacteriota bacterium (assembly GCA_021778335.1). Classification (GTDB taxonomy): domain Bacteria; phylum Acidobacteriota; class Terriglobia; order Bryobacterales; family Bryobacteraceae; genus JAJYKC01. Next base: position 4,854 of record JAJYCN010000005.1, on the reverse strand, counting down.
GAATCCGAGCTTCGCGCCACCCTCGCCTGGCAGGTCTCGGTTCTCCGCTTCATCAACCTCAAGTTCCGTCCCGGCGTCTTCATTCCCGAAGAACAACTCCGCCAATACTACGGCGCCCATCGCGCCGAACTCGAAGCCGCGAATCCGGACCGCCCCCCGACCTTCGACGGTCTCCGCTCAGCCATCGAAACCATTCTCGTGGAAGATAGCGTCAACCAACTCTTCTATGATTGGCTGGACGATAAGCGCAAAGAGGCGCAGATCGTTTACCGGGAGGCCGGCTTGAAATGACGCCTCGCGCACGCTGGATCGCCGGTCTCTCGCTCGCCGCCGCCGCCCTGGCCGCAACCGGATTCGCCGTCCTTCGCTCGCAGTGGTTCGAACAGAAGCTACGGACCCGGATCGTCGCCTTGATTGACAATGCGACCGGCGGGCGCGCCTCCCTCGGCCGCTTCCAGTTCGACTGGCGTAACCGCCACGTCGTCATCACCGGTTTCGTCCTCCACGGAACCGAACCGGCCGGCCAGCCGCCGCTATTCGAGGCCCCGCGCATCGACGTGAATTTCAGTCTCTTCGGACCCGGCCCGCGCCTGGCCGGCATAAGCTATCTCGGCCTCGCCTCGCCGAAGGCCAACATCGTCGTAAATCCCGACGGCTCCACCAACATCCCCGCCCCTCGCACCCGCCCCACCTCCGGCTCGCCCCTTTCCACCATCGTGAACCTGGCCATCGGCCGGTTCGATCTCGAACACGGAACGTTCGATGTCGCCGGCCATAGCCTACGTTTCAGCGCGCACGGCCGCGGCCTCCGTGCCCTCCTCGCTTACGACCGCCGCAACCATGCCTATCGGGGACGGCTCGGCGTCAACCCGCTCTCCCTCGCCGTCGGCGCCGCAAACCCAATCGAATTGAGCGTCGATCTCCCCGTCTCCTTCGCCCGCGATGAGATCGTCATCAAACAGGCAACGCTCCGCACCTCCGGCAGCCGCCTCGGCTTCGACTTGGGCATCCGCCACATCGCCTCCCCTGTCGCCTCCGCCAACATCCAGGCTGACGTTTCCCTCGCCGACATGAGACGCCTGCTTGCGCTTCCTCCCGTTGCCCAAAACGGAACGCAGCCCCGGCTTGAGGCCAACGTCTCGCTCGACGCCGCCAAATCCCTGCTACAAGTCTCCTTTGCCCAGCTTCGCTTCGGAAAGAGCTCCCTCCAGGCGTCGGGCGCCCTCGCCGGCCCCCCCGGCGCCTCGCCGCTCGCCATCCGTTCCCAACTCAATCTCGAGGAAATCGCCAGGCTCCTGAATCTACCCGTCGCCCTTGCGGGCGCAGCCGCCGTCGAGGGCGACGCAACGCTCAGCCCCGCCCCGGCAGCCACCGGCCGCCTCACCATTCGAGGCCTCTCGATCTCCCGCGGCGATCTCGGGCTGTCCGGCGCCGAACTCGCGTCCGCCTTCGGCGCCGGGCCCAAAGGCGTCTCCCTCTCCGATCTCAATCTCTCGGCCCTCGGCGGCCGGTTCGCCGGCGCCGCCTCCGTGTCCCTCCAGGGTGAATGGGAGGTTCGCGGACAGATCAGCCGCTTCGCGCTGCCCGCCCTCATTCATCTGCTCACGAACCGCCCGTTCGGCTACAGCGGTGCGGTCTCCGGCGCCATTCATGCAAAAGGTACGGCACGGCGCGAGGCCCTGCTCGCCGAAGCCCGATTCGATATCGCCCCCGATTCCGGTGCGGGCGTCCCCATCGCGGGGCGCCTAGACGCCGTCTACAGCGGCGCCCAGGATTCACTCGTGCTTACTCCCTCCTATGTGACGCTGCCGCGGTCGCGAATCGACCTCCAGGGTCTGCCGGGATCGGCGATGCGCGTCCACCTCGTCACCCGGTCTATCGAGGACATCGAGCCCGCCATCGCCTTCGCCGCCAACCGGCCCGGATTCAAACTTCCCGTTCGCCTCGCCGCGGACGGCTCCGCGGGAGTCATCGTCCAGGTCACCGGCCCACTCGATGCCCCGCTCGTCTCCGGCCGCGCTTCCGCCAACCATCTCACCGTCTACGGCAGACCCCTCGACTCGGTGGCCGCCAACCTCGCCGTCTCGGCCTCCTCCGCGGACTTCCATGACGGGCTCGTCTCAGGTCCCGGCTTCGAGTCGAAGTTTCACATGACTCTCGGCCTCTCCCATTGGCAGCCGCGGGAGTCCTCGGCCCTCACGCTTCACGCCTCCACCGCCGGCGCTTCCGTCGCCTCCCTGGCCGCTCTCCTCGGGCCACAACCTATCCCTTTCACGGGAACCGCTTCCGGCGAGGCCCAGTTTGACGGAACCCTGGGCAGGCCATCCGCCTCGGGCACCTTCGCCGTCGCCCCCGGTACCCTCCTCGGTCAGCCGTTCGACAGCCTCGAAGGCCATTTCTCCCTCTCCGGGCGCCGCCTGCAACTCGATTCCAGCACGCTCGTCGCCGGCCCCGCCCGCCTGTCGGTCACCGGCGCCTACCAGCACGGCCCCGGCACGTGGGTGACCGGCAAAATCGAAGGAGAGGTCACCGGCAGCGGCATCCCAGCGGCGCAGCTCAAACTGCTGTCGGCGAGTCCGCGCGGAATTACCGCGGGCCAGATTTCACTCACCGCCACCGCCTCGGGCGAAGTGACTCACTCCCCTTCCGGCCCCGGATTCCTGCTGCGCTCGGTCGACGGCAGCCTTCAGGCGCGAGGACTCGCCAGCCGCGCCGCCGGGCCCCTCGGCGACCTCACGCTCTTCGCCCGCACCAGCGGCCAATCGCTCGCCTTCGACCTCGACTCCTCCCTCGCCGGCGCCTCGCTTCACTCAAGCGGCTCCGCCCAGTTGATCTCCGGCTATCCCATCCAAGCCTCGGCCACCGTCCGCGGCTTCCCGCTCCGCCGCCTGTTTTCGCTCACCGGCCTCTCGCTGCCGCTCGAAGGAGACCTCTCCGCCGAAGCCACTCTCGGCGGGTCCCTCGACAACCCAAGCGGCGCCGTCAATTTCCGCCTCCAGCATGGTCTGCTTAGCGGAGAAAAACTCGACGCCTTCGACGGCCTCCTCCGCCTCTCCAGCCAGTTGGTCGCTCTTGAGAACGCCCGCCTCGCCGCCCCCGCCGGAACCATGACCTTCACCGGCTCATTCCGTCATCCCGCCTACCAATGGACCACCGGCCAGTTTGAGCTTCGCGCCAACGCACCCGCCGTCGATCTGGCCCGGCTCGACCACGCCCAGCTCGTCCAGCCCGGCTCCACCGGCATCCTCCGCGTCGACGCGACCGCTGCCGGGGATCTTGCTCCCACGCCCGCCGGCTCGCGTCTCCAACTACGGAAACTCGACGCCTCCGCCCAAGCCTCCAAACTCGCCATCGGCGACCAAGCCCTCGGCGGAGCGGACTTCGAAGCCCACACCAGCGGCGATACCGTCGCGCTGAAGCTCGATTCCGATTTCGCGGGTTCTTCCATCCACGGCTCCGGCGCCATGCGCCTGGAAGGCCAAAACCCGGTCGAAGCCACCATCCGGTTCTCGCGCGTCACATTCTCGGGTCTCCGCGCCCTCCTCGGGCAGTCTCAAGACATCCGCCCCGACCTCGATGCTCTCGCTGAGGGCACGCTCGGCATCCGCGGTCCGGCCTTCGACCCCGGCAACATCACCGCCGGCCTCCGCATCAGCCGCCTCGAAGGCTCGGCCTCGCGCCGCGGCGCCTCCACGCCCGGCCGCGCCACCCTGTTCACCAACGACGGCGTGCTCGAAGCCGGCCTTGCCCACGGCGTCGTCGAAATCAAGCCCGCGCATCTCAGCGGGCGTCACGTCAATCTCACCGTCAGCGGCTCCGTCCCGCTCGACCCAGCGGCCCCGCTCCGCGTCGACCTGAGCGGCGGCATCGGTCTCGCCCTCCTGCAGGAGATCGACCGCGACATCTACTCCGGCGGCAACATCGGCGTCAACACAACCCTCCGCGGCGCTCGCTCCCATCCGGTCGCCGGCGGCCAGATCAAGCTCGACAACGCCACCCTCAACCTCACCCAGTTTCCCAACGGCATCTCGCAGGCCAACGGCGTCGTCGTCCTCAGCGGTCTCGGCGCCAGCGTCCGCAATCTCACCGGAGAAACCGGAGGCGGAAAGTTCTCCGTCACCGGATCGGCCGACTTCTCCGGCGCCGTGCCGCGCTTCAACTTAAAGGCCTCCGCGCAGCGCGTCCGCGTCCGCTATGCGGGCGTCAGCGTCACCAGCGACGCCACGCTCAGCCTGTCCGGCGTCTCCGGCCGCTCCGCTCTCACCGGCGACGTCGTCGTGAATCGTCTCGCCTTCGGCACAGAGTCCGACTTAGGCAGCATCCTCTCGCTCACTTCCACCCCCGTCGCCACTCCCGCCGCCCCCTCGCCCATCCTAAGCGCCATCCGCCTCGATGTCCACATCCGCACTTCGCCCGACGTCCGCTTCCAGACCGCCTACACCCAGCGCCTGGAAGCCGACGCCGACCTCAATCTCCGCGGCACGCTGGACCGCCCCGGCCTCCTCGGCAAGATCAACGTCACTCAAGGCCAGATCGTCTTCTTCGGCAATCAGTACACCGTGAATCAGGGTGCCATCGGCTTCTTCGACACCAACCGCATCGAGCCCATCCTCAATGTCAGCCTGCAAACCCAGGCGCAAGGCGTCGACGTCGTGCTCGGCGTCACCGGACCCATGGACAACATGAAGCTGTCTTACCGCTCCGACCCTCCGTTGCAGTTCAGCGAGATCGTCGGCCTCCTCGCCCTCGGATCCACGCCCTCCAGCGACGCCACCATCGCCGCCAACCAGCCTCCCGCCCCGCAGCAGTCCTTCGGGCAGATGGGCGAATCGGCGGTCGTCGGCCAGGCCCTCG
>JAJYCN010000196.1:321-11136 GCA_021778335.1 Acidobacteriota bacterium | reverse complement strand
CCGTCGGCGCCGATCGCCAAGCTGATGGAAATTGTGCAGGGGCCGGATTTTCCGACGGGCGGGTATCTGCTGGGGCGTTCGGGGATCTACGATTACTTCACCAAGGGGCGCGGGACGCTGAAGCTGAGGGCGAAGGCGGCGATCGAGAAAACGGGCAAGGACCGGGAATCGATCATCGTGACCGAGATTCCGTTCCAGGTGAACAAGGCGAGGCTGATCGAGCACGCGGCGTCGCTGGTGAACGAGAAGAAGATCGAAGGCATCAGCGAGATTCGCGATGAGAGCGACCGCGACGGCATGCGGATCGTGTTCGAGCTGAAGCGCGGCGAGCAGTCCGAGATCGTGCTGAACAACCTGTACAAGCACACGCAGTTGCAGGTGAACTTCGGCGTGATCATGCTGGCGATCGTGAACGGGCAGCCGCGCGAGATGGGCCTGTCGGAGGCGATCCGCCGGTTTCTGGACCACCGCGCGGACGTTGTGCGGCGGCGCACCAACTACCTGCTGCGCAAGGCGCGCGAACGCGAGCATATTTTGCTGGGCTTCCAGCGCGCGCTGCGAAACCTGGACGCGGTGATTCAACTGATCCGCGATTCGAAGACGCCGCGCGAGGCCCGGGACAAGTTGATGGCGTTCATCACGCCGGAAGAGGCCAAGCAGTACGCGGCGATGGTGGACGCCGCGGGGCCGCGATTCACCGAGCGGCAGGCGCAGGCGATCATCGAATTGCAATTGCAGCGGCTGACCGGCATGGAGCAGGAGAAGATCCTGAACGAGTTGGCCGAGATCCAGAAACAGATCGCCGAATACGTGGAGATTCTGGGTTCGGAGAAAGTGCTTAAGGGTGTAATTTCGAAGGAACTGAAGGAAGTCCGGAAGGACTTCGGCGACGAGCGACGGACGCAGATCATCGAAGACACGGGCGAGATCCGGCTCGAGGACCTGGTGCAGATGGAAGACGTCGCCGTGACGGCGACGCGCGGCGGGTATCTGAAGCGGACGGCGGTGGATACTTACCGGCGGCAGACGCGGGGCGGCAAGGGACGCATCGGGATGGGGACGAGGGCCGAGGACGTAGTGGAGTCGCTGGTGATCGCGTCCACGCACTCGTATCTGTTGATCTTCACGAATAAGGGGCGGGTTTACTGGCTGAAGATTTACGAGATACCGGATGCCGGGACGACGGGCAAGGGCAAGCATATTTCCGGACTGATTAACCTGACGCCGGACGAGGCGCCGACGGCGTTCCTGCCGGTGAAGGAGTTCGCGGCCGGCCAGTACATCGTGATGGTGACCCGGCACGGGGTGATTAAGAAGTGCGAACTTACCGAGTTCGACAACCCGATGTCGCGCGGCATCATCGCGATTAACATTGACGACGGCGACGAGTTACTCGCGGCGCGGCTGACCAGCGGGAGTCACTTCATCTTCCTGGGCTCGCATGAAGGCATGGCGAGCCGGTTCTCGGAAGAAGAAGTCCGTCCGATGGGACGCGCGGCCCGCGGCGTGCGCGCGATGGACCTGGACGAAGGCGATTACCTGGTTGGCGTCGAAGTCGTCGAGCAGGAAGGTCTGATTCTTTCGATTTCAGAGAACGGATACGGGAAACGCACGCCGTTGGGTGACTACCGGCTGACTTCGCGCGGACGCAAGGGCGTGATCAACATGAAGACGACTCACAAGGTCGGCAAGGTGGTGGATGTGTTGTCGGTAAAGGAAGACACGGACCTCATGATCATCACCAAGGACGGTAAGATCATCCGGATCGAGTCGTCGGAGATCCGGCAGGCGGGGCGGTCGACGCAGGGCGTGCGGCTGGTTCGAATGGAAGAGAACGACCAAGTGGCGGCGGCGAGCGTGATTCCGGAGCCGGAGGCCAACGGCAACGGCGACAACGGACAGGAGGGCTTGCCGCTGCAGTAGCGGCGGGTTCGGTCACATCTTTCGCCAGGTCACGTCCACCTTGATGGGGATCTCATTCTTGATCGGCACGGCCAGGAGGCTTGGCGGGTCGATTTTGAAATCGGAGACCGTTGCGGGGATGGCGCCGGTGATCTCGGTGCCGGCGCCGTGCGCGGTTTGCTGAAACGCGACCTGTTTGTACTCGACGGTCTGGCCGGCGAACTGAATCTGGAGGTCGGCGTGGATGACGGGCTGCGAGGCCGTGTCCTCCGGGAGGCTGAATCGAACGACAACCATGGGGTACTGCGCGCCGCGTACGACCTGCAGCATGTGTAAGTCGCGGTTGGTGTCGCCGGAGGTGAAGGACTTGACCGGGACCGCGATAAGGAAGCTGCACTGGCCCGCCTGGCAGACGCCTTTGCCCCGCGCCTCGTGACTTACACCGTCAATCTGGTGCAGAGGGTGGGACACGTGATAGCTGAGCGTGGATTTTTCAAGCATCCACTGGGCGTCCGCGCCAAGGCAGGCTGGAGCGAGAAGTAAGAGCAGAGTTGCGAGTAGCTTCATCGGAGTAAGTCAGAATTTCTTCAAAGTTACAGACAACATCGCCAGTCCGTACGCCGCGGCGGTGACTATAGCGACCGCTCCGTGGGCCTGCGCGATTCCGTGAACCTTCTGTCCCTGGCTTCGCTGCTCGTCGGCGAGCCCACCGAGTAGCGGGGTTAGGATCATGCCGGGGCCGTGGATCCAGGCCATCGCGCGGTGAAAGCGGATGGGGCCACGCGGTTTTGTCCCTGGAACCTTCGGCGCGAAGATAGCAAAGCTTGCGGTGGTGATATACATGCCCGCGGTGACGCTACCGAGCGTGGCGTGTAGGGCCCGGCCGGAAGCTGTGCTGTGTCTTCCACCGGCGCCAGTGGAAGAGAACAGGCTCGCAAGCATGGGAGCGAGAGTGATCAAGCCGAGTTCCTGGTGAATCTTGAGCATGTGGGAGCGCTTGTTGAGGCGGGCCTGCTCTTCGGGGTTGCCTTGTGTCTGCTCCGGCGAAAAGCCAAGGTCGCCGAGTTCCGGTTCGGAGGCGCCGATCGCGAGAGGCAGATCCAGGCGCTGTGGCTCCGCGCTTTTCACAGTGACCGAGACAGTTTTGGCGGCGTATCCGTGAGCGGCGACCGAGACGGTGTATGCGCCTGGGGTGAGACCTTGCACGGAGTACAGACCGGCGGCATCGGACTGAGCCGGGTAGGAGTGGCCCGTAGCCGTGTTGGTGACGGAGACGGTGGCGCCGGCGACCGGCGATCCGGCCGGGCTGGTGACGGCGCCGGCAAGCGAGGCAGCCGTCTGCGCATCAAGAGCCACGTTCAGCGCGATGGCCAGCGCCAGGACAGCGAACAGGAACCTCGACCGTCTCATGTCCATCCGCGGCTTCCTTTCGGCCGGGATTCGGCTTACTGCGCCGCGGCCTTATGATCTACGGTGAGACGGTCCGGGGCTGGGTTTGGTTCCAGAGTGAGTGTCTAGACGGTTCAGGCGAGAAACATTGTAATGCCGGCCACACCGGTGGCGCCGGCTTCGATGCAGTCCTGTGCGTTGGCGGGCCCGATGCCGCCAAGTGCCCAGATGGGAAGAGCGACTGCGGCGCAGGCGGCGCGCAAGGCTTCGAGGCCGATGCCAGGTGGGCCGGGATGGGATGGGGTCGGGAAGATTGGACCAAAGACCGCGAAGTCCGCGCCTTCGGATTCGGCGACGCGCAGTTCATCAACGGTATGGCAGGATACTCCGAAGAGGAAACCCGGGGGGGCGATGGGCCGCAGAGCGGAGGGCGCGGGCGAGCCGGACGGCAGGTGAACGCCGGCGGCGCCCATGGCGAGAGCGATGTCGAGGCGGGAGTTGACGAGCACGGGACAGGTGGGGCAGGCGGCGACGATGCGGAGGGAGAGTTGAAAGAGTTGGCGGGCGCTCATCTGTTTGGCGCGGACCTGGATCATGGCCGCGCCTTCGTTTGCAGCGCGGACGGCAACATCGAGTGAATCGGTGATGCAGTAGCGGCGCAGCATCCTGCTTTCGAGTCTGACATGAGAGGGAAGGCCTAATACGGAACGGCCGCGCGGGCGAGTGGCTCGTGCGGCCGTTGGGGGCGGTCAGGAGTGCAGATTAGTCGTCGGGATCAACATATGGGTAGCATGGAGCGGGGTGCCAATAACCCCAGCCGTCGTAGTAGCCGCAGCCGGGACCCGCGTTGTAACCCCAACCGTACGGGATGCCAATGCCGACGCCGAAGTAAGGACGCGCCCAGAAGCGGCCGCCCCAATAATAACCGCGGCCGGAGTAGAAGCGGCCCGGATAGAAGCCGCCATCGTCACCGTGGTAGAAGCCGCCGTGGTAGCCTTCGCCGTAGCCGCCGCCCCAGCCGCCTTCACGGCCGCCCCAACCACCGCGGCCGCGCCAAGCGCCACCGCCGTTGCCGCGCCAGCCCCCGCCGCCATTGCCATGCCAGCCCCCGCCGCCGTTGCCGTGCCAGCCCCCGCCGCCATAACCACGGCCGCCATGGAACGCGTGGCCATATCCTCCTCCGCCGAAGTGTCCTCCACGTCCTCCATGTCCTCCGCCTCGATCGGCGAATGCAGCCGCGGGTCCGAACAACATCAGGATCATGGCTAATGCCAGTACGGGCATTGGGGCTTTCACCGATCCGTTTTTGTCTGTCCGTTTCATTGGTTCCTCCCTAACTTCGATCCGAGAGTAGGCAAATGATGGGCCAATCGTAAATGACTGAAAACAGGTGCTGAAAATTTCGGCGCCGGTAAGGATTGCTGGTTGAAATGCACCGGCTGGTGGCGCGGTGAGCCAAGGCTTAGCCCGGACGGCTCCGGCCGCACAGGGCTGATACTTTATATGGTAAAGTACTTGTAACCTGAGGATCGAGTGCTTCTACCTGACCTTCTATTCCTTGTTTTATTTGCGACGGCGATTGGAGCGCTTGTTTATGCCGCGGTCGCAGCCGTGCGAGGAAGGACCAGGCAGGCCGCGAGCATCGTGATCCGTACGGCGGTGCTGGCAGCGGTGTATGTCGGACTGGTTTACCTGGCGGCCGCCGTGACGGGGCCGAAGGTTGTGCCGCTGGGGCGGGCGAACTGCAACGACGACTGGTGTTTCGCTGTCGTTCGCGTGGATCGAGTGGTGTCGGGCCCGACGGTGCGCTACGAGGTGACGATGCGGCTATCCAGCCGGGCGCGGCGGCAGGTACAACGAGAGCTCGGCGCACGCGATGTTTATCTTGTGGATTTGGACGGGCGGCGTTTCCATCCTGTGCCGGGTTCGTCGCAAGTGCCGCTGAGCTCACGGTTGGAGCCGGGTCAGGCGCTGCTGGCGCAGCGGTCGTTCACTTTGCCGGCGGGTGCGGGACCGATGGCGCTGATGATCGAACGGCACGACTTTCCCTTCTGCGTGATTATCGGCGAGTGCGACGCATTTCATGCGGGGACGCGGTTCCTGCTCGAGTAAGTTCAGAGCACGCGAAGGCTCGATGCCGGGAACTCGACGAGCCATTCGCGGGCCGCGGCGCTCAAGGCGTAGTCCGCGCGGGTCATCTCGACGGCGATGCCGCTCTCGAACTCGAGACGGACTCCTTCGGCGAGGTCCACGACCTGGCGGAGCACGAGGGCCGCCTGGTTGACGCCGGGGCGGCCGTCCTTGGGAGAGGCGCGCAACTCGGCGGGGCGGACATAGACGGTGACACGGTCGCCGATCAGGCGGCCGGGCAGGTAGCGCGCCTCGACTTCGAATTCGCCTAGTTTGAGGCGGCTGCGGTTGCGGCCGGGATCGAGCGCGCGGACTTCGCCGGAAATAAGGTTGTACAAGCCGAGGAGGCGCGCGACATCGGCGCTGCCGGGTTCCTCGATAACTTCGCGGGGCGTTCCGCTGCGAGCAAGGCGTCCGGCGCTTACGACGTGCATGTAGTCGGCGAGGGCGCAGCACTCTTCGAGCGAATGGGTGACGAGTAAGGCGGGGGTGCCGAACTCGGCTTTGACTTGCCGGAGGACTGCGTAGAACTCTTCGCGAAGGGGTGCGTCCAGGCCTTGGGCGGGTTCGTCGAGCAGAAGAATCCGCGTGCCGCCGGAATGGCTTGCTCCGCCGCCGACGAGGGCGCGGGCGATGGAGCCGCGCTGTTTCTGACCGCCGGAGAGTTCGTGCGGCATGCGGCCGGCGATGTCGGCGAGGCGGAAGCGTTCGAGCACCTCGTTCACTTTGCGGCGGCGTTCGGCGCGCGGCCAGCCTCCGGCGGCGAAGGTGAGGTTCTCGCGGAGGGTCATGTGGGGGAACAGGGCGTAGTTCTGGAAGACGTAGCCGCAGCGGCGCTCGCGCGGGGGGAGATTCACGCCGGAGACGGCGTCGAACAGGATGACGTCGTCGAGAAGGATGCGGCCCTCGTCGGGTTTGACGAAGCCGGCGATGCAGTCGAGAGTGAGCGTTTTGCCGGCGCCGCTGGCTCCGAAGAGGACGGTGACTCCGGGTCCGGCCTCGAACTCGACATCAAGTGTAAAGCCGGCCGATTCCCTGCCCTGCCGGAATCGCTTGCGAATGCGGGCTTCGATCATCGCATTGCAGCCCCGGAGAGGCGGTTCGCCAGCGCGAGGGTGGCCAGAGCGACAACAGAGACGACGAGCACCATTGCCCGGGCGGCGGCGCCGTTGTCGGCCATGACGGCGTCGTAGATGGCGACGGAGATAGTCTGCGTGCGGCCGGGGATGTTGCCGGCGATCATGAGCGTGACGCCGAAATCGCCGAGGGAACGGGCGAAGGCGAGGGCGGCGGCGGCGAGCACCTGGCGCTGGGTGAGTGGCAGAGTGACGCGCAGGAAGACGCGCCACTCGCTGGCGCCGAGCGTGCGGGCGGCGCGCTGGTAGACGGGGTCGACGCTTTCGAGGGCGGCCCGAGCGGATTTGACCAGGAGCGGCAGAGCGTGGAATAAGGCCGCGACAACGGCGGCCTGCCAGGTGAAGACAAGTGGTTGGCCGACGACGGTTTCGTAGAGTTTGCCGAGGGGGCTGGCGCGGCCCAGCAGAACGAGGAGGTAGTAGCCGAGGACGGTGGGCGGGAGAACGAGCGGCAAGGCAACGGCAGCGTCCAGCCACTCTTTCCCTCGAAAGTCGCGATTGGCGAGCAGCCACGCCAGCCAGAGGCCGAGCACGACAGCGGCGGCGGTTGCCAACACTGCCACGCGCAGGCTGAGCCAGAGCGGAAACCAGTCGATCGGCATTGATACAAGATTAGCGGGTTTTGTTCGGAAACACGCTCTGCTTCCTTAGTGCCGGACGAGCATCGTTTTCACGATCGCCGTGGCTCCGTTGGTGAAAATCTGGATTCCGATGCAAAGAAGGATAAACGAAGATAAGCGTACCAGTATGCTGGTTCCGTGTTCGCCCAACAGTCGGGCCACGGCCTCGGCGGAACGGTAGCAGAGATAGATGGACAGGCCGGTGAGGAGGGTTCCGGCGAGAGCAGGGATGATTTGCAGCCACCAGGGCTCGGGTCCGTTGCCGATGTTGGCTCCGAGAGTGAGGGCGACGGAGATGGCGCCGGGGCCGACGGTGAGCGGCATGGTGAGTGGATAGAACGCGAGTGCGCTCCAGTTGCCTTCCCTGCGCCGGGCGGCCGCCTCGTTGCCTTTTTCCCGGTGCTCCTCGGGGCGCTGGAGGAGGTTCCAGCCGGAGGCGGTGACGAGGAGCCCGCCGCCGACCTGCACGACGGGGAGGGAGATGCCGAAGAATCGCAGGATGTGCGAGCCGATGAGGAGGCCGAAGCCGTTCCAGGAGATGCTTCGGGCGAGGCGTACGCGCACGGAGGGATCGAAGCCGGGGGTGAGACTGAGGAAGACGGGCGCCGTGCCCACCGGATTGACGATGGGAAAGAGAGCGAGGAAGACTACAAGAGCTTGCCGGGCCGCGACGGCCGCCTCGTGCATAACTTCCTAGCTTCGCACGCGGCTGGAGCGCGGCTATTTCGTCCAGACGGCAGCGGTGAAACCCGGGCCGGTGGAGTTGAATTGGAAGAGCGTGAGTGGGACTGCGCACGAGCCGGACTCAAAACATAGACCGCCGATGTCGCCGCCTGTGAGCGGGAGGCGGACGTCCACTTGGTAGACATAGGGGCTGATGGGTGCGATATTGGTGACCTGCCATCCGTTGGCGTAGAAGGCCACGGCCTCGTGAACGACCGTTGGATCCGGTGCATCGCCGTTGACGAACACCGAGACTACGCTGCCGATAGCGGCCGGGTTCGACTCCGAATTGATGGATCCGTCCGCGTTGAGCGCGAGCGCGAATCCCTCCGCGGCGCCCGAGTTCGAAGTGAACGTTCCGGGTAAGTTCCAAAAGAGGCTGGGATTGAAGCCCGAAACTAACACGCGGGATTCGGTTGCTCCGTTGACGGTGACGCGCAGGGGATTCAGGGTGCCGGGCAGCGCGACGATCCCTGACGGCACGGCGAAGTTGATCTGATTTGCCGATGCGTAGAGGATCGGCGCGGGCGAAGAGCCGACGGCGATCGAGACGCCGCCCAGCGTCGTTGCGCCGGTAGTACCTGCGTTTACTCCCTGCGCGGGACCGAGCCCTTCGCCGAAGATGCTCAGGAGTTGGTTAACTGCCACGGGTCCGACGGGCACGAGGTCGGCTGCGTCGAGGACGCAGTCGATCCGGGGAGTGCCTGGGGCGGTTGCGGGCTGGGAAAAGTCGACGGCGGCGAGGTACGCGCCTGGAGAGTTTCCGACTTGTGGAATGGTCACCGTAAGAGCGCTGCCCGCCATGGGAACGTCCTGCTTTTGCGTCGTACCTGCCAGCCATAGGGTGCTTCCGGCGAGGGCGATGCTCGATGGGATGACGCTCGATCCACCAAGGAACTGTGTTCCGAGCAGGGTTCCCGCGGTTTCGTCCACCAAGGCGGCATAGGCGGACACTCCCACGGTGATGCCATTTGGCAAACACGCGGCTGGGATGCCGGAAAGGGCTGGGATGGCGCTGGAGATGACGTAGGTGGCGGGCGAATTGACCGTGCCCGCGATGCCGCCGACGGAAACGGCGCCGGTGGAGTTGGCGGCTACTCCGAAGCCTCCGACAGGAACCGAGAACAACAGCGATTTGCCGAGCGGATCCAGTTTGGTAAGAAACGGAGCCGCGTCGGCTTGCCCGGTCAAGGGAGCTGAAAGGGCGGGCGCGGCGACGGTATAGGGGTAACCCTGGCGCGCGAATCCCGTGACGTAGGCGTTGCCGGCGGCGTCGACGGCAAGTCCCTGGTTGATTGTGCCGCTGGGGCCGGACAGGGAAGTCGAATAGATCAGATTCGCTCCGGTAGGGTCGATCTTACTTACGTATTGATCGGGTCCTTGACCCTGCAGCGGGCAGGCGGGGTCGTAGCAAGCCCTGACTTTCGGGAGTGTGGGTTGATAGGAGCCCGGCGTCGTAGGATAGTCGAGCAGGAGCGTGGTGCCAGCCACATAGATGTTGCCGGCGGCGTCGAGGGCAAGCGCAGTTCCGCCGATGCCGGTCGCCGACGAGAGGACTTTTGTGCCTGTCGGATCCAATACCAGCAGATATGGGCGGCTCGAGGGATCGGGGACGCTATGCGCGCCGGGAGTGACCGGGAAGTTCGACGAACCGGCCTCGCCAGTCACGATGATCTGCCCGTTGGCGTTCACGGCAACGGCCTGGGCCATGCTCGAAGCGGGACCGCCGAGCAGATCGGAGAATACGAGGTTGCCCTCGGGGTCGAGCTTGAAGACGAAGGACTTTGGCGCATGGTACTGGTTGACTGGGGTGCCGAGGTTTCCCTCGCCGGTAACCGGAAAGTCGGGTGACGTGGTGTAACCCGCGACGTAGGCGTCACCCGCAGCGTCTACCGCGATTCCGTAGGCCAGGTCACGAAGCGTGCCGCCTATGTGCCGCACGTACAGGTATTGATCGCCTTGGGGGTTTAGCTTGACGACCAATATCTGATTTGGAAACGACACCGGCGAAGAGGCCACCAAGTAAATGTTCCCCGCGGGATCGGTAGCGATGGCGTTGGGTGGGTAGCCGGCAAGCAGATAGGTGGAGTAAATCAGCGAGGGCGCGGCGTGGGTTGCGAGCGAACCGGCGAGCACCGAAAGAAGCACGAGCAAGCGCACGCGAGAATACACGTAGAATTCTCCTTTTCGGGCGCGGTTGCACTCAGACTATCATGCGCGGCCGGGCCTATGCTAGTTTCTTACAGCGGCTACGGACATGAAACGCCTTCTTGTGCTTCTCCTCTCGACGCCTTTGCTTGCGCAGTGGCAGCCTCCGAACCCGGTGAAGGAGGTGCGGCGGGAGCCGGAGGGGATGATGGTTCAGCTCGAGCGCGGGGTGATGCGGATCTCGGTGTGCTCGGGCTCAATCGTGCATGTGTTGTATTCGCCGGTGAGCACGATTCCGGAAGAGAAGCAGATTGCGGTGATCCGGACAAAGTGGCCGCCGGCGAGGAGGATGGTCACAGAGACGGCGGAGGAAGCTACGGTTGCGACGCCGGACCTGCGGGTCACGGTGACCAAGAAGGACGGGTTTGTCAGCTTCAGCGCGGCCGGGGCCGGACACGAGAAGTTGATTCAGGAAGGGCCGAAGATCATGACGCCGGCGCAGGTGAACGGCGAAAAAACATATCATGCGGAGGATGTTTTTGCGATTTACGGCTCCGAGGAGTCATTCTACGGGCTAGGGCAACATCAGGCGGGCGTGTGGGATTATCGGGGCGAGTCGGTGGATTTATCGCAGGAGAACACGGAGATCGCGATTCCGCTTCTGGTTTCAAGCAAAGGCTACGGGATCTTCTGGAACAATCCGTCGCGGAGCCGGTTCAATAACCGGTTCGTCCACACGGTGTATCTGAGCTCGGAAGTGGCCGGCA
>JAJYCN010000196.1:0-311 GCA_021778335.1 Acidobacteriota bacterium | reverse complement strand
GCCGGGACGATCGATTATTACTTCATTTACGGTCCGGATTTCGACCGCATCGTGGCGGGTTACCGGATGCTGACCGGCGCGGCGCCGATGTTCGGGCGGTGGGCTTATGGATACTGGCAGAGCAAGAACCGGTATCAGACGCAGGAGGAGGTGCTTAGCGTCGCGGCGAAGTACCGGGAGATGAAGATTCCGATCGACGACATCGTGCAGGACTGGTTCTGGTGGGGGCGGACGGGCGATTTCAAGTTCAATGCGAAGTACCCGGACCCGAAGGGGATGATCGACACGCTGCACGGCGAGCATTATCACTT
>JAJYCN010000195.1 GCA_021778335.1 Acidobacteriota bacterium | reverse complement strand
CGATCTTCGCAGAAAAGCTGGCCCAGCGTTTTTTCGTGATAGGAAATGCCGTGCGATTCAACGAGCCGGATGAAGTCGGCGGGCGTGTAGCGGGCGAGCGCGGCTTTGGCGAAGTGAGGGTTCGAGGAGAGGAAGTTCGCAGGCGAGCAGTGGAGATTGGTGAAGTTGCAGCGGCCGCCTCCGGAGATGAGAATCTTCTTCCCCGGCTTTTCCCCGCGTTCGAGGAGGAGGACGCGCCTGCCGCGGAGCGAGGCTTCGCGCGCGCACATGAGTCCGGCCGCGCCTGCTCCGGCTATGATGGCGTCGTAGGTTTGACCGGGGTTCATCGCCGTCCATGGCCGTTATAATAGCGATGTGGCGCAGTTGGTTGGCATTTCGCTTCCGGAGCCCGGCATAAGCGCTGGGAGTTTAGACGAGAAGGAAGAGCGGCTCTTCGCGCGGCTGCGGGAACTCGGGCGCGTGATCATCGCGTACTCGGGTGGCACGGACTCGGCGTATCTTGCCTGGGCCGCGCATCGGGTTTTGGGCGAAAACGCCGTAGCGATCACGGCGGATTCGGAATCGATTCCCACCTCGCACAAGCGCGACGCCGAGGCATTTGCGCGCCAAGCGGGTTTCCGGCACGAGTATGTCGCGACGCGGGAGTTCGACAACCCGGATTACGTGCGCAACGACGCGGATCGCTGTTTCCACTGCAAGGACGAGTTATTCGATACGCTCGAAGCCGTGGGCCGGGAGCGAGGTTTCGAGCATATCGTCTACGGCGTGAATGTGGACGATCTGGGCGATTACCGGCCGGGACAGCGGGCAGCGAAACTGCACGGCGTGAAAGCGCCGCTGGTGGACGCGGGGCTGACCAAGCGGGAGATCCGCGAGTTGTCGCGGCGCGCCGGGCTTTCGACATGGGACCGGCCCGCGGCGGCGTGTCTGAGTTCGCGCGTGCCGTACGGGACGGCGGTGACGCGGCAGGTGGTGAAGACGATCGAACAGGGCGAAGAGGAGATTCGCGCGCTGGGCTTCCGGCAGTTCCGGGTGCGGTTTCATGGGGAACTGGTGCGGATTGAGATTGCGCCGGAGGAGATCGAACGGGCGCTCAGCGTCGAGATGGCGCAGGCGTTCACGGCGATTTTCAAGCCGCTCGGTTTTCACTATGTGACCCTCGACTTAGAAGGCTACCGGCAGGGTTCGCTCAACGAGGCGCTTCGACGGCCGGGCGGCGCGGCGTAATCCGGAGCCTTAGGTTCGGCGGGGTCACGGAATCAATCTCGATTCCCGGAGGCAGATTGAGGTTCGATGACGTGATGGGGAGCATTATTGTGCCGGGCTTGGCGCGAGTGAGGTCGAACCGGGCCACGGTGCCGGAGATCGAGGCGGATTCGAGCAGCCAGGATCTTCCGCGGAGTTCGATGGCGAGGCGTCCGCCGGCATCTTCGTCGATATCCATCCCGGGCGGCACATTGAGAAACTCGATGGGGACGCTCAGGGTGCGAATGGTGGTTCCGCTCGAAGTAAAGGTCAGAATCCAGATGAGCGACGCGATGCCTGCGGCGGAGAGTTTCACGCGCAGGTTCGTACGGACGACGTCGAGCAGTTTCGCCGTCCAGGGCCGTTCATTGCGTTCGCGGAGTTTGCGCAACCAGGCGACAAGAGCCTCCTGATTCGGCATGCCGCGGATTTCCCGGCCGCGCATGGCGGTGACTTCGCCGCGTTCTTCGCTTACGGCGAGCACGATGGCGTCGCAGCGTTCGGCGAGTCCCATGGCGGCGCGGTGCCGGGTGCCGAAGTAGAACGGCACGCCGGAGCGTTGAGTGAGGGGAAGGATGACGTTGGCGAGGGTGAGGCGGCCGCTGTCGCAGAGGACAGCGCCGTCGTGGAGCGGGCTGTTTTTCTGGAAAACGGTTTCGAGCAGGCTCGAAGTGACGGCGGAATCGATGTCGACGCCGCCGTCGGTCATTTCGCCGATGCGGTCCGCCTGAACAATGACGAGGAGCGCCCCGGTGCGGGAGCCGGCGAGTGAGAAGAGAGCCGAGGCGATGGCCAGATCGACCGGTTCGGGAGGCGGCGGGCGGCGGGTCAAGTGAAGGGCCGCGTCAAGCCGGAGAAAGGCGCGCCGCAATTCGGGCTGGAAGACGACGACGAGCATGACGACCGCGAGCAGAGCGGCGCCGTCGAGGAGAAGGCTCGTGATGACTAGATCGAACTGGCGGGCGACGAGCGAGAGGGCGTGCAGGGCGAGCACCGAGAGAGCGATGCGCATCGCGCGCGCCTGGTTGGCCCATTTGAGGACCAGGTAGAGCGCAACGGTGAGCACCAGATAATCCGGAATCGTCCGCCAGAGAAGCGCACCCACTATTCATTCAGTGTAAGTTGGCGGCGGGGGCTTGCGCGGGAGAACGCCGTCAGGTTTGTAATAAACTCTTAGGGACATGAAACGGATATTTGCGCTTGCGATGTTCGCTGCGACCGCGCTTGGCGCCGCCGATCTGGCTTCGACGCCTCCGATGGGATGGAACAGTTGGAACCGGTTCCACCGTGACATCGACGACGCCACGGTGCGTTCGGTAGCCAAGGCGATGGTGGCCAGCGGGATGAAGGACGCCGGCTATATCTACGTCAACATCGACGATACGTGGCAGGGCACGCGCGACGCGCAGGGTAACATCCGGGCAAACGAAAAGTTTCCGGATATGAAGGCACTGGCCGACTACGTCCACTCGCTGGGGCTAAAGATCGGCATTTATTCCTCGCCGGGGCCGAGGACCTGCGCGGGCTACGAAGGCAGCTACAAGCACGAAGTGCAGGATGCGAACACGTATGCGGCTTGGGGCTTCGATTATCTGAAGTACGACTGGTGCAGCGCCTCGCGCGTCTACCAGCAGGCCGACATGCAGGACGTGTACACGAAGATGGGCAACGCGCTGAAAGCGACGGGCCGGCCGATCGTTTACAGCCTGTGCCAATACGGACTGAATTACGTGTGGAAGTGGGGGCCGTCGGTGGACGGGAACCTGTGGCGGACGACGGGGGACATTCAGGACAGTTGGCCGAGCATGTCGGAGATCGGATTTGACAAGCAGGTGGGGCTGGAAAAGTACTCGGGACCGGGCCACTGGAACGATCCGGACATGCTGGAGATCGGCAACGGGGGGATGACGGACGTCGAGTACCGGACGCACATGAGTTTGTGGTCGATGCTGGCGGCGCCGCTGCTGGCGGGCAACGACATCAGCACGATGACGGAGCAGACCAAGGAGATCCTGATGAACCGCGACGTGATTGCGATTGACCAGGATACGCCCGGCAAGCAGGGTTATCGCGTGACGAAGGATGGGCAGTTGGAAGTGTGGAAGCGCGAGCTATCGAACGGCGACATCGCGGTGGGATTGTTCAACCGGGGCCCGGAGCCGGCGCGAATGACGGCGGAGTGGAGCGCGCTGGGGCTGAGCGGCGAGCACGAGGTGCGCGACCTGTGGGCGCACGCGAGCCGGGGAAAGCACTCGGATTCCTACTCGGCCGAGGTCGATGCGCATGGCGTGGTGCTGCTGCGGATCGCGAAATAGGTTTGGGCTTAGCGCTGCTGGGTCAGCGATAACTTAACCATCTCCATGCCGAGCTTGCGGGGATCGGCCGAGACGCCAAGATCGAGCGGCGAGCGCGGATTGTCAATGTCAAAGGAGATGATGGTGACCGGCGGGCCGAGATAAGCGTCCGGCGCTTCGGCTACGCGCTCGACGCTGGATTCGTTTATCCGGAGCGGCCAGACGGCCACTTTGTGTCCATTCACCAGGACCGTGACGTTCACCTCGGGATGCGACTTTGTGCAAAAGCCGAGTGCCGTTGCGCGAATGGTCAAATTCCCTCGATCCGGCGAAAGGCCGCGCACCCGGAGTGTGGCGACCGAGGCATTGGTCCAGGTTCCGAGCGACCCGGAAGAAGACCACCCTGAGGCTTCGAAAGGCAGCGCATTCCCGTTAGAGGCGAACGAGACGTCGGCTTTTCCCGAGGCGGCGTCTCCGGCGGAGAATACCGGTCCGGAACCGGGAAGCGGCGTCCAGCGAGCATTCTGCATGTCCGCGATGCACGTGCCGCTCCAGATGTTGTTGGCGGCCAGGTAACTGGCTACGCGGTTCGGATAGCTGTCGTCGAAGAAGTACAACTCCCAGCCGGGAGGAGTCTCGCCCGTGTAACCGTTGATCGTGGCGACATTTAGCCGCTGGGCCAGGATCATGGCATCTATTTGCCCGACGAAGGGGTATTGCGGGAAGCGCGGATTGACCACGTAGAATCGCCGGCAGGCGTCGGGCGGGGCAGCAAAGCGGGCAAAGTAGCTCAGTTCCGAGGAGCGGCTGATCTGACTGGCGATTTGGAAATTCACTTGTTCCGCGAGGAGGCAGAGGGCGAGCACGGCGGTGACCCAACGCACACGACGAACGGGCGGCCTTGAATGCAGCCAGGCGAGAGCCAGGGCGCACACCACGGAGGCGTTCAGGACGATGAGAGCGTTCACCCGGCCCGGCACGCGCACTCCCTTCGCCGCGGGGATGAGATGGTATACGAGCCACCAAAGGGAGTGGATGCCGAAGTGTACGGTGACAAGGTACAGCGCGCCGCCGGCGAGCCCGGCTATCGCAATGGCGCGCGGCAGCCTGTCCGGAGGCGGGAGCTTCGCGCGCCGCCGCACGAGGAGGCTCCAGACGGAGGCCAACGTGGCGATCAAAGCGACGAGGACCATGATGGGGCTTAAGCCGAAGCCCGTCTCGCCGACCGGAGACTCCCAGGTTTGGAACCACCTGCCGAGGCTTGGCCCCCACAGCCAGTTGTCGGGGCCGACGTTCAGCAGTTCGCGCCAG
Source organism: Acidobacteriota bacterium (assembly GCA_021778335.1). GTDB lineage: Bacteria > Acidobacteriota > Terriglobia > Bryobacterales > Bryobacteraceae > JAJYKC01. The sequence continues at coordinate 6,295 of JAJYCN010000195.1, read as the reverse complement.
TCCCGCATGTAGGAGAACACTTCCGGATAGGGCCGCCCGCCGGTCTGCCGGAAGACAGGGTAGTAAACGGCGAAGAACGGCAGAAGCCAGATGAGAAAGAACGGCGCTGCGAAGGCGAGATCCGAGACGCCATCGCGGCTCCACTGCCGCAGCCGGGACCTTAAGGATTCGCGGTCCGCGGACCATTCGACCGCGATCCAGGTAGGGACGAGAGCCAGCACCATGAGTCCCTCAAATAAGACTTCGTAGACGTCGGTGAACATCATGGCGCCGGTCAGGAACGCCGCGACGGCCAGCGCGCGGCGGGACCGTTTTTCAAGATAGAGCCCGGCGAGGAGAATCTGAAGCGGCGCGAACATGACGTTGAGAAGTTGGGGGTGACCCGAGGAACGCACCGAGATGTTGGCCACGATGAAGAGGCACGCGCCGAATGCCGACGGGGCGGCGGAAAGCCCGAAAGTGCGGCGAAGCATGAGGTAAGCGGAGGCGAAGCCAACCGCCCGCAACGCGATTAACGTGAGTTCAAACGAGGTGTAAGTATCGAGATGGAGCAGGCGAAGCGGGATATAGATCGGAGTGTAAAGCAACAGGGTGTGGCTATAGCCGAGCACGTCCTGGGCGGGGGCAAGGAAGTTGGGATTGCGCGGCGAGGCGAGGCCCTGACACACCGCCCACCAGTGTTCCAGTAGCACCATGCACAAGCGGGAGTCCCCGAGATCGCCCGTGATTGCGTCGCCGCCGCTCAGAAGGTACGTGTGAAAGAGATAGGCGAGCGCGAGGCATCCGGCGAAGGAGGCGAAGATCGCCTCACGCCAGGGATGGCGGGCGCCTGGTTTGGACTTGCTCACAATGAGGGTGGACGGCGGCGGTGCCAATCGGTCGCTTTTTGGAACGCCTTTCCGGCGTGGATAAGCAGGTTCTCCGAGTAAGGCTGCCCAACAAGTTGGATGGCGAGCGGGAGCCCGTTGTCGAAGCCGCAGGGCAACGAGAGCGCGGGGAGGCCCGCGAGGTTGCCGGCAGGGATGAGCGCGCCGAGGCCATTGGGCGGTGAGTTGGGCTGCGAGGGATGGGCGCCGGCAGGGGGACCGTCCAGGGGCTGATTCACCGGGGGCGCCACACCCAGCCGCGAGGGGGCGAGCAGGATATCGCAGTTGGAGAACAGCTCGCGCAGGGAGTCCTGGAAGAGACGGCGGATCCGCATGGCCTTGAGGTAATCGATGGACTTGATGTCGAGGGAGGCTTTCAGGCCTGCGATCTGGTGGGCGTCGGCGAGTTGATCCACGCCGCCGCTCCGAATGAGAGGCTCGAAGATCGAAGCCGCCTCCGCGCCGAGGATGGTGCCGAGCATCGGGCCGTAGGGAAAATCGGGAAGCTTGGTTTCAACGAAGGGGAACCCGAGGCTTCGTATGACGTCGAGGGCCGCGGCGAAGGCGGGGCGGGCGCCGGGCTCGGGATGGCCGGCGAAGCCGGCGGGGGAGTAGCCGATACGGATCGTATTGAACGGGTGGTCGTAGTCGGAGTCGTAGTAGAAGCGGTGGCCGGAGGAGCCGGGATCGTCGAGGTCGCCGCCGGAGATGGCATCGAGGATGAAGCCGCAGTCCTCGGCCGAGCGGGCGAGAGGGCCGATCTTATCGAGGGTCCAGCTTAACGCCATGGCGCCGTGGCGGCTGACGAGTCCGTAGGTAGGACGGAGGCCGGTGACGCCGCAAAAGGCGCTGGGCGTGAGGATGGAGCCGGAGGTTTCAGAGCCGAGCGCGAAGACCGTAAGTCCGGCGGCGACGGCGATGGCGGAACCGCTGGAGGAGCCGCCGGACCAGCGGGTGGTGTCCCAGGGATTGAGACCGGGACCGTGCAGCGAGGCCGAGGCGAAACGGTAGGATGGGCCGCCGGCAAGCTCGACCATGGCCAGTTTGCCGATGAGCATCGCGCCCGAGCCTTCGAGCTTGCGAAGCACGGTGGCCGTCTCTTTGAACGTCTGGTGTTGATAAGGCTTCGCGCCCCATGTGGTCGGATAGCCCTCGAGGCTGAGGAGATCCTTGGCGCCGAACGGGATGCCTTGCACGGGACCGCGAAATCGCTCGCGTCGAATGTCTCCATCGACGTCCTTTGCTCGCTGGAGGGCGCGGCGCGTCAGCGGCAGGACGAGGGCGTTGTACTTCGGGCCCAGGCGTTCGAGACGCTGCCCGAAGAGGCCAGCCAGTTCTTTGGCGGAGATTTCGCGCTTGCGCAGGCGCGAGTTCAACTCGCCGATGGTGGAGAAGAACAGATCGTCGTCGCCGCCGGGCATGGTAGCGTTCAGGCCCGGAAGGTGACAGCGGGCTCGGTGGCCATGGGGAGCTCGACTTTGTCGAGAGCGGCGGCGGACCGGTCGTATTGTTGCCGCATCTGTTCGACTTCGTCTTGGGCGTTGTGGGTCTGTGCGGCCGCCAGCGGGGACAGCGTGGCGAGGGCAGCGAGTTGGCGCCGTGTGAGGGCCGGTTTCATTGCCCTTAGTTTAGCCCGCGGCAGGATGCGGCTGCGTCAATGCTTCGACCGCGGCTTTTTCCATCACGGCGCGGGGCGCCGTTTCTCCGGTCCAGATTTCGAACTGCTGCGCGGCCTGTTCGATAAACATTTCGATGCCGGGGATGACCTCGCAGTGCTGTTCGCGGGCGCGGCGCAGAAGCACGGTTTCGAGCGGATTGTAGACCATGTCGAGGACAACATCGGCGGGGATATCTCCCTCAAAGAAGCACTCGTTGGTGTGAGGCGACATGCCGAGGGGCGTGGCATGGACGAGCGCGTCGAAACGGCGGCCGGGGAGTTGGCTCGAGGCGAGCACCTCGGCGTCGCAGGCCTTGGCGAGGGCGCGAACGCGGTCGATGTTGCGGCCGACGATGCTCAATTTCGCGCCGGCTTCCGACATGGCGTAGGCCGCGCCGCGGGCCGCGCCGCCGTTGCCCACCAGCAGCACGGACGATTTGGCGAGACGCAGGCGTTTTTCCATCGGCTTCAGGACGCCTTGCGCGTCGGTGTTGGCGCCGCGCCATTTGCCTGCTTTGCGCCAGACCGTGTTGACGGCGCCGATGCGGCGGGCCAGCGAATCGACGGCGTCAAGGCAGCGCATGACTTTCTGCTTGTGAGGGATGGTGACGCTTGCCCCGGCGATGGGAAGCTGGCGGGCGAGGACGAAAAAATCGCGGAGTTGGCCGGTTTTGACGAGGAACGGCAGGTAGACGGCGTCCATGCGGCGGGCCTGAAAGGCGCGGTTGTGTACCTGGGGGGAGAGCGAGTGGCGCACAGGGTCGGCGATGACGCCGTAGATGTGCGCATCGCGGGTGAACTTGCCCAGGCGGAATTCGTTGCGAAGGCGGCGCGAGGAGATTTGTCCGGGCGCCGTGCCTTCGGCGGCGATGGGAGCGGCATAAGTGAACAGGCCGCCAAACGCCGGCGAAAGAACCCGGGTGGGGAAACCGGCTTCGCCCATGGCAAGGACGACGACCGGAACGCGATGCGGGCCGCGGGCGATGGAGAGCACGCGGAAGTTGTCGGACGGTTTCCTGGCGGTGGTGACGATCTTGTAGGCGTCAGCCGGGACCCGCGACATCCGGCGCACGAGCGCGTCCACCGATGGGGTGCCATCGAAGTTGTGGTAAGAGACGATCAGGAATGCCGCCGAACGCAGTTCTTCGACCATGGGGCCGGCGGTTTCGGCGCTCTCGATTTCCAGGTCGACGGCGCGTGCGCCGGAAGAGACGGCATCGAGAAGGATCCGTACTTCCTCGGCGATGCTGCCATTGAATTTGCCGTGGTTCTGGTGGCGGCGGCAGGTCGCGAGAATGGAGCAACCGGGGTACTGTGCGCGGAACGCGCGAATCGCCGCGGCGCCTTCGGCAGGGTTGGAAAGGTGGTCGAGGCGGAACTCGAGAAAAGTCTCGCCGGCGAGGGCCTCGCGGCTGGCCTGCTCCAGGAGTTTCTCCGTCGAGGGAAAGCCGAGCGCGATGCAGACGGAAGGGAGAGAAGGCCGCTCAGCCATAGCGAAGAAGCCCACCTAGAGTAACACAATCATCGACTACTGAATCAGGTTTAGCCGGTTTGGGGGGACTGTTGCGCGGCGGCGCGTTCGGTCCATTCGCGGCGAAGAGCGGCGGGGGCGGCGGCCTCGACGCGTTCGCATCCTTGCGAGAGTGCGGCGAGGACAGCGTCGAGCGAGGAGGCCGGCGCGGCGAGTTTGATGCGAAGGCGGTCTCTGGCATGGGTTTTCCAGAGGTCGATCGACTCGAGCGAAGGGATGCTCAGGAAATCGCACTCGGCGCGGCGCAGGATGCGGCAGGTGAGCATCTTCAGCTCGTCGGTGAGTCCCGCGGGGGGCACGGAAACTTTGAGCACGGCTCCGAATTCGCGGCAGGCCTGGCTCATCTGAAGCAACTCGGCTTCGAGGTATTGGAACTGGCGCGAGGCGAGCTTTCCGAAGTTGATGGGGATTTCGATTTCGCTGGCGCCGCGCCGCAAAACTTCCCGTGCGGCGTAAAGTTTGCTGGGCGTGGTGGAGAATCCGTAAGGGGCATCGACGACGGAGCCGATTCGGGCGCCGGAGTAGGTGCGGGCAGCGGCTTCCACGTCGCAGGGGCGCACGATGAGACGGGAGATGCCGGAGCGGATCGCGGCGGCGCAGCCACGCAGCATCGCGTCCTCGGTGAGGGAAGGGTCCAGAAGGGAATGATCGAGATGCTCGCAGAGCTGTTCGAAGGAGGCGATCCCAGGCTGGGATGGAGAGGGGGCAGGAGAGGCGGGGGTGGGCAAAGCGGGGACTACTTGCGGCGGCGCGTGGAGCCGGCACTCAGGCCCAGTTCACGCAAACGCGCCTTGGCTTGCGTGGCCGCCTCAGTGTCGGGGTACTTGCTTACGACAAGACGAAACTCTTTCGCGGCGGCGTCGCGTTGGCCGAGTTTCATGAGGCTGTTCCCTTTCATGTAATGGGAGTCGGCGGTCTTGTTATTCTCCGCGAACTGGGTAATCACAGCGTCGAAGGCCTTGACGGCCGTATCATAGTCTCCCTTCTTGTAGAAGATATCTCCGATATAGAACTGCGCATTGGGCGCGAACTGGGTGTTGGGGAAGCAGCGGACGTAATCGCTGAACTCCTGCATGGCGAGGTCGTAGCTGCCGGCGGTGTAATCGCGGCGGGCGTTGGAGTAAGTGGTGTCGGCCTGGAGGGTGGCCGGGCAGCCGGCGGACGAACCGGAACCGGAAGACGCCATGCCGCCTGGGCCGGGAGGGGCCGCGGTTGCGCCGGGCGCCGGCGCCGGGTTGGCGCCGATCTGGATCTGCTTCTGCAGATCCTGGATCTTGGCGTCCATTTTGCTGATGCGGCTATTCATATCCAGAATGGTTTCCTTCAGTTCCTGGAAGGACTGCGCCATCTGGTCGAGGCGGGAGTTCAGGGTTGCGATGGGGACCGTCGCGGAGTTCTGAAGATCTTTCAGGGCGGACTGTTGTTTGTCCGACATGACCGCCATCTGGGTGTTGGCGCGGTTCGCGCTGTCGAGCGCCTGCTGAATCAAAGTCTGCAGCGTAGTGAATTTCTCCGTCTGCGCCGAGTGGATCGCCTTGATATCGTCCTGCATGGAGGCGATGTCTCGCTGCATCTCGGCGAACTGCTCTTTTTTCTGGCCGTAGACGGCGGGGATCGTCATCAACAGAACCAAAAATAGACTCTTCGCTTTCATGTTGCGCTCCTGGAATGAGTGAGCCGTTGTGTTCTCATAAGGCGGGCCAGTCTATCGACGGCCCGCCTTCCTATCTTCAGCTTAGCGTGATTCGTGTGAGTTTCGCGCGCGCCGGAGTTTACTGGCCGCCCGCCGAGAAGTGCACGTGGCGGTTCTTCTGGTAGCAATCCTCATTGGCATCGGTGCAGACCGGCTTTTCCTTGCCGTAGCTGATCGTCTTGAGACGATCCCCGGGAACACCGAGCTGAACGAGGAAGTCCTTGGTAGCCTTGGCGCGGCGGTCGCCGAGCGCGAGGTTGTACTCAGCGGAGCCCCGTTCGTCGCAGTTTCCTTCCGCGGTAACGGCGATTTGGGAGTCGGCCGAGAAGACCTTCTTGAGGACGTCGGCATCGCCGGTCAGAACGGTGCGGGCGTCATCCCGGACATCGCTCTTGTCGTAGTCGAAGTAGGCGTCCTTCACCTGGCTGTTGATGATGTCCACCGACGATTCGGTGGGAGGTGGCGGTGGCGGTGGCGGTGGCGTCGTGACATTGATGGTCACGCTCTCGCTGCTGGCGCCGCCCGGGCCCTTCGCGGTAAGTGTGTAA
>JAJYCN010000194.1 GCA_021778335.1 Acidobacteriota bacterium | reverse complement strand
AAGAAGAGGCGGGTGCTGTCGGGGGCCCAGGTGAAGCCGGTGACGGGGCGGTCGAGGCCGGCGGGGAGTTCGTGGATGTCGCTGGTGGCGCGATCGAAGATCATGAGGCGCCAGCGGTCGCTTTCGTAGCCGGCGCGTTCCTGGCTTAAGAAGGCGATCCATTTTCCGTCCGGGGAGTAGACGGGGGAGTTATCGGCGCCGGGGCTGGTGGAGATTTTCTTTGGCGCGCCGCCGGTGACGGGGACGGTGAAAAGGTCGGAGTTGGTGCTGGTGGCGAGGACGGGGTCGTAGTTGGCTACGAAGCAGACTTCGTTCGAGTCGGGGCTGATAGAGTAGCCGTCCATGCCGCCGAGGCTGAAGGGCGGGACGTCGCGGTTGCCGGGCGTGAGGTCGCGGATGCCGGTTCCGTCGACGTTGACGACGAACAGGTGGGAGCGGCGGGCGGTTTGCCATTCGGTCCAGTGACGGTATAGGAGTTCGGTGTAGATGCGGGCGTGAACGGGGTCCTTTTTGGCGGCTTCGAGGCGTTGGGCGTTGCAGGCGTCGTCGGCGCAGTCGGGATAGACGGAGCTGGTGAAGAGGAGTTTCTTGCCGTCGGGGGCGAAGAGGACGCCGGAAGCGCCGGTGGAGAGTTTGGCGATCTGGCGGGGATCGGCGCCGTCGGCGTTCATGATCCAGATCTGATTCGTGCCACCGGCGCGGTCGCTCGTGAAGGCGATGTGATGGGAGTCGGGCGACCAGCGGGGACGTTCGTTGGTTGAGCCTTCGTGAGTGAGCTGGCGGGGCGTGCCGCCAGCGGCGGGGACGGTCCAGATCTGGACGGGTTTGGTGTTGTTGGCGAAGTCGATGGTCTGGACGGTGAAGGCGACGGTGGAGCCGTCGGGGCTGATGACGGGGTCGTTGATGCGGGCGATGCGGAGGAGGGCGTCGACGTCGAAGGGGAGGGTGCCGGCGGACATAGGTAACCACAATAGCAGCGGGAGCCACGCAGTCCGGGTCATAAGATTCGATTGTAGCGAGGAGTCAGGCCAGGACTTCCGACAGGGCCGCGCGGACGAGGCTCATGGCCTGGCGCGCGGCGGGCGTGCGGTGGAGGACGGGGTGGACGGGGAAATTATGCAAGGCGCCGAGGAAACGGGCCGCGGTGACGGGGACTTGGGCGGTGGTGAGTTTCTGCGCATAGGCTTCGCCTTCGTCGCGGAGGACGTCACATTCGGCGGTGAGGATGAGGGCGGGCGGGAGGCCATCGAGTTCGTCGAGGGTGGCGCGTAGGGGGCTGACGAGCTTGTCCAGGGCGGCGAGGCCGGGTGGGAGATATTGATTCCAGAACCACTCCATTGCTTCGCGGCTGAGCAGGTAGCCGCGGGCGAACTGCGTGTAGGAGGGGGTGTCGAAGGTTGGTTCGATGACGGGGCAGAGCAGGGTCTGATGGCGGATGCGCGGGCCGCCGCGAAGTTTAGCCAGGAGGGTGACGACGGCGGCCATGTTGCCGCCGGCACTATCGCCGAACAGGGCGAGGCGGGCGCCGTCGAGGCCGTGGGAGGCGTCGCGCGCGGCGGCCCAGGCGGTGGCTGCGTAGGCCTGCTCGATGGCTACGGGGAAGCGGGACTCCGGGGAGAGGGTGTAGTCGACGAAGAGGACGGCTGCGCGGGCGGTGTAGGCGAGCGAGCGGGCGAAGCGGTCGTGCGGCTGCTTGCCACCGACGACCCAGCCGCCGCCGTGAAAGTAGACGAGGATGGGCAGAGGCGCGGGGACGCCTGTGGGGCGAATGAGGCGGAGAGAGACGGGACCGGCGGGGGAAGGAATTTCGAAGTCTTCGAGCGAGGCGGCCCTGGCGTTGGGCGAGCGGGCCATGTTGGCGTCAAAGGCGGCGCGAGCTTCGGGGATAGGGAGTTCGTAGGTTTGGGGCGCGTTGGCGGCGGCTTCGAGGACGGCGAGGGTTTCGGGGCCGAGGGGTTGGAGAGAGTTCATGGGTGGAGTCGCAGTCTTGATCGTAACTGCAACGGTGGCCGGGGATGATGCGGCTGGTATATTGCGGGAGTGGGGATGGATCACCGCTCCGGGAAGCGCGCGGCGTTTTTGGGGATGCTTGCGAGCGCGGGGCTGGCGGTGTGGAAGATCACGGCGGGCGTGTATGGAAACTCGACGGCGGCGGTGTCGGATGGGGTGGAGTCAGCCGGCGATGTGGTGACCGCGGGCGTGGTTTTGTTCGGGTTGATTCAGGCGGGGAGGCCGCCGGATGAAGACCATCCTTACGGGCACGGGCGGGCGGAGACGCTGGCGGCGCTTTTCACGGGCGCAGTGTTGTTCGCCGCGGGCGGTCTGATTTGTTATCACGCGGCGCAAAAAATGTATGGCGGCGGGCCCGCGCCGGAGATGATCGCGGTGTGGCCGCTGGCGACTTCGGTGATGGTGAAGACGGGGCTGTGGGCGCTGAAAGGGCGCCATGGGCGGCGGATGCGGAGCGAAGCGCTGCGGGCGGACGCGGCGAACGATCTACTTGACGCGGTTTCGGGGACGGTGGCGCTGGCTGGGCTGGCGGCGGCGCTGTACGATCCGGAGCGGTTCCGGTGGCTGGACGCGGCGGCGGGGTTTGCGGTGGGGATGGTGGTGAGCGGGTTGGGCATGCGAGTGGTGCGGGCGACGGCGCTGAGCCTGATGGATACGATGCCGGACGGGGCGATGATGGATCAGATCCGGGAGACGGCGCTGCGGGTGCCGGGGGCGCTTGGCATCGAAAAGTGTTTTGCGCGGCGGACGGGTTTGCAGTATCACGTGGATCTGCATCTCGAGGTGGATCCGGCGATGACGGTGTTCGCCTCGCACGAGATTGCGACGCAGGTGAGAGAGGCGATCGTCCGGGATCTCGATTTTGTGGCGGGCGTGCTGGTTCACGTGGAGCCGCACCTGCCCGCTACAATAGCCGACGGGAGAAAGGCGGGAGGAGCCACCTCGGCACGGCATGGAGAATAGAGAGTTTGCGCGGCTGCTCGCGGAGACCGCGGATCTGATGGAGATCGCGGGCGAGGACGGGTTTCGCATTCGCAGCTACCGGAACGCGGCGGCGGCGATTGCGGGGACGCCGGCGCGGGTGGAGGAGATGCTTCGGAATCCGGAGCGGAAGGTGACGGAGATTCCGGGCGTGGGGAAGGGGATCGCCGCGGTTCTGCAAGAGATCGCGGAGCGGGGATCGTTCGAGCGCCGCGATGAACTTCTGAAGAAGTATCCGCCGGGCGCGCTCGAGATGCTGAAGATTCAGGGGCTGGGTCCGAAGAGCCTGGCGGTTTTGTTTTCGCATTTCGAACCGCGGACGATCGACGACCTGGAGAAGCTCTGCCAGGAGCATAAGCTGCAGGATCTGCCGCGGATGGGCGCGAAGCTCGAAGAGAAAGTTCTGCGGTCGATTGCGCAGTACCGGAAGAGCGCGGGGCGGTTCCTGTTGAGTTACGGCTCGCGGGCGGCGGCGGAGCTGACGGCGTATCTGGGCGAGAAGGCGGGCGCGCGGCGGGTGACGGCGGCGGGCAGTTACCGGCGCGGGCGGGAGACGATTGGGGATCTGGATTTGCTGGCGACCGGCGTTGGGGCGCGCGAGGCGCTGGACGCGCTCGCCGGGCATCCATCGGTGACCGAGGTGCTGGGCAAGGGCGAGAACAAGGCGAGCGTGAAATACGGCGGCGAAGGGCTGCAGGTGGATCTGCGGGCGCTGCCGGAGGAGAGCTTCGGCGCGGCGCTGCAGTATTTCACGGGAAGCAAGGAGCACAACGTGGCGCTGCGGGGGCGGGCGCAGCGGATGGGGCTGACGCTGAACGAGTACGGGTTGGCGCGCGTGGAGGACGGCGCGCGCGTGGCGGGGGCGACGGAGGAAGAGATTTACGCGGCGCTGGGGCTGGCATGGATTCCGCCGGAGCTGCGCGAGAACCAGGGCGAGATCGAAGCGGCGGCGAACGGCGGACTGCCGAGGTTGATCGAAGTAGGCGATGTGCGCGGCGACGTACACATGCACACGCGGGAGACCGACGGGCGGGCGACGCTCGAGGAGATGGCCGAAGCGGGGCGGGCGATGGGGTACGAGTACATCGCGATTACGGACCATTCGAAGGCGCTCGCGATGGCGAACGGGCTGGACGAGAAGCGCGTGATCGAGTTCGCACAGCGGGTACGGAAGATCGATCAGGCGAAGCTCGGGATACGGGTGTTTTCGGGCCTGGAATGCGACATCCGCAAGGACGGCGCGATGGACATCGAGGAGGACGCGCTGGCGCAGCTCGATTTGGTGATTGCGAGCGTGCACAGCCACTTCAGCCTGGAGCCCGCGGCGATGACGGATCGGATTCTAAGGGCGATGGAGTCGCCTTCGGTGCGGATTCTGGGCCATCCGACGGGGCGGGTGCTGCTGCACCGGGACGCGTATGCGTACGAGTTCGAGCAGGTGGTGAAGGAAGCGGTGCGGCGGGGTGTGTTTCTTGAGATCAACGCGAGTCCGGAGCGGCTGGATCTTCATGCGCCGCTGATTCGGGCGGCGAAGGCGCTGGGGGCGCGGTTTGTCATTTCGACGGACGCGCACGATCCGAAGCATCTGGCGAACATCCGGTTCGGCGTGCAGATGGCGCGGCGGGGATGGCTGGAGGCCGGGGATGCGATCAACACGCGGGGCGTCGAGGATTTCGCCAAGGCGATAGAGAAATCATGAGAATCATATCATCCGAAGAAAAGTACCGGAATTCGCTTTTTTATGTGACCGAGCAGGTGGCGGTGAGTCCGGACGGGTTTCAGATCAAGCGGGCGATCGTCGGGCATTGCGGCTCGGCGGTGATGATGGCGGTGGACGATAAGAAGCGGATCCTGCTGGTGAAGCAGTTCCGTTTGCCGGTGGGGAAAGACATTTGGGAGCTGCCGGCGGGGCGGCTGGATGAGGGCGAGACTCCGCTCAAGGCGGCCAAGCGCGAGTTGAAGGAAGAGACGGGATACCGCGCGAAGAAGTGGCGGAAGATGGTCGAGTTTTTTCCGAGCCCCGGGTACGTGGCCGAGAAGATGACGATTTATCTGGCGACGGAACTCGCCTCGGGCGAGGCGCAGCCGATGGACGATGAGCGGATCGAAACCGGGTGGTTCACGGCGAAGCAGATGGAAGAGATGGTTCAGCGCGGGTCGATTGTCGATGGAAAGACGATGATCGGGCTGTTCACCTGGCAGAAGTATTTTCGAGGTAAGAAAGCATAGCGCGGAGCGCCGCGGTGCGGTGGCTGACTTCGAGTTTGCGATCGAGGGGGACTTCGGCGAAGGTGCAGCCGAAGGGCTCGTAGAAGAACATCGGGTCGTAGCCGAAGCCGCCGGCGCCGCGTTCTTCTTCGAGGATGCGGCCGGCGACTTCTCCGCGGAAGACGGCGATGGTTTGGCCGTTGCGGGCGAGGGCGGCGCAGCAGACGTAGCGGGCGGCGCGGTTGGATGAGCCTTTGAGACGTTCGAGGAGAAGGCGGTTGTTGTCCGAGTCGGTCGAGTTGGGTCCGGCGAAGCGGGCGGAGTAGACGCCAGGCGCTCCGTTGAGGGAGTCGACTTCGAGGCCGGAGTCTTCGGCGAACAGAAGATCGCCGAGGCCGGCGGAGTAATATACCGCTTTCTGGCGGGCGTTTTCTTCAAAGGTTGTGCCGGTTTCGAGGCTTGGGGGGATGGACTCGAGGCCGGGACGCACGAGCAGTTCGATGGGCGGGTGAATGGTGCGTTTGAACTCGCGCAGTTTGCCGGGGTTGGTGGTGGCGCAGTAGAGGATCACGATTGGGCGATGGCGAGGGCCTGGAGTTCGAGCAGGGTGCGGATGCCGTCGCGGCCGAGCTCGAGGAGTGCGTTCATGCCGCCGTCGTCGAAGGGGGTTTTTTCGGCGGTGGCCTGCAGTTCGATGAAGCGGCCGTCGCCGGTCATGACGATGTTCATGTCGACGTCGGCTTGCGAGTCTTCTTCGTAGCAGAGGTCGAGGAGGGGAACGCCCGCGACGAGGCCGACGCTGACGGCGGCGACGGAAGTGACGATGGGGTTGGATTTGATGGCGCCGAGCTTGCGCAGGCTTTCGACGGCAAGGGCCAGGGCGACGAAGGCGCCGGTGATGCTGGCGGTGCGCGTGCCGCCGTCGGCCTGGATGACGTCGCAGTCGACGATAACGGTGCGCTCGCCGAGGGCTTTCAGATCGAGGACGGCGCGGAGGCTGCGGCCGATGAGGCGTTGGATCTCCATGGTGCGTCCGGACTGGCGGCCCTTGTTTACTTCGCGCGGCGTGCGGGTGATGGTGGCGCGGGGCAGCATGGAATACTCGGCGGTGATCCAGCCCTGGCCGGCGCCGCGAAGGAAGGACGGGATGGAATCCTCGACGGTGGCGGCGCATAGGACGCGGGTGTTGCCGGCCTCGATGACGGCGGAGCCTTCGGCGGTCTTGAGATACCCGGTTTCGATGCGGACGGGGCGAAGCTGGTTTGGCTGGCGTTGATCAAATCTCATTAAGAGCCCGATTGGAGGGAGAAATAAAACAGCAGACAGACGAGGGCGATGCCGGCGAGTACGAGCAGGAGGCAGGGGATGGCAGCCTTGTTGGATCCCTTGGGCGCGGGCTTGGCCCGTTTGGGCTTGAATTTGGCCATGAATCAACCAGTGTAATGCGCGGCCGTGTAATACGCCGGGCGGAATGGGGGCGCGCGAGACGCTGGTGAGGAGTTAGAGGCAGCGGGCGGCCTGGTGGAAGAATTCGTCGAGGGCGTCGAGGGTCGCGGGTTCGAGGTCCTTGAGGGTGATGGCGGCGACGGAGCGGCCGCGTTGTTCCAGCGCCTGGACGGTGGCGAGGAACTGGGCGCGGTGGTAGCCGGGCGAGCAGGCGATTTCGGTTGGGCCGATGCTCGCCTCCGATAGCAGGATGGTGGAGAAGCAGCGGCCGTGGCCGATGATCATCTCGTGATAGGAGTGGTTCATCGCGGGGCCTTCGTAGACGTCGGCGGGCATGTGGAGGCGGGACTGGAAGAGCGTGCGGGCGGCGCGGAGAAGGCGGACTCGGAGAGCGCGGCCGGCGGGGCGGTAGCGCATGTCGCCGAAGAAGGTGAGTTCGCCGTATTCGATGCGGGGGGCGGAGCGGATGAGATCGGCATAGACTTGGGGCGCGGTGCGGCCGTTGGAGTCAACGCCGGGGTGATGGAGCGTGACGCGGTTGCGCCAGCGGGACTGGCGCGGTGAGCCAAGAACGGCCTGCCAGGAGGCGGTGGTCTGGATGCCTCCGGTGCGGGCTGCTTCCTCGAAGATGCGATTGGCGATGGATTTGTAGAGTTCGACGCCGGGTTGGGTGACGAAGTTCACGTTGCGGAGCCAGGCGAGGCCGAAGACCGCGTAGTGAATGAACTGCATGTACTGGCTCCAGACGGAGGAGCGGGGGAGAGTTAAGACAGCGACGGGGTAGCCGGCGCGGCGGAGGGCGGCGGCTTTTTCGCGGACGGTGTGAGGGACGCCTTTTTGCTGGACGAGGAGGAAGGCGCGGTCCTGCGCGGGATCGCGCGGGGGATGGTAGGAGGGCAGGTGGACCTGTTCGTCGATGACGATTTTGATGCCCCAGTCCGCGCTTTTTCCCAGGCTTTCTTCAAATTCCTGTTTCGTCCAGAGGCCGACGCCCAAGAGGGGCTTGGGGAGCAGGAGCGTAACTTTGTCGCGTCCGGCTTCGATTTGCGAGTGAAGGAACGAGGACAAGCGCCAGGCGGTGCGGATGTCTTCGTGGCTGAGGGCGGCGGAGCGAATCCAGGTGTCGAGGTCGACGCCGGCGAGACCGAGCGGGTAGAGGCTGCCGCGCGTGAGAGGGCTCGAGTGGCGGCCGGCCGTGGAGTTGCGGCGGTCGGTTTGGAGTTCGATGCGGCGGTAGTTGCGCGGGGCGGCGAAGCGGTCGAGCAGCGAGCCGGGCAAGGTCATGTAGAGGAAATTGGCGCGGGAGTCGATGCCGAGTTTGTCGTAGAGGGCGGCGAGGCGTTCCAGATTGACGACGGGTTCATAAGACGTCATGCCGAGCGCCATGCCGACGACGAGGGTGCGTTTGAGGGCGGAGGCGAGGGTGGTGCGGCCGCGGCGGACCATGTCGTCGAGGATGAACTTGAGCTTGGCGGGGTCGGTGGAGTCGAGGGCGTAGAAGCGGGGCGAGGCGCCGAGGAGGCCGATCGCCTGATACATGCTCTTGTCTTCGATGGAGCCGCCCATGCCGGCCCAGATGAGAAAGCGGAGCGGGGCGCCGTGGGCGGTCTGGATACCCTGGCGGATTGTTTCGAGTTCGAGACGGATGGCGTCGGCCCATTCGGGATGGTGGGGCGCGGCCCAGCTTAGTTGGAAGACGCCGAGGAGGTCCTTCTTCACGGAGGAACCGGTTTCGTCGAGTTCCATGGTGATGGGGATGAGGCGATTGCGGGTAGGATCGAGCGACCCGGGACCTTTGCGCAGGACGCGGGAGGAGAGGGCTTGCAGACGCGCGAGCAGATCCTGCTTCTCCATCGCGGCGAAGTGAGTTTGAGAGTCGGGAGAATCGTTGTGGAACTGCAGCGTGAGTTCAGACATTCCTTAGGGGGCCGGCCTCCGGAGCACGACCACGTGAATGTACCACACCGTAACCCCCGCCGCCGGGTGTTTCGATGCGGAGGCGGTCGGCGCGTTGCGCGGTGAAGCGAGTCTTCGCGGCGAGCGGGAGAGTGCGGGAGCCGCGGAGGAGCAGATTGCGTCCGGGCGCGCCGGGTTCGCCGCCGTGGAGGCCGTACGGGGCGTGGCTGCGGCGGTCGCTGAGGATGGTGATATCGGTGGGAGCGAGGAATTCGAATTCGCGGACGATGCCGTTGCCGCCGCGGTGGAAGCCATCGCCGCCGGAGCCGGAGCGGATGGCGTAGCGGCGGATGCGGACCGGGTATTGGTGCTCGAAGGCTTCGATGGGCGTGTTCCAACTGTTGGTCATGTGGGTGTGGGTGGCGTCGAGGCCATCGGAGTGAGCGGAGGCGCCCATGCCTCCGGCGATGGTTTCGTAGTAGGCGAAGGGTGTGTTGGGGCGAGGGCCGCGGCCGCCGAAGGTGAGGTTGTTCATGGTGCCGGAACTGGCGGCGGGGATGGCGTCGCCGGCGGCGCGGGAGAGGGCGCCGAGGAGGACGTCGGTGATGCGCTGGGAGGTTTCGACGTTGCCGCCGGCCATGGCGGCGGGCGGTTGCGCATTGACGATGGATCCCGGCGGGGCGACGACTTCGATGGGGCGCAGGAGGCCGGCGGTGTAGGGGACTTCGGGCGGGAGCAGGCAGCGGAAGACGTAAGCGGCGGCGGAGAGGGCGACGGCGTAGTTGGCGTTGACGGGGCCGGCGGCTTGCGGGCTGGAACCGGTGAAATCGACGCGGGCCTGGGCGCCGTCGAGGGTGATCGAGACGGCGATGCGGAGCGGAGAATCGCCGAGGCCGTCGCCGTCGAGGAAGTCTTCGAAGCGATAGCGGCCCGGGCGGAGGCGGGCGATGGCGGCGCGCATCATGCGCTCGCTGTAGTTCTGCAGCGCGGCGGCGTTGCGGTGGAGACGCGGCAGGCCGTAGCGGGTCAGCATTTCCTCGAGGCGCTGCTCGCCGCGGCGGATGGCCATGCATTGGGCAAGGAGGTCGCCTTCGCGTTCTTCGGGCGTGCGGACATTGGCCAGCAGGAGGTCAAGCACCGGGCGGTCGATCCGGCCGCGGCGGCGCAGGAGGATGGGCGGGATGCGGAGGCCTTCCTGGTAGATCTCGGTGGCGAGCGGCATGGAGCCGGGACTCATGCCGCCGACGTCGGCGTGATGGGCGCGGTTGGCGACGTAGAAGGCGGGGCGGCGGAGGCCGGGGGCGAAGACGGCGGCGACGGCGGTGATGTCGGGCAGATGGGTACCGCCGCGGAAGGGGTCGTTGAGGATGGCGACGTCGCCGGGAGCGAGGCCGACGCTCGAGACGACTTCGGCGACCGAGAGCGGCATGGCGCCGAGGTGCACAGGCATGTGGTCGCCCATGGCGATGGTCTGGCCGCGCGCGTCGTAGAGAGCGCAGGAATAATCGCGGCGTTCCTTGATGTTGGGCGAGTAGGCGGTTTTGCGGAGCACCGCGCCCATTTCTTCGGCGATGGAGCAGAAGAGATGGCGGAAGAGTTCGAGGTCGATCGGGTCAGTACGCATGGGATGGGTGCCCGCTACAATCGAACATACATGTTCGAGGTGCTTAACGGACGATGGCGATGGCCTGCAAGAATCGTCTTGTTCGTCTTGATCACTGTGGCATATCAGCACACCGGGGCGGCGCGGGTACCGTTCACCGGGGATGAGCCGCACAACTTGATGGCGACGATATCGCTGCTGCGCGACGGGGATTTCGATTTGGCGAACAACTATGCCGCGCAGCAATACCGCGAGTTCTGGCCTGACGTATTGGCGCCACAGAATCCCATCGGGCCCGGCGGGGAGAATTATCGGGGTCCCGCGCACGGCATAGGGTTTCCGATACTGCTCGCATTGCCGTATCTCGTTCTCGGGGCGAAGTATATTTCCTGGTTTCTGCTCGTTGTGGCCGGAATCGGCGCGATGTTGCTGGCGGCGTACGCCGACCGGGAGTTTGGGCCGGGCACGGGAACGATAGCGGGTCTGATGCTCATGACTTTGCCGGTGTGGCAGATCTACGGCGGTCACGTTTTCACCGAGACGACAGGGGGTACGGTTGCGATGGCCGCGTTTTTGCTGCTGAGCGCGAATCGGCCCTCGCGATGGGCGCTGGTCGTTTCCGGCGTGCTTCTGGCCTACCTGCCATTTCTCTATCTGCGCTACGTGACGATAGCGGCGGTGCTGGCGATGTTGGGATGGGGGAAGGGGCATCGGTGGCTGAGTCCCTGGTTTTGGGGGCCGGCGGCTTTGGTGCTGGCAGGGGAGACCGCGCTCACGGTGCATGTCTACGGGCAGTACCTGCGCGCGATTTCGCCGGGCGCTTACCTGATGACGGTTTCGGGAGTAGGGGAGAGATTCTGGAGGCTGTTCTTAGATCGCACGCAAGGTATCGCGCCAGAGCAGCCGGTGCTGATTCTAGGATTTTGGGCTGCGCCGTTTCTGGTAAGAAGAGCCTACGAAGGAAAAAGGGCGTGGGCGCCTGCGCTTGCGGCGCTGGCCGTCGGTCTGTATACGTTGCCGTTCGCGCTGTTAAACGCGGGTTCCGGCGCGTGTGCG
>JAJYCN010000193.1 GCA_021778335.1 Acidobacteriota bacterium | reverse complement strand
GCGAGGGACACCCGCGCCCGCGCGCCCCTTGCAAGCTCGAGCGTGAACTGATCGCGCCCAGCCGAAAGCACAGGCGGATCTACTACACACCCGTCCAGCAGCACAACCTCCTCCGGCCCGGCATCGAGATGCGGGGGCGGCGCGGCGTGGCGCATTCGCGCGTCGACGATCCCAACAAACACGATCGCCAGCAGCGTGCACGGCAGTGCCAAACCTCGCGCTTTCCATTGGGCCCACACCGCGAGCGCCACGAAAGCCAGCGCCCCGCCGATGGTCTCCGCAAAGCCCCAAGCCGCGCCGTGCTCGAGCAGAATGCCGAGCGCGAACGCGGCCATCGGAGCTAGCAAAGGATATCTCACGGCGCGAATTCAATTAGTGCCGGCCGTGGCTGAAAGTTCGCCGTTCGCGTTCGCCTACCGTAAGGCGGCGGACAAACTGCCGAGCGTTTCCCGCGCGGCCCGCGCCCAGGTGAACTCCGCGGCCCTGGCCTGTGCCGCCTCCGTGCCCCGCGGCTCGCCCGAAGCAATCGCCCGAAGCGCCGCCGCAATATCGGCTTCGCTCCCGGGGTCGAAATACCGCACCGTGTTGCCGGCGATCTCCCGCAACGGCGGAATCGACGAACAGGCCACCGGAAGCCCCGCGGCCATCGCTTCGAGCACCGGCATGCCGAATCCCTCGAACGTCGATGGGTACACGAACGCCCAGGCCCGGCGGTAAAGGCCGTACAACTCCTGCCTCGGAATCCAGCCCGTGAGAGTTGCGCGTGCGCCGAGCCCAAGCTCTGCAATGAGACGTTTAATCGCCTCGGTATGGAATCCGCGCAGTCCGGTAATCACCAGCCTCATGTCCGGTACATCGAAGGCGCGGATGAGCCGTTCCAGGTTTTTGTGCGGGTGCAGCGTAGAGACACAAAGCAGGAATCGTTCCGGGCTCCGCTCTCCGGCGATCTCGAAGAACGCCGGCTCCACGCCGTGGTGAACCACCGCCGCTTCCCGGCCGTAGTAAAGGCGGAGGTCGTCCCGCGTGGCCGCCGAAACCGCGATCAGCCCCCGGCTTCGCCGCGCCGCGCCGGCGAGCAGCAGCCGCCAGAACGGAAGGTCGAACCAACGAAAATACTCCGGGTGGCGCAGATGTTGCAGGTCGTGAAACACGGTGACGTTCGGCGGACCACCGAAAATCGGGCACGTGAAACCCGGATTGAACATCACGTCAATCCACTCGCGGCGCGCCGCGGATACGAGTCCCGTCTGCTCCCAGAGAATCCGCCACGGCCGGTTTTTCGCCCGCACCGGCTGCTGCGCCACGCGGAAGTTCGCCGCTGCCGGCGCAAGGTCCGGCCCAGTCTCGCGATTCGTGAACACCACGTACTCGTTCTCGCGGTCCAGGGCGGCAAGCGCGGCCAGCAGATTTCGAAGATAGATCTCCGTGCCACCGACGCCACCCGGAATCAGATACAGCGCGTTGACGCCGATTCGCATTCAGTGCGGGCGCGAAAGCGCCCTCTCGACCACCGCCAGCGCGTTCTGCGAAGCCTGGTTGCTGGGATTCAATTGCACAGCGCGCTTGTACTGCGCCTCGGCCCGGGCCACATCGCCCTGCTTGTAATACACGGTGCCGCGGTAGAAGTACAGCATGTCGTAGTTCGGATCGAGCGCCTGACCCTGATCCAGGGCCGCCAGCGCTTCGGGAAATCGGCCCGCCGTGCCGTACACCTTGGCGATCTGCGAATACACATAGGCGGGCGTCACCTGGGGCGGCCGCTTCGCCGCCGCTGCCTGCCGAAGCCGCGTCACCGCGCCGTCCGGTTGATGCGCGCAGTCGAGCGCGAGCCCCCAGTCCACCAGCAGCGTGAAATCCGGCGGCTCAATCGCGGCCGTTTTCGCATACTGCCGAGCGGCGTTCGCGCAATCGCCCGCGTCAAAGTAAGCCTTGGCGAGCTGGAAGTTCGGCCGCACCTTATGAGGCGACTTCGCCGCCGTATCCTGCCACAGCGCCACAGGCGTCGCCCATACCTGATCGCGCTGGTAAGCAAGCACCCCCTCCACCAGCAGGACTCCAGCCAGTACGCCCGCCAGCGCCCCGGTCCGTAACTTGGCCCGGCGCAGGAACTCGCACGCGATTAGCAACAGGCCCACGAACGGCAGGTACAGCCGCCGCTCGGCATACACATCGCGGATCGGCAGGAAGGACGACGTTGGCGCCAGTAGCAGCAGCGTCATGAACCATCCGAACGCGGCGAGCGGAAACTTCTTGCGCCAGATCCACGCCGCGACAGTTACCGCCACGAGCGTTACCAGGCCCAGGAGGGCGAACGGATCCGAGAAACCTGGCGACACCGGAATGTCAGGGTCGAGGTTCTGCCCGGCGGGCACAACGAATAGCGCCAGATACCGCCAGATCACGCGGCACTCAGTGAGGAAGTACTGAAGCGGCGTGAAATCGTGAAGCTCGAAACCGGCGGTCGGACTGATCCGAAGCGTCCGGTACACGAAGGCGCCGCCAAGAACCGCAAGCCCGCCGAGCGGTGCATACAGCCTCAAATTCCGGCGCATCCCCTCGGACGTGAAACCGGGGTTCCAAAAGTAGTCCGTCAGCAATAACAGCGCGGGGAGCACGGCCGTGTGCTCCTTGGTCAGGACCGAGCATCCATATAAGACAAGCACCCCGGCGGTAGCGCCCCAGGAAATCGCCTGGGCTCGCCGCCAGACAAACACGGCCAGCGCGGCATTGAAAAACAGGACACTCAGCAGTTCGCTGCGGCTGGCGATGTAAGCCACCGACTCGGTCTGCACCGGGTGCAGCAGAAACAGTCCGGACGCGAACGCCGCTACGAGCAGCGCGCGATCTTTCGCGGTTCCGGCCCAATCGAGAAAACGGCGCGCGAGGTAGAACACCACAACGCCGTTCAGCCAATGCAGCATCACGTTCCAGATGTGATAGGAATCCGTGGCGGTCGAGCCGGGCTCGAAGTTGAACCAATAAGTGAGCATCAACATGGGCCGTAACCCCATTACCCAGGCCCGGAGCCCGGTAGGAGGATTGGGAGAAAGGAAGGGAAGATACAGGTCGTCCAGGACAAAAGGCGCGGAGAGCGACGCTTGGTAGACCCAAAACACCACGCCGAGAGCCGCCGCGAACCCGATGGCGTACGCCCACCAGCGCACTCCACCGGCCTGGCGCACCGCCGTCTCGACAGCCGCGCTGCGCTCAGCCGCCTTCGCCTTGCGCCGCGAGGCCTTCATCGCCCGCCTTCGCGCCGCGCCGCCAATTCGTATTCAAGGATCGCCATGCGCTGCGTGAGCGCGATGTTGGAGTCCTTCAGATCCGAGATGATCACCGAGAAGCGGTAGAACACCACCAGGAATACGCCGGAAGTTACAAGGATGATCGCTGTGGCCGGCTCATGCATTCCGAAGTAAGACGCGAGCCACTCCAACACCGGCCGTGACCGGGACACGATCAGCAGAGCCAGTCCGGCGCCAAGCCAGCTTACCGAGTATTCGACGCGTATATGCGCCCGGCGCACCGAGAACAGCACCAACAACATCAGCGCCAGGCTGAAAATCGTCATCATCACCTGCAGTCGTTCCATGGGAATTCTTTCCTATTCAGTTTAGTGCCGGGCGCGCGGACGCCTTCAGTTGCCGCCTCCACCGCGGCGCCCCTCGAACTTCAGAATGTTGACGAACACCCCGAGCAGCACATGGATCACGTAGTAAACCGACCGGACGGCCGTGATTGTGCTGCGGCCCGCCATTCGCGGCCGGATCGTGCAGGGAACTTCTTCGAATCGGAAGCGTTTGCGCTGCAGCACCACAAGCGCCTCGATCTCGGGATACTCGAGCGGAAAGCTTCGACGGAACAGTCCCAGCGCGGCGCGATTCACGCCGACAAATCCCGAAGTCGGATCATGTACCGGCTTGCCGAGGATCGGCCGCAGGATGCTGCGGAACAAACGGATGCCGAACCCGCGCGCCGCCGTCGTCCCGCCGCCGCCGCCCGGCACGTAACGCGAGCCAATCACCATGTGGCAACCGGTCCGCCGCAGGGTATCGAGCAGTTTAGGAATATCATGCGGGTCGTGCTGGCCGTCCCCGTCGACCCGGATCACATACTCGTAGCCAAGTTCATACGCCAGCATATAGCCGGCTTGCACGCATCCGCCCAGCCCGAGATGATAGGGTAGCGAAAGTACGCGCGCCTTCGCCCGTTCCGCCACGTCGCGCGTCGAGTCCCGCGAGCAGTCGTCCACCACCACGATCGCCGCACCCGGTAGCACCTCCCGCACGCCGGCGATCACGCGAGCAATCGCTCCCTCCTCGTTGAAGGCCGGAATCAGCACCAGGAAATCGTTGGGGGCTTCCTCGCTCATAGCGCCGCCACCTTCCGGGGGCTGATCGCGAACCGCGACACGAGGCGCATGAACTGAGCCGGGTTCAGGCGGCGTTTCATCGCGCGCCGCTTGGCCGCCAGCGCCCGCCGGTTCCGCCATAGCTCCAGGTGCGCCCGGCAAACAATCCCCGCCAGGTCCGCCATGCCGCCTCCGCCGGTGAGAAACTGGCCGGCCGTCCCGCTCCCCCGCAACCCATAATAAGCGTGCCAGGCGTAGCGAACAAGAGAAACGAACGGCAAGCGCCACAGCATCGCGGCAGGGAAATTCTTCGCCGCGGCGTATAACCGGTTCCTCTCGACGTAGAAGGCCTTCGTCGCCGAGGCGCGTCCGGTCGAAAGCGAATACCGGTGCTCGACCACGGCCTCCGGAACATAAACGCACTCCCAGGCCGCCCACCGCGCGCGTAGGCCAAGATCGGTGTCCTCGCAGTATAAGAAGAAGTCTTCGTCGAATCCGCCGACCTCGTCGAGCATCGCGCGGCGGTAGAGCGCGGCCGATCCGCTAGGAAACAGCGCTTCCCCGCCCCGGGCGTAGCTATCTGGATTCTCCCCGTGGCCGCGCTGACGGCTGCTCCCGTCGCCGCACAGAAGCATCCCGGCCGAGTCTACGGCGCGGCCTCCCTCCAGCAACACCCGGGAGGCGCACATGCCGATCTCATATCTCGGCTCGATCGCGCGCACGAGCGCCGTTAGCCACCCGGTGCTCGCTAGAGCGTCGTCGTTCAACGTGGCGACGAACTCGGAATCGCTCGCGTGCGCGCCTTGATTGATGGCGCCGCCGAAACCCACGTTGGCTGTGTTTTCGAGGATATAAAGCCGGGGAAAATCGAGGCCCAGTTCGCGCGCCACGCCACGCCCGCTGTTATCGACAACGATAACCGAAAAGTCGGGAAAGTCTTGGCGGATCAGCGACTCGATACACTCCCGCAACGCTTCTCCCCCGTGAAGCGTGGGAACCACGACGATCGCTTGCGCCCGGCACAACCCATGAGTGTACCGGATCGCGCCGCAGCCCTAAGCGGTGACAGTCACCGGCCCAGGACGTCCGACGTGCTTCTCCATGCGGGCACGCAACTCCGCCCGCGCTCGCAGCAGACGGCTCTTGGCTGCGGCCACGGAAATGCCCAACTCGCGCGCCACCTCGGGCATCGGCAGCTCCTGCACGTCGCGCAGCACGAATACGTTACGAAGAAGCGGCGGGATGCGCCGGATCTCCTTCCGGAGCGTCTCGGACACTTCCTGGCGGCTCAACTCCTGCTCGGGCCCGATGCGCGTGTCGCGCAACTCCAGCGTGCCCGGCCCTTCGCCGATCATGACGCCGTCCATGTCAATAAACCGCGCCCGGCGCTGCTGCCGCAGACGCATCAGGCACTGATTCACCACGATCCTCGTCAGCCAGGTTGAGAACTTCGCGTCGCGTTGGAACTGCCCGATGTGCTCGTAAGCCTTCCACAACGCATTCTGAACTTCGTCTTCCGCATCCTGTTGATGGCCAAGGATCGAGTGGGCGAGCTTGGAGCAGGAGGACCGGTGGCGCCGGACGAGTTCGGAAAACGCCAGCCCGTCGCCCTGTTGGCTGAGCACTACCAGTTCATCATCGGCTCTGTGTTCGCAACCAACGGCTTCGTTTGGCATCTCATGGTTCTTTCCGGCCGTCAATAAGGCGGCCTTGATTTCTAGCCTAATGAGCCAGGAGGGGAGATGCCAGCGGCGACTGAAATAGGTTTTAGCGTCACAGAAAATTACGGCGGAAATTTAGGACATGATAAAATAGATTGTATTGTGACTGAAAAAAGCGCGGAAACGATCCGCCGCTCACTGTCCTCTTATGAGATCGGCCGCAAGCTCCGGCAACTTCGCCTGCGCAAGAAAATCGCTCTGGTCGATCTTGGACGGCATACCGGGTTATCCGCCTCCCTGTTGAGCCAGTTGGAAAACGGTAAGCTGATCCCCACCCTGCCGACTCTGGCGCGCATCGCCATGGTGTTCGATGTAAGCCTGTCTCACTTTTTCGGCGAGCGGAAGAAAAAGCACATGTTCGGCATCACGCGCCAGGACGAGCGAATTAAGTTCCCTGATCAACCCGGCTCCGTGAGGCCGTCGTACTTCTTCGAAAACCTGGCCTTCCCGGCCCAGGACAAGGCGATTCAGGCGTACCTGGCGGACTTCTCGAAATGCTCGCCGGAAGGCGTAAGGCCCCACTTCCACGAAGGTTCTGAGTTTCTTTACGTATTCGAAGGCACGCTCACGATCTACTACGACGAGGAAGAATACGTTCTCAAAGCCGGCGACAGTGCGTATTTCGACTCGAGCGAGCCGCACTCCTATCGCGGAACGAGCAGGACGCCGGTCCGCGCTCTCGTTGTCACGATCCTGCCACGCCCCTGACCGTCGCGTTTCCGTGGTAGCGGGGAGCGTTCGCTAAGATCGAGTCGTGAGGTTTGTTTTTCGCCTCGTGATTTCCCTTGTGCTGGCCTCGGCCGGCGCGCATGCAGCCGAGCACTGGGTCCAGATTCGCGGCGCCACGTTTTGTGTCTACTCCGACGCCGGCGACCAGAACACGCGGGAGGTTTTCAGCCAACTGGAAGAATTCCGCACCGCGTTCTCGATGGCTACGGGCGTACAAGACCCGAAGCTGGTCTGGCCGCTCGCCGTCGTCGCCGTGCGGCATGAAGGCGACGCCGGTCCGGATGTCCCGGCTCCCACCCTGGGCCGCGACTCGCTCTTGGTGACGGTTCCGGCGAAAGGGCCGTTGCCCTCCGCACTATACGAGCACCTGGCCCGAATGCTGGCCGATCAGAATCTGAAGCCGCTGCCGGCGGAGGAGGATGCGGGTCTGGTGGCGATGCTCACCGGCTATTCGAGCGTGTCGGTCCATGTCACGATCCATCCTCCGGACGCCGCGGGCCGCACGCGGGACTGGGGGCGCATCTACCACCTGTTCGCCAATCCGGTCACGCGCGATCAACTCCCCGTATACCTGTCTAACCTGATGCAGGGCGCGGACCGCGATACAGCGTACCGCAATGCATTTCGCCGCTCCGGGAAAGACATGGAAGCCGAACTTGACCTCTTCCTTCACTCCGCTGTCTTCCCGGACATTGTTTTTTCCGGCCGCCCGCTCAGCCCGATTCGCGATTATCGAATCGCAACACTCGAGCAGGAAGACGCCTCTCTGCTATTGGCGGACCTGATGCTGGCGCGCGGGGACACGGGCGTCGCGGCAGCGTATGCGAAACTCGGCGGCGCCACGGCCGAGGAGGGTCGTGGGCTGGCGGCGCTGGCCGCGCGGGACGCAGCAACGGCACGCCGGGAATTTGCCGCGGCGGCGAAGAACGACTCCAAAAACGCCCGGATTTATTACGAGGCCGCGCTCCTTGAGGGAGCAACGCCCCAAGCGCGGGAAGAATTCCTAGCCGCGATGCAGCGCAACCCTCGTTGGGTGGCGCCGCTGCTCGGTTTGGCGAATCTCGAAACGGCGCCGGCCGAAAAGGTGAAATGGCTCGACAAGGCCGCCGCGCTCACTCCACGAGACGCAGCGCTATGGAGTAAGCTCGCCGAAACGGCCATTTCCGCGCAAGAGTATGCGGTTGCGGACCGGGCCTGGATCGGCGCGATGCGCGCCACGCCGGACCCGGCCGCTCGGCAGCGTCTGGAAGTTGTGCGTGAGCAGATGAGCTCGGCTCGCGCCAACGCCGAGGAACAGCAACGCAAGCGCGAGGAGGCGGCTAAGACAGCCGACCTCGAACGGGTCAAGGAGCAGACCATGGCCGAGATTCACACCGCCGAACAACAAGCCAACCGGGACATGAATCCAGGTGGCGAAAAGCTCACGACGCAGCCGGTCCCCTATTCGAGTCTCCAAAGCAACACGGCGAAGATCTCTGGCGCGCTCACAGAAGTAGTCTGCAAGGGAAAGGCGATGACGCTGGTGGTCCGAGGAGACGACGGCTCGGCCAGCCGCTTGCCAGTAGACGATCCCTCGGCGCTCACCGCGCCGGGCGGGACTCCCTTGCTTCAGTGTGGACCGGTAAATCCTCCGCGCCGGATTGCGGTCGAAGTGCGTCCCGGAAAGAGGCCACAGGTGCTCACGGTCGAGTTTCCTTGAAACAGGCCATCCACAACGCAGAGGAACGCGAAGTGCGTTCCGCGCCCGGTGGTTCCGCCGTGCGCGCACGAATCAAAGCAGCCCTGTTCCGGTTACTTCGCAAGGACCCTGAGGCGGTCGTCGTGTCTTTCTTAACCGGCGATGCCGCCCGCGCGACCTCGATGGCCGCCGAGATTCAATCCCTCGAGCCCGCTCGGCGTCATTTTGTGGTTGCCTTCGCCGGCGGTCCCTTCGTCCCGCCCGGCATGGCGCAGAGAATCGAGGTCCCTCGTAGTCCTTGGCCGTGGGCCGCGTTCAAGCTATGGCGGCGTCTTCGGCACTACCGTATCGGTCTGGCGCCGGTGTTGTTCGACGGTTCGGATTCGTTCCGCGGTCTCCGTTGGGCCGCGGCTGTGCTAGCACCGCGCCGCATCCTCGCCTATAACGCGCGCCTTGAGCGATTTCATCTGCGGCCTTCGGCCCCCATCGCCTCCCTACTATTCATGGCCGGCGTTCCGCTTGACCGCATCTTCTTACGCCCGCGTTGGCTCTGGCCCTGGAAACGGGACCGTTCCGTCGTCCCCTCGGAGTGCCGTGAATGGGTGGGCCGTACACCGGACTTGAGCCGGATGCGCGTGGCGATCCTGACCCCGTACTTTCCGTACCCGCTCTCGCACGGCGGCGCCGTACGCATCTACTCGCTGCTTCGTGAGATCGCCCGGAGCTTCGATGTTTACCTGTTGTCGTTCTACGAAACCGATCCAGAAGAGGCCATGGCGGCTCTGCTGCCCTTTTGCGCACGGGTCACCGCGGTGCCGAAGCCGAGGTATCGAGAGCCCCGCTGGTCAACTCTGCTGCCGCCAGAGGTCCACGAGTTCCGCTCACCCGCGATGCGCGAGGCGGTAGCCCGCGCCCGACAGCGCGACAGCGTGAAGGTGATCCAGGCCGAGTACACGTTCCTGGCTCCGTACGGCGGCGACATCCTGGTTGAGCACGATGTGACGTTCGATCTATATCGCCAGATTTACGAGCGCAACCACACGTTTTCCTCCTGGTGGGACTGGGTCCGTTGGCAGAGGTTTGAAAGACGCGCGGTTCACCGCTTCCCTCGCGTCGTGGTCATGTCTGACAAAGACCGGGAGTTGCTCGGGATCCGGCACGCCTCCGTCATCCCGAACGGCGTCGACCTCGACCGTTTCTCTCCCACCGCCGAATCCGACGCCGAGCGAATGCTCTTCATCGGTTCGTTCCGCCATTTT
Organism: Acidobacteriota bacterium; assembly: GCA_021778335.1. Lineage (GTDB taxonomy): Bacteria > Acidobacteriota > Terriglobia > Bryobacterales > Bryobacteraceae > JAJYKC01. Next base: position 1,467 of record JAJYCN010000193.1, on the reverse strand, counting down.
CCCAACATCGTTGCGTTCCGGTTCTTCTTCGAGGGCGTGTGGGAAGAACTGCGCCGCCGCTTCCCAAAGGCCGAATTGACGGTGGTGGCCGGACCGGACCCATTGCTGTACTGGCGTGAGCATACCGGCCTCGCAGCGTTGCCCTCTTCCGAACGCATGCGCCTGCTCGAGTTCGTCGCCGACGTGCGCCCGCGCTACGAGGAGACGAATCTGGTGCTTGTTCCCACGCTGGTCTCCGCCGGGACCAACGTGAAACTGCTCGAGGCGCTGGCCATGCGCCGAGCAGTGCTCAGCACCTCCTCGGGTTGCGCCGGCCTCGGTCTGATGCACGGCGAAACGGTGTGGATCGCCGACGGGGCGGCGGCGTTCCTCGAAGCGGCAACGACCCTGCTTTCCGGCCACGCACTGCGCCGGAGCATTGCGGAAAAAGGCTACGAGGCGGCGCACCGGCGCTTCGGTTGGAACCGGATCGGGGAAGCCCAGCGTTATCTTCTGCGACAGTTCGCCGGCGCGGAGTTTCTGCTTCGTCCGGTCCGGAAGGAAGACCTCCCCGAGTTGAGCGCCATCCAAGCCACCGCGATGGAAGCGGCGCAGTGGAGGCCCGAAGACTACTTGCGCTTCGACTGCCAAGTCGCCGAATGCGACGGCCGGATCGCCGGGTTCCTGGTCAGCCGCCCCATCGTCCCCGGGGAGCGCGAGATCCTCAACGTCGCTGTCCATCCCGCCTTCCGCCGCCGCGGGGTCGCCGGCCTGCTAATCCGGGCTGATATCGAGCGCTGGCCGGGCGATCACTTCCTGGAAGTTCGTGAATCCAATACCCCGGCGCGTAATCTTTACAAGAAACTGGGGTTCGCGGACGTCGGGGTTAGGCCGGAGTACTACGAGTCGCCCCCCGAGGCCGGTATTGTCATGAGGTTCTTTTCATGATACTTTCACATTGCGAAGGCCCTTCGGTGGACCTTCCTTGCATTGTGCATGGTTTTCACAACTAGCACCCACCGAGCCCCACTCTCCAACGGGGACGCACGACTCGGCGCGGCAAATCTCGCAAAAGGAGACCAAACCTGATGGAGAACACGCAAGAAGAATTGCGCGCGCACCTGATGCAGACCGACGAGGAGTTCCGCCAACTCGTTTCCGAACATGCCAAATACCACGACATGCTGGAAGCGATTGAATCGAAGGAACACCTCACACCGGCCGACGAGGCGGAAGAGCAGCGCCTGAAGAAGATCAAGCTTCGTCTGAAAGATCAGATGAATGCGATCGTCTCGCGCTACCGGGCCGCTTACGTTCATTAGCACCAGGCTGCGCAGAGTCTAGTGAAAGACCGAAAGAGGCCCGGCCGGGCGAAACCGGCGCGGGCCTTTTCGTTGTGTGCCGAGCATTTTCGACAGCTCGGGGGTGTAAGTCCCCTCTACAACCTGATGGAGGTGAAGTAGTAGCGAAGCGCAAGGGCGTCACCGC
>JAJYCN010000192.1 GCA_021778335.1 Acidobacteriota bacterium | reverse complement strand
CTCAGCACCTCCCGCGCCGAACTCCACTCGACCCTCCAGGAAGGCGGACGCGGATCGAGCGGCGCCCGCCGCCGCCTCCAGGGCCTCTTCGTCGCCGTCGAAATGGCCCTCGCCCTCGTCCTCCTCTCCGGCGCCGGTCTCATGATCCGCAGCCTCGCCAACCTCTGGAGCGTCAACCCCGGCTTCAACCCCAGCCACGTCCTCACCTTCTCCGTCTCCATCCCCACCCCCAAGGACGCCACGCCCGCCTCCATCCGCGCCTCTCTCCGCCGCCTCCAGGACACCGTCGCCGCCGTCCCCGGCATCCAGGCCGCCTCGCTCAACGGCGGCGCCATCCCCATGACCGGCGATTCGGAACTTCCCTTCTGGATCGAAGGCCAGCCCAAACCCGCCAACACCGCCGACATGAAAACCGCCCTCTTCTATCTCGTCGAGCCGGATTACCGCAAGGCCATGGGCATCCCCCTCCTCCACGGACGCTTCCTCTCCCCCACCGACAACGAACACTCCCCGCTCTCCATCGTCATCGACGAGCAGTTCGCCCGCATCTACTTCCCCAACCAAAACCCCATCGGCAAACACCTCCACCTCGCCATCTTCGAAGGCCTCGCCGAAATTGTCGGCATCGCCGGCCACGTCAAACAATGGGGCCTCGACGAAGACATCCACTCGCCCATCCACGCGCAGTTCTATCTGCCGATCACCCAACTCCCGGATCAGTTCATGCCTCTGTTCCGCAATGGCAGCTTCATCGTCCGCACCGCCGCCGCCCCCGAAAACTCCCTCGCCCCCATCCGCCACGCGCTCGCCGCCCTCGACCCCACCATCGTCGCCTTCGAAACTCGAACCATGGAGAAAATCATCGCCGGCTCTCTCGCCGCCCGCCGCTTCTCCATGATCCTGCTCGGCGTCTTCGCCGCCCTCGCCCTCGCCCTCGCCTGCATCGGCGTCTACGGCGTCATCTCCTGCCTCGCCGGCCAGCGCACCCACGAAATCGGCCTCCGCATGGCCCTCGGCGCCCAACGCGCCGACGTCCTCCGCCTCGTCCTCGGCCACAGCGCCAAAATGGCCCTCCTCGGCATCGCATTAGGCATCGCCGCCTCCCTCTCCCTCACCCGCCTCATGGCCAAACTCCTCTTCGGCGTCAGCGCCTACGACCCCCTCACCTTCCTCGCCGTCCCCGCCCTCATCTTCCTCGTCGCCCTCGCCGCCGCCTACCTCCCCGCCCGCCGCGCCACCCGCGTCGACCCCATGATCGCCCTCCGCTACGAATAACCCGCGTCGCCTTGCGTCACCCGCGGTTCGGCAAGCTTCTTATCGCCGCGCTCGCGCCAGCCCTCGCGGCATGCGCCGCCGTATCGCCAACCTGGGCCCCCTACAAAGGCCAGCTCTATTCGGTGCAGCCGGCGCCCGGCCAAGCCGTTACGGGTCTCCAGGCGGCGCAAGCGATCCATCCGGGATTGGCCCAGGCCCGCCCCTACCGGCCGGATCGGCAACCTCTCAGCAGGTGGGGCCGCGTGTCTTGCCTACCCTCGGCAAGAGCCGGAAGATGACGGCCATATCGTTCTTCATCTGGATCCCGAGCCCACGCGGCGCAGCCGGCTACGTCTATGCCGTCAGCGCGCGCGAAGCCGGCTTTCGCCGGAAGCAGGGCGATCTGGCCAACATTCTCGCTGGCTTTCGCCTTTCCGGCGGTACGGGAGCAGCGCCGGGCGGCCAGTTCGTCTCATAACAGGCCCCTGGAAAGGAGCCTTCACCATCGAGGTCCCCGCCGGCTGGCAAACCATCGGAGGCATGTTCCGGTTCGGTCTTTTCGAAACTCGTCCCGTGATCGAAACCAAATCCCCGGATGGACCGACCAGAGTAAATCTCCCAGAGTAAATCTCAAGGATCCGAAGCTCCCGGCATGAATTACAATCCCATGGTCCTAAGCCTGCCCGGCGCGCTCCGGAAAATTACGCACACCGTCGCGGGATCGCTGTCCTTCACTTGCAACGAGCAAGGGCAGCCCCGCGTGGGCTACTGCTATGCCTCGACGAAACGAACCATCACTCCGCCGATGTACGTGTCGCCTCCGCCGCAAAGCCCACGAATCCTTTGGCAAGTCAACGTTCTCGGGGCCTACGTCGCGCCACCCGATCAGGCGCAACAGACTGTGACCGCCGCGATCCATATGCTCGCCTCCTACACGACGAACCCGGACTGGGACATGAGCCAAGTCCAGGCCGCTGCGCCACGTCGCGCATCATCAGCGGCGCCTCCGGCCAAATCGCCGGTAAGGCGGAGCGAAGCAGCCGCTACCGCGACGCCGTCGACAGCGCCTCCAACTATTACTGGGTCGACAACCGCGGCCTGATCCTCGGAACAAGCGTCGACACAGCCCCCGGCGTCGACTTCCACCGCCTACTCGAGTTGCTTCTCCAGTAACTCCGGCCGAGCAAATACACCTCCTCGCGCCTCGCCCCCACAACCCCAGTGATATCCTCGACTCATGGCGTCCCGCATCACCATCGAGCCCGGCAAACGCTCCGGCCAGCCGTGCATCCGCGGGCTCCGCATCACCGTCTGGGACGTCCTAAGTTGGCTCGCCGCCGGTATGACGGAACAGCAAATCCTCGACGACTACCCGGAACTCACCCCCGATGACTTCCGCGCCGTCTACGACTTCGCCGCCAAACTTGGCCGCCGCGTGGCCTTGTGAAACTCCTCTTCGATGAGAACCTGTCCCGGAAACTCATCACTCGCCTCAGCGACCTCTACCCCGCCTCCGCCCACGTCGTCGAACTCGGCCTATCCGAGAGCCCGGATCAAGCCATCTGGGAATTCGCCAAGACAGAAGGCTTCACGGTCGTAACGACCGGCGCCGACTTCTACGACATGGCCATGACATCAGGCCCGCCCCCGAAGGTCATTTGGCTCCGTCGCTGGACCCACCCGACTAACGACGCTGAACTCGTGCTCCGCCGCGAAGCCATCCGGATCGCCCACTTCGCGAACGACCCCGAACTCGCCGTGCTCGTCCTTCACCGGAACTAGGCGGAATAAATCGAATCCGGATCGGCGCCGGGGACTACAACCCGGCCCTGCCAACTCCGCCAGGCGATCCCGGCGGCACAGAAGCAGCGCAGCGCGCGCCCGGCGAAACCTTCTCGCTGTGCCATCTTGGTTGTGAGCCAGATGAGCCCCAATACCCTGTACAAGTACGTCTCCCCGGATCGAATCGACATATTACTGAAAGGGAAAATACGGTTTACGCAGCCTTGTTTCCTAAACGACCCGTTCGAATTCAGACCCGGTATGCCGGAACCTGGCGAGGATGGCCTGGGTTACATCGAGAGGTCTTGCGCCCAGAAATGGGGCGCGGATTACGTCGAAAGGTTCGCGCACATGCGGCGTGCTGTCGTTGACGACAAAGAACGATTCGATGCCAATGTGGACCCACTACTCCGCAGCCCACAGCGGCTTCGCGATTGGGTTCGACATGGAATCGGACCTATTCAGCTCGGCGAAAATGGAGCAGAAGCTTCGGAAGGTCAAGTACCTCGAAGAAAGAGTAAGCCTGACACGAGGCCCCGTGGGCCCAGATGAAATCCTATTCTCCAAGAGCATCGATTGGCAATACGAGGAGGAGTGGCGCTGGATAGAACGCGGCAATCCAGACGATTATGCCGAAGTCGTCCGGGCGAAAAACGGCGACCTGCTATTCCTTCGGCAGATACCCGCACAATGCATCCAAGAGCTTATTCTCGGTTGCAGGATACGCCCCACGCTGGCCGGCTCCCTTCAGGGCCTCAGATCAACTCCCTCTTACAATCACCTGAAACTATTCACGGTGGAACTCGACGAAAGCCGATATAAACTGCGGATAATACCCCTCCCCTCGTGAGACCGCACATCTGGTCCAGTTACGTCCCGTCCGTCGCAACCTCGCATTCAGGCAGCAAGCCGACCCGTCGAGTGCCGCCCATGCCGCACCGAATAGTGTCAGTTGCTGAGGATTCAGCTTTATCTCCACCGTCTTCGTCGGCTCGTTGATCTCGAAGCCATCCCCAAACGTCTGGTAGTTCTCCGCAATCACCTGGATCCCATTCGTCCGATGAGCTCACGCACTCCACGTATTGATGACCTGCACCCCGGCCCTGACCTCACCACTTCGGTCCCGGCTGACGATAGTCAGACTGCGCTGAAACGCCGTCCTCCACCGGAAGCCGCCACTTGAGCAGGACGTCTTCTGGTACCTGCAGGACGTGCCCAAGGGACATCGGATGCAACTTGAGAGCAATTTAGTCAATCAACTCGGCCCTGCGATTGAATTCCCCGAGAAGCTTGATGTCGCAACGGATTTCCGCAAGGGTCACGACGCGCACAGGAAGCTGCCCGCTCACGTTCAAGTTCGATTTCCCCACAGGTCGCAGCCCGCATCGCAGTGACAACTTCTGCACAGGTAGCGTTCGCCTCCACGCCCGCGCACACACCCATCCCGCATCTCCGCTTGCGCCCCCTCCCCGCCCGATGGCATCATTCTCCCCATGAAGTCGTCTCTCCTCGCCACTCTCTTCCTCGCCGCCTCCACCGCCTCCGCCGCCGTCAACCCCTCCCTCGAATCCCTCCTCCACCGGATCTTCGTCACCCACGACTTCGACCTCGCTCCCGCCCCCGACATCGAGTGGCTCGATAACGGCGCCGCCTACACCGTCGTCGAAAAATCCTCCGATCCCGCCGGCGCCCAGGACCTCGTCCAGTACACCACCGCCTCCGGCGCCCGCAGCGTCCTCGTCTCGGCCCGCGACCTCATTCCACAAGACGCCGCCAAACCCCTCACCCTCGACGGCTACAGCCTCTCCAACGACCGCACCAGGTTACTCATCTTCACCAACACCAAACCCGTTTGGCGCCGTCACACCCGCGGCGATTACTGGCTCTACAATTTCGCCGCCAAATCCCTCGTCAAACTCGGCGGCCCGGGCGACGCCTCCACCATGCAGTTCGCCAAGTTTTCCCCCGACGCCTCCTCCATCGCCTACGTCCGCGCCAATAACTTATATCTTCAGAACCTCTCCACCCTCGCCGTCACCCCACTTACTCGCGACGGCTCCAATACCCTCATCAACGGCGCCTCCGACTGGGTCTACGAAGAAGAACTCGAAGTCCGCGACGGTTTCCGCTGGAGCCCCGACGGCCGCCGCATCGCTTTCTGGCGCTTCGACTCAAGTCTCGTCGGCCAATATCCCCTTATCAACTACACCGATTCCGTTTATCCCACCATCCGCTTCATCCCCTACCCCAAAGCCGGAACCACCAACTCCGCTGTTTCCATCTGCGTCGTCGACATCGGCTCCGGCCAAATCACCTCCGTGCAAATCCCCGGCGACCCACGCAATAACTACATCGCCCGCATGGAATGGGCCGGCAACTCCAACCAGCTCGTCATCGAACAATTCAACCGCGCGCAAAACACCGCTCGCTTATTCCTCGCCGACTCCTCCACCGGCGCCGCAAAAGCCTTCTTCGAGGACACCGATGAGGCCTGGGTCGACGTCAACGAAATCCGTCCCATCGGCAACTCCTTCCTCTGGCTCAGCGAACGCGACGGCTGGCGCCACGCTTACCTCGTCCCCCGCGACGGCTCGAGCCCCGTCTTACTAACACTCGGTGACTTCGATTGCATCGACTTACTAACTACTCCGGCCCAGCCTAACTTCATCTACTTCACAGCCTCCCCCACCAACGCCACCCAACGCTATCTCTACCGCGCCTCCGTCGACCCGCCCATGCCCCCCGTCCGGCTTACTCCCGAAAACGAGCCCGGCCTTCATCGCTACAGCATCTCCCCCAACGCCGAGTACGCCATCCACACCTTCAGCACCTTCGACGATCCCGGCCGAACCGAACTCATCCACCTCCCCGATTCCCGCCTCGTCCACACCTTCGCCGATAACCACGAAGTCCGCGCCCGAGTCCAGCCCCTGCTCGCCAACCGCGGCGAATTCTTCACCGTCGATATCGGCGGCGGCGTCTCCCTCGACGGCTGGATGATCCGCCCCGCCAGCTTCAACCCCCGCCACACATACCCCGTCCTCGTCTACGTCTACGGCGAACCCGCCGCCCAAACCGTCCTCGATGGCTGGCAGGCCCGCCGCGGCCTCTTCCACCGCGCCCTCGCCCAGGACGGCTACATCGTCGTCAGCTTCGATAATCGCGGCACCCCGTCCCCCCGCGGCCGCGCCTGGCGCAAAGTCGTCTACGGCTCCGTCGGACCCCTCGCCGCCGAAGAACAAACCAAAGCGATCCGCGCCCTCCGCGCCCAACGCCCGTATCTCGATGCCGACCGCATCGCCGTTTGGGGCTGGAGCGGAGGCGGCACCAACACGCTAAACCTCATGTTCCGCTCCCCCGGCGTCTACAAAGTCGGTATGTCCGTCGCCCCCGTCCCCGACCAGCGCCTCTACGACACCATCTATCAGGAGCGCTACATGGGCACGCCCCAGGACAACCCGAAAGGGTACGAGCGCGGCAGCGCCATCCACTTCGCCTACGGCCTCCAGGGCAAGTTACTCCTCGTCCACGGCACCGGCGACGACAACGTCCACTTCCAGGGCTCGCAGATGCTCATCAACCGCTTCGTCGAACTCGACAAACAGTTCCGTTTCATGGAATATCCCAACCGCACCCACGCAATCAGCGAAGGCCCCGGCACCACCATCGACTTATTCGACTTACTCACGGACTTCCTCGCCGATAACCTCCCGCCCGTCCCGCCGGCCCCGCCTTGCGCTACGCACTGACCGAATGCCATCATGCTCCAGATGAAATCCTGCGCCTTCGCTCTTCTGGCTTTTCCTCTCGCCGCCCAGACACTCGCCCCGCGCTCCGTCCCCGCGCGCCAGATCCCCGTCCCCACTGACGTCAGCCCCGCCCTCCAAAAGGTCATCGCCCGTCCCGCGGAACCCGGTAGCGCCCCAACGCCCAAAACCACAGAAGAATGGAAGAAATCCCTCGCCGGCCCCAACGCCGAAGAAGCGAAGAACGCCGAACGCCTCGCTCGCGAACTCCACGTCGCCGTCAAGCCTGGAACCATCGGAGGCGTCGCCGTCTTCTACGTCACGCCCGAAGTCGTCCCGCCCCAAAACAAAGGCCGCCTCCTCATGCACGTCCACGGCGGCGGATACGTCGCCTTCGCCGGTATGGCCGCAACGTCCGAAGCCATCCTCCTCGCCTCTCACACCGGCATCGCCGTCGTCTCCGTCGACTACCGCATGCCTCCCGACGCTCCCTTCCCCGCCGCCGTCGACGACGCCGCCGCCGTTTGGAAATCCCTCATCCAAACCCACAACCCCCGCGGCATGGCCCTCTTCGGCACCTCCGCCGGCGGCGGACTCACCCTCGCCACCACCCTCAAACTCAAGGAACTCAAACTCCCCCTCCCCGGCGCCCTCATGGCCGGCACACCTTGGGCCGACTTAACCCAAACCGGCGACACCGAGTTCACCAATCAATACCTCGACAACACCCTCGTCCAGTACCAAGGCGGCCTCGCCGCCGACGCCCGCCTCTACGCCGGTTCCCACAACCTCAAGGAACCCCTCCTCAGCCCCGTCTACGGCGACCTCTCCGGCTTCCCGCCCACCATCCTCGTCACCGGCACTCGCGACCTCTTCCTCAGCGACACCGTCCGCGTCCACCAGAAACTCCTGCAAGCCGGCGTCGACGCCCAACTCATCGTCCTCGAAGGCCAGTCCCACGCCCAATACCTCGACAACTCCATCCCCGAATCCCGCGCCGCCCTCGACGAAGTCGCCCAATTCCTCGACCGCCACTTAGACCGCTGACCCGCAACCCTACCCCCGCCGCGCCCAACACGCGCGGAATAACTTACTCCCACCGCAGCGCCACGCCCGGATCCACCCGCACAGCCCGCCGCGCGGGCACGTAGCACGCCAATACCGCCACCCCCACCAACACCACCGCCGCCGCCCCAAACGTAACCGGGTCGTGCGCGCTCACCCCGTATAACTCACTCGCCATCAGCCTCGTCAACCCCAGCGCCCCGCACACACCCGCCGCCACGCCCGCCAGCGTCATCTTCGCCCCTTCCCCAACCACCAGCAGCATCACGTCCCGCCGCCGAGCACCCAAGGCCATCCGCACGCCGATCTCATGCACCCGCTGCCCCGTCACATACGACACCACGCCGTAAATCCCCACCCCCGCCAGCACCACCGCCAACCCCGCGAAAATCTCGAGCAGCATCATCGAAAGCCGCCGCGCCGCCAGCGATCCATCGAGCACTTCCTCCATCGTCCGCACGCTGTAAATCACATCCCGCCGGTCCACCTCCGCCACCCCTTCGCGCACCCGCCCCATCACCCTCGCCGGATCGCCCTCCGTGCGCAGCACCACCGCCACACCGCCCGCCACCATCGGCATCAATTTCTCCGGCAACTGCATGAACGGGTAAAAGAACTCCGCCTCCACCGCCGACTTCGAGTCCTGCCCCAACCCCCACTGCTTCACATGCCCCACCACGCCCACAATCTCCGCCGGCACATTGAACTGCGTCAGATACACTCGCTTCCCCACCGGATCCTGCCCCGGAAAATACCTACGCGCAAACGCATCGTCGATGTCGATCACCACCCGCGAATGTTCGTCATCGGCCGGCGTAACAAAACGTCCCCGCTCGAGCCGTATTCCCATCGCCTGCTCGAAGCCCGCTTCCACCAGGTAAAACATCGCCTGCGGCATCTCATTGTCGTTTGCAGGCTTCGGCCGCCCCTCAATCCAGAACGGCAGCGACGAATCATGAATCATCGGCCGCGACCCCAGCGTCACCGAAACCGCACGCACCCCCGAAATCGACCGCAACTTCGTATCGAACTGCCGCAGCCGCGCGCGTGTCTCGGCCGATGTCGTACCCGGCGACGACGGCATCGACAAGTTAAATGTAATCGCGTGCCTCGGCCTGTATCCCGGATCCACCCGCCATAGCGCGGCGAGACTTCGCAGCATTAACCCCGCCGCCGCCAGCAGCACGACCGCCATCCCCACTTCTACCGCCACAAACACCCTCTGCGCCACGTGCCGCGCCCCACTTACTCCCCTGCCGTTCTCCCTAAGTACCTCCTGCAAACTTACTCGCGAGCTCTTCAGCGCCGGCGCCAGCCCAAACAAAATTCCCGCCGCCACCGACACGCCCACCGCAAAGATCAACACTCGCCCATCAAGCGATATCTCTTCCGCCCGCGGCAGCGTCCCCGGCATCAACCTCACCACCGCCTTCGTCCCCCAATACGCCAGCGCCAGCCCCAGCGCCCCACCCATCCCCACCAGCATCCCGCTCTCGGTGAGTAATTGCCTCACCAGTCGCAGCGTCCCAGCGCCAAGCGCCGCGCGCACCGCGAACTCCCGCGCCCGCCCCATCGACCGCGCCAGCAGAAGATTCGCCACGTTCCCGCAGGCAATCAGAAGCAGGAAGCCCACCGCCGTCAGCAGCACCATCAGATACGGCCGCACGTTGCCCACAATGTCTTCCTTCATCGAAACCACCGCGATTCCGGACTCCTTATCCGCCACCGGATACTCCGCCGCCAGGTTCCGCGCAACTACGTTCATACCCGCCTGCGCCTGTCCCACCGTCACGCCCGTCTTCAACCGCCCCACCACATACGCGCTCACCGAAATCCGCCGGTCGCGAAACGAAGGATCGTCCCACTGCCCGATCGGCGTGTACACATCGCGGTCACGGCCGTAGAAAGTAAACTCCGCCGGCATCACGCCGACGATCACATACGGAGTCCCATCGAGCAAGACCGTACTCCCGATCACCCCGCGCGACCCACCGAATTTCCGCCGCCAGTAACCCCCGCCCAGAATCGCCACCGGCGCCGCCCCAACGCGATCGTCGCCCGCATCAAACGTCCTCCCCAAGACCGGCCTCACCCCCAGCGTCGGGAAGAACCCCGCCGAAATCATCTGACCCGCCACCCGCTCCGCCTGCGCCCCGCCCGTGATGTTATGATCCTCGTTCCGGTAAATCGCCATCGACTCGAACGTCCTCGCCTCCCTCTGCCAGTCGAGAAAGTTCAAGTAAGTGACCGGCGCCCGCTCAAACCCCGCCGTCTTCGCATACACCGCCACCAACCGCCCGGCGTCCACATACGGCAGCGGCTCCAACAATACCCCGTTCACCACCGAAAACAACGCCGTACTCGCCCCAATCCCCAGCCCCAGCGTCGCCACCGCCACCACCGCAAACCCAGGCGCCCGCCTCACCATCCGCCCCGCAAACCGCAAATCCTCAATCACCGCCGCCATGCGAGGATTCTACTCCCCGCCGCTCGACCCCACAATCCCGGCTGGATCATGGCCTCACGACATCCCCCACCACGATCAAGCCCCTCCTAAGTCGGCCGGCCACCGGCATCACCGAACAGCAAATCCTCGACGAGAGCCTTTCCCGGCTGCGTCGCCACGTTACATATCTCTGGAATTACAGGTCCGTCTCGATGGATGTCTGGATAGAAATGGTCATACGGCTCGGCAGGCTGCCACCACGGCGCCAAGCCCAGGCCCTACGGTTTGTTGCGTGCCTCTCGGCGCCCGTCCCCAAAGGTGAGCCGGGGGCTGCCCTCCGCCGCTTCCAGGAACAGAGTCAGCGCCTCAACTTAATTCGCCCGCGCCTCTTCCACCTTCTGCGCCTGGCTCGCGACGTCCAGTTCCGGGCACAAAGCCACGTACCCGTCGTCCTCCCGTTCAATAATCGCCGTCAGCCGAACCGGGCCAGTCATCTTCGGAGAGCCCCCTACTGCACCGTATACTGCCGCTGCGGAGGATTCAACTTGATCTCCAACGTCTTCTCCGCCTCGTTGATCTCGAAGTCGTCCCCGAACGTCTGGTAGTCCTTCGCAATCACCTGGATCTGAATCGTCCCCTGCGGAATCGGCGGAATCTTCGCCACTCCCCCCTGGTTCGACCGCATCTCCCAGCTCACCGGCGTCTTCCGCCCTAGCCTCTTGACCGAGTGGTTCCCCTTGAACCGCACAATCACGTCCGCATGCGCCACCGGCTTCCCCGTCACGCTCGTCACTTTAATCGTCAGCGTCGTCATCGGCGGTCCCGCCAACACCGGCAGCACCAGCAACAACAACGGAATCAACAACCGAAATTTCATACCCAAGATTATCCCTCACCGCCCTCAGTACCGGTACAA
>JAJYCN010000191.1 GCA_021778335.1 Acidobacteriota bacterium | reverse complement strand
CCCAAATCCAGCACCGTCTCACCGGGCGAGAGTTTCGCCAGCGCCGTCGGATTCCCGCACCCAAGCGACGCCCGCAGCGCTCCCTCCGGCACGTCCGCGCCTTCTTCGTACAAATTCGACGTAATCGGATCGCAGCAGGTCAGCTTTTCATTCCCCGCGCCGCAGCAGGACGACCTCCCCGTCCGCGCACTCCGCGCCGCCTCCCCATACCGCTCCTTCACCGCCTGCTTCACTTCATCCGCGTTCATACTTACTTCCTTTCAAGAATCACCGTGGGCTCAATGGCGCGGCTCCGCGTGCAGCATTCGGCATAAAGAAATCTCACCAACTCGCCGAGTCCCTCCGTCGACGCGCTGTACCAAAGGAACGGCCCCTCGCGCCGCGGCTTCACCAGCCCCTCGGCCCGCAGCTTTTCCAGATGATGCGATAGCGTCGACGCCGGTATCCCCAGCTCGCTCTGAATCTCTCCCGCCACCATCCCCGCAGGATGCGCCGCCAGAAGCAGCCGCAGGATCCGCAGCCGCGGCTCCGCCCCCAGCGCCGCGAACTGCCGCGCATGCGTCGCCACCTGCTGCTCGTCTACGTTCTTGCCGCGCCGGCCCATCGCTTCGACATTACCACAATTCCAGAAATGTCGAAATGCCACCCTACCGCGGCGCCCGCGAGTTCCCCGCGAAACACCCGTGCACCACCGCCTCCCCGTACGTCTGCACTACGGCGGGAGGCACGTCCTTCTCCTCGATGCGGTGAAACTCGATCCGGACCGGATCCGCCGCGTTCTCCAGCCTCACCGTCGCCGTAGCATACCCGTAAACATTCGTCTCCGCCGCCGACGCGCCTTCTGTGTCCTTCGGCAGCGGATACCGCTCCGCCCCCGCCGTCCCGATGATCCACGCCGGCAGCACCGCCCCGCGCGCCCGGTTCGCCGCCGTATTAAAGACGTTCGCCATGTAGAAGTGCGAGTGGCTCGCCAGAAGGTAGACCGGCTTGCGCTCCTCCGAGCGCAGCTTCACCAGCCGCTCGTACACTTGGGCGCCGCTCGCCTTCGCCGCCGGCGCGTCGTCCATGCTGTGCGCGAACGCAATGCTCCCGGGGAGCGCCTCGTGCATCCCCACCACAATCGCACGCACCTCCGGATTCTTCGCGTCCCGCTCAAGCAGTTTCATCAGCCAGTCCATCTGCGGCTTGTCGAACTGCTCCGTCGAGCCGTTGTCCAGGTTGATGAAGTCGACCCCGCGCGTCGTCCAGTGATACCAGGTCCGCACCATGTGATCGTGCGGATCGTCGGCCAGCCGCTGCGCCCGGATCGGCGGCGCATCCAGCCAGTCCGCGAACTGCGCCACAAACTCCTCCCGCGTCCGTGGAGGAATCAGCTCATGGTTCCCGATCCCCAGAAACACCCGCACATGCCGGAACGGCGCAAGCTGCCGGTCGATGAAGTCCTGCCATCCGCCGTAGAACAAATACCCCGTGATCGCCGGGTTCGGATGCGTCGCCAGGTAGTCCTGGTCGAACGTGTACGTCGCGCGGAAATCGCCCAGGTGCCAGTAAAACAGCGCATGATGCTCGATCGACCCTTGCGCGATCTCCGGCATCACGATGTCCCCGCAGTTCCGCGAGTCGCCGGCCACGGCGAAGGTCCACTCCTGCTGCGCCCACGCCGGCAGCGCCGCCGCCAGCGCAACCACTCCAATGAAAGTTCGCAGCTTAGTCATGGCTCAAGACTCGATCGGAAGTCCCGCCCCCAGCCACGCCCGCCAACCACCTTCGAGCGACAGCGCGTTCGTGTAGCCCATCTTCTGCAGCGCCTCGGCGACCAGCACGCTGCGATATCCTCCGCCGCAGTACAGCACCAGCGTCGCGTCCTTATCCGGAACTTTCCCTTCAATGTCGCGCTCGATGATTCCCTTGCCGAGATGAATCGCGCCGCTCGCCCGTCCGTCGTTCCACTCGTGGTCCTCGCGCACGTCGATCAGCACATGCGGCTCGCCCCGCGCCGCAAGTTCCCGGTAAGCGTCCAGTTCGATCTGTTTTGTGCGTGTGCGCGCTTCCTCTACCAGCGCAACGAACGCGGGATTGTGATGTTTCGGAGCAGGCGGTGCGATCGGCATCGCCTGATTTTCCCACACCCCGCCGCGCGTCAGGCCTTGCCCGCGGCCGCTTGCCCGCGCCGCTCGATTCCCGCTCCCGCCCCGCGCAGTTTCTCCTCGATCCGCTCATACCCGCGGTCGATGTGATACACGCGGTCCACCACCGTCTCGCCCTGCGCCACCAGCCCGGCCAGCACCAGCGAAGCGCTCGCCCGCAGGTCGCTCGCAATCACCTGCGCCCCTGTCAGCGCCGGAACGCCGGCCACAATCGCCTGCCGCCCCTCGATCCGGATGGTCGCGCCCATCCGCATCAGCTCCAGCGCGTGCATGAACCGGTTCTCGAAAATCGTCTCCGTGATGAAGGAAATGCCATTCGCCGCCGTCATCATCGCCATATACTGCGCCTGCAAATCCGTGGCAAAACCCGGATACTCTTCCGTCGTGATATCGGCCGCTTCCAGCCGCCGCGCCGCCCGCACCCGCAGCGCGTTCGGCCCTTCTTCCACGATCTCCGCGCCCCCCTGGCGCATCCGCGCCACCAGCGCGTGCAGATGCGCCGGCTCGCAGTTCATGATCCGCAGGTCGCCCCGCGTCATCGCTCCCGCGATCAAAAACGTCCCCGCCTCGATCCGGTCCGGAATGATCGCGTGCCGCGCCCCGTGCAGCTTCGCGACCCCTTTCACCGTAATCGTCGACGTCCCCGCGCCCTCGATCTTCGCGCCCATCTTGGTCAGCAGCGCGGCGAGATCGCTCACCTCCGGCTCCCGCGCCGCATTCTCGATCACGGTCTCCCCATCGGCCAGCACCGCCGCCATCAGCACGTCCTCGGTGCCCGTCACCGTGATCCGGTCGAAATGCACCAGCGATCCGCGCAGCCCGCCCGGCGCCTCCGCCTGAATGTAGCCGTGCGCCTGCGAAATCCGCGCCCCCAGTTGCTCCAGCGCCGAAACGTGCAAGTTGATCGGCCGCGCCCCAATCGCGCAACCGCCCGGCATCGACACGCGCGCCCGCCCCGTACGCCCAACGAGCGGACCCAGCACCAGGCTCGACGCCCGCATCGTCTTCACCAGGTCGTACGGCGCTTCGGGCTCATTCAGTTTCCCGGCCTCGATGGTCACCGTCCCGCCGTCGACCGCAACGCCGGCCCCGATGTGCTTCAGCAGCGACTCCATCGTCCCGATGTCGCGCACCGCCGGAATCCTCTCGAGCACCACCGGTTCGGCAGTCAGCAGAGCCGCCGCCAGCGCCGGCAGCGCCGAGTTCTTCGCCCCGCTGACCGCCACTTCGCCCGCAAGCGGCCGTCCGCCCTGAATCAAAAATGTGTCCATGCCTGGTTACTTGCTTTACTCTAGCGTGAGCGCCCGCGAAACGCTTCCTCCGGCGCGCACCAGCAGCATCTCGGCCGCCGCCCGTTCCACCTTGCGCCGCCCCATCACAATCGCCGTCTTCACCAAGCCCCCCGCCATCTTGAGCAGCTTCGCGGCTTCCTCCGGACTCACCTCCGCCGCCTGGCTCACAATCCGCCGCGCCCGCGCCAGCAGCTTCTCGTTCTTCGGCTGCACGTTCACCATCAGGTTCCCGTACACGCACCCAATGCGGATCATCGACGCCGTCGTTAGCATGTTCAGCACCAGCTTCGTCGCCGTGCCCGCCTTCATTCGCGTCGAGCCCGCTATGATTTCCGGCCCGGGCAGGGGAGTGATCGCGATCTCCGCTTCCCGCGAAAGCTCCGAATCCGGCGTGCAGCTCACCCCGATCGTCGCCGCCCCCAGCCGCCGCGCCGCCCGGATCGCGCCCAGCACATACGGCGTCCGCCCGCTCGCCGCGATCCCGCACAGCACGTCCTTCGGCCCAAAGCCCCGGAACAGCAGGTCGTGTTCGCCCAGCGCCGGGTCGTCCTCGCTCGCCTCCGTCGCACGCGACAGCGCCCGATCGCCCCCGGCGATGATTCCTTGCACCAGTTCGGGAGAAACGTTGAACGTCGGCGGACACTCGGAGGCGTCGAGCACTCCGAGCCTTCCGCTCGTGCCCGCGCCGATATAAAACAGGTGACCGCCCGCCTGAAACGACGCCACAATCCGGTCTACCGCCTTGGCGATGTCCGGAAGCACGGCGCGCACGGACGCGGCAATACCCGCGTCCTGCTCGTTCATGATGGTGAGGATTTCCAGCGTCGGCTTGCTGTCGATGGCAAGGGAAGCCGGATTCACCTGCTCGGTGAGCAGCTCGTCAAGCGACGACACGGCTCCGATGCGGTTCATCCGGTTAAGGAAGCTTTCCGCTGCTTACGCGCTGAAGGAACTGCCGCAGCCGCAGGTGCTCTTCACGTTCGGGTTGTTGAACTTGAAGCCCGAACCTTCCAGCGTCTCCACGTAGTCCACTTCGGCGCCGTCCAGATACAGCATGCTGGCCTGGTCGACGAACACCTTCAGTTCGCCGAACTTATACGTCTTGTCCAGCAGTCCTGGGCTGTTCTCGAAAGCCATCGAATAGCTGAACCCCGAGCACCCCCCGCCGACCACCGCAATGCGCAGCCCGTTCGGCTTCGGGTTCTGGGTGTCAAGAATCTCGTTTACCTTTTCAACGGCCCGCTCGGTCAGTTGCACCATAAGAATCTGATTTGCTCTCCCGGAGGATTGGATTCTTTTCTATTATCCCGCGATGCAACGGAAACTTGCAACGGGATCGGAGCGCCCGCTGCTGCGCTCCTGGCCGCCGCTCACAAGCCGCCCTGAGCCACGGCGCGGGTATCCGGATTGGCGTCCCAACGGCACTCCTGGGCCATCCACTCGGGAAAGCGCTTCATCTCGACCAAAAGTCTCACAACATGCGTCCGGCACAGAGAACAAGGCCCCTTGTCATAAAGCATCCGCAGCGCCCGCTCTCCCGCCGCTCCCGGATGCGCCTTCGCGAACTCGACCACGGCAAAGCCAAGGTTATGCAACGCGTCCAGGCTGGTGGTTTCCTGAATCATCCGTTCGATCCGCCCCCAGTCCGCCGCCGGCCCGTTTCAAGCCAGCATCTCCACTGCAAGACCGCGCCATTCGGGCTTCTTGGCCGCCCGGAGTGCCAGCGCACGGATCCGCGGGTCGCAATGGCGCTTCAGGGCGGCCATCGCCGCCCATGCAACGCCTTGATCCGCGTGCCAGGCCAGTCCGAGCAACGGCTCGATCGGGAGTGGGAATGTGCGGAGTTCAAACATCCGGCGGAAGGAATAGAGCCGACCGGGATCGGTCTCCTGAAGCACTTCCCGCGCGAGCCGCCGCATGTCCTCTTCCGACGCGTCCTTGCTCCAGTAGATCCGGCCGGCATGGCGGCCCTTCTCAAGAATCTGCCGCCGGATCTCTTCAAATCCCGGCCGCTCGGCCCGACAGCCGCGCTGCGCTTCGCGGTGCATCTGCTCTGCCTGCCACGCCTCGTCCAACGCCTTCAGCTCCGCCGGAGTATCCTGCTCGCCGTATTTCTCTACGAGCGTTTTTTTGAGTTCCCCGAACTGCCATGCCTGCTCGTCAGCCGGCTCCATGGCAAGGCTCCTGGCCACGAAACATAACCCCTCGGTCTCTTCAAGCGTCACCAACTCTCGCGCGCATTCCAGACCCGCCTTGGCGAAACCAAGCCGCTCGAACGCCGCGTATAGAGCCGCCCGCGCCGCTTCGTCGCCCTTGGCCGCAAACCTTGCGGCAAGTCCGAACAACTGCTCGAAGTCGTCGCCGTCGCCGCACGTAGCCAGAGCCGCCAGAAGCCGTTCCCGATAGAACTCCAGTTCGCCGCTCAACTCGATCAGGTCGAACAGGTACGTCACCCTGCTGCCCTCGAGCCCGACGTAGACCAGGTTATGAACACATGCATTCAGCAGGTGTCTCCGCCACGGACGCCCGCCATGCTCCTGCAAATACACCGCGGCGCGGCCCAGGCCTTTGCGCAACCACCCTCCGAATTCCGTCATTCCTCGTGCAGCACCCGCGCCGGATCGAGGTGCATCAGCCGCAGCGCCGGAAGCACGCTGGCCAACCCACTCAGTACCACCATCATCCCGGCCGCCACCAGCACCGTCCGCGGATCGTGCGGGGGCACGCCCCAAACGAGGCCCTGAATCAACCGCGCCGCAAACCAGGCAAGCACCACCCCAACTCCCGCGCCGACCACCGCCAGCCCCAGGTTCGGCCGTACTACGGCCTCAATCGCGTTCCGCACCGTCGCCCCCAGCGCCATCCGGATCCCCAGTTCCCTCGTCCGCTGCGTCACCGAATTCGCCACCAGAGCGTAAACCCCGATCGCAGCCAACAGCAACGCCAGCCCGGCAAACAGCGCAAAAAGCGTCGCCAAATACCGCTGATGCGCCACCGACGCCCACCGCAAATCCTCCATGCTCGCGAAACTCGAAAACGGCAGGCTCGGATCCACCGCCTGAATCGCCGCTTGCATCTTCCCGGCCAGCCCCGGCGTTTCGTCCCGCGTCCGCACCACCCAACTCGGGCTGAACCACGTGAACAGAATCGGGAGGAAAGCGTCCGGGGCCTGCGCGAACGGCACGTAGACGGTGGGCGTGGGGGCCAACGGCCCGAGATCGAACAATCCGCTGTGCTGCGGCGTCGAAGCCACCAGTCCAACAATCTCTGCCTGCTTCTTCCCCAACTCGAGATGCCTCCCGAGCGGATTCTCTCCCGCCAGATACTTCCGCGCAAACGCGTCGTTCACCACCGCCACGGCCGCAGCGCTGTCTCGCTCCGCGAACGTGCGTCCGGACATCACCCGCATCCGCAGCGCCTCGAAGTATCCCGGCGACACGAAAATCATGTCCGTCGGAGCCTCACCACTCCTCGGCCCATCACTGATCCGCACGCCGTCGTTCAACGGCCGTTGATACGGCAGCGAAAGTCCCACTCCCGCCGCTTCCACTCCCGGCAGCGCGCGGATGCGATCGAGGCTTTTCCGGATCAGGCCATCCACGCTCGCCGAAGTCCGGTACCGCGCGTCTTCGAGCGATAACTGCGCCGTAAGCACGTGCCTGGCATCGAACCCCGGGTCAATGCCCTGTAGGTACTCGAGCGTCCGAACCAGCAGCCCCGCCGTCGCCAGCAGCGCCATCCCCAGCGCAATTTCCCCGCCCACCAGCACCTGCCGCAGCCGCCTCTGCCGCCCCCCCGGAGTCCCGCGCCCGCCTTCGAGCAGCACCGCCCGTATATCCAGCCGAGTTGTCTCCAGCGCCGGCGCCAGGCCAAACACCACGCTCGCCGCCAGCGTCACCCCCAGCGTCACCAACAGCACCCGCGCGTCAAGCTGCACCGGACGCCACAGGTCAAACCCCTCCATGCCCAACCGCTTCAACCCCTCGATCGCCACCCGAGCCACCACCAGCCCCGCCGCGCCACCGCCCAGCGCCAACAGTACGCTCTCGGCCAGAAGCTGGCTCACAATCCTCCCGCGCGCCGCTCCCAGCGCCATCCGCGTCGCAATCTCCCGCCGCCGCGCCGCCGCCTGCGCCAGCAGCAGCCCCGCGATGTTCACGCACCCGATCAGCAGCACCGCCCCCACCGCCGCCCACAACGGAACCAGCGACGCCCGCACCCGGCTCGCCAGCGCCTTCTGCATCGAATCCAGCCGCATGCTCATCCGAAATCGCGGCGGCATCCCCTGAAAACGAGCGATCTCCCCGGCCAGCACCGGCTGCTCCAGCGCCGCCACCTCCGTCGAAGCTTCACTCCGCTTTACGCCCGGCTTCAGCCGCGCGATCACCCCATAATTCGTCCCCCGCCTTCCCCAGTTGCGGTTGGCCGGAGCGGCGTCCACCAATCCACCCTTTCATCGCTCACGAAACTCTCGGGCATCACGCCCACCACAGTGAACGGCTCGCCGCGCAGCTCAATCGTCCGCCCGGCAATCCCCCGGTCGGCACCGAAATCCCGCTGCCAGAGGTGGTAGCTCAGCACCGCCACCTGCGGTCCGCCCGGCGTATCCTCCGTTGCGTCGAACTCCCGCCCTACCTTGGGCGCCGCCCCCAGCACCCGGAAATAACCCGCCGAAACCCGCCCCTGTTGCACGTACTCCACCCGCCCGCCGGCCCGCAGGTTCACCCCCGACCCGCCTCCATACG
Source organism: Acidobacteriota bacterium (assembly GCA_021778335.1). Taxonomy (GTDB): domain Bacteria; phylum Acidobacteriota; class Terriglobia; order Bryobacterales; family Bryobacteraceae; genus JAJYKC01. The sequence continues at coordinate 3,066 of JAJYCN010000191.1, read as the reverse complement.
CCGCCGCCTCGATCCGCCTCGCCCCGCGGTGCACCGCCTCCCACTCCGTCCCATCGACATTGAACTGCACCGTCTCCCCGCGCGCCGACCGCACAACGCGCGCCAGCGACGCGAGCCGCTCCGGCTCGGGGTAGGGAAGTGGCTTCAGCATCACCGCGTCAATCACGCTATAAATCGCCGTGTTCGCCCCAATGCACAGCGCCAGCGTCGCCACAATCGCCGCGCTCAACCCCGGCGTCCGCCCGACCTGCCGCACCGCCGCCCGCAAACCACGCCAAAGGTCCATCACAGCAACCACTACGCATACGCGCGCAGAAAGTTTCCGCTAAGTCATCCAGCGACCGCCAAGCGCCCGGCTCACCCGATTCGGCGATCGAGGAAGACCGGAATATCCCGAGAACCCTGCACCACGGCTACGATCTCGACGGGGTTGCGGCCTCGCAGCGGTCAGCCGCATCGAGGTCATCGACGGCGACAAATTCCCAAGTCTCGTTGATATCGCGATCGGCATCGACACCAAGGACGAAGCCGCTCATGCGTCCTTCTTCCGGCGTTTCCCGGATTGGCGCCGAAGCCTCGCCAGCGACTCCGCCGGATCCACTCGCTCACCGGCATCGAGCGAGTCCAGCCGCCGGCCAAGCTCATGCTGAAATTCCACTAGCCGGGCGGCCCGCGCTTCGTCCCGTTCCTCCAGGAGCCGCAGTGCCTCCCTCACAACTTCGCTAGCCGAGCCATAACGCCCTGATTCCACCTTCGCGCTGACGAACTTTTCCAACTCGGGTGTCAGAGAAACATTCATTGCCGTGCGCCTCGCAGTCCGCCTCCCCCAGAATAACGACACTTGTCAGAATTTGCTATACGCTGCCGGTGATCACCAGGAATCCAATGAAAAACCCCCGATGCTATTCTCGGAGCAGACCCATGGCCTTCCCCACCCACCGCCCGCGCCGAATGCGCGCCTCCGAATCCCTGCGCAGTCTCCGCCGCGAAACCCGCCTCGACCCCGCCCAGTTCATCCTGCCGATGTTCGTCGTCCCCGGCGAAGGCGTCCGCAAAGAAATCGGCGCCATGCCCGGCAACTATCAGCTATCCATCGATGAACTGGTAAAGGACTGCGCCGAACTCGTCCGCCTCGGCATCGGCGGCGTCATCCTCTTCGGAATCCCCGCCGAAAAAGACGAACTCGCCTCCGGCGCCTACGACGACGCTGGGATAGTCCAGCAGGCCGTCCGCGCTCTCAAACGCGAGCACCCCAAACTGCTCGTCATGACCGACGTCTGCAATTGTGAATACACCAGCCACGGCCACTGCGGCTTAATCGTCAACGGCGACGTCGCCAACGATCCGACACTGGAATGGCTCGCCAAAGCCGCCGTGTCCCACGCCCGCGCCGGCGCCGACATCGTCGCCCCTTCCGACATGATGGATGGCCGCGTCGCCGCCATCCGAGCCGCCCTCGACTCCGCCGGCTTCCCCATGACGCCGATCCTGTCCTACGCCGCCAAGTACGCCACCGTTTTCTACGGACCCTTTCGCGAAGCCGCCGAATCCGCCCCCCAGTTCGGCGACCGCCGCTCCTACCAGATGGACCCGGCGAACTCCCGCGAAGCCATGCTCGAAATCGAACTCGATCTCGAAGAAGGCGCCGACATGGTCATGGTCAAACCCGCCATGCCGTGCCTCGACATCATCCGCATGACTCGAGACCGCTTCGATGTCCCCGTCGGCGCCTACCAGGTCAGCGGAGAATTCAGCATGATCCAGGCCGCCGCCCGCAACGGCTGGCTCGACGGCCCCCGCGCCATGATGGAATCCCTCACCGCCATCCGCCGCGCCGGCGCCGACTTCGTCCTCACCTACTTCGCCGTCCCCGCCGCGAAACTCCTCTAGCGCCTCTTAGAGGGTGCTGATCCCACGGCGGGCAAGGGGCGGCCCGCCGCCTTGGACCACGGGTGGCGGCGGGCCGGAGCGCTTAGGCCCAGGTTTTGCCGAGTGCCTCCAGACCGGATTTTGCGAGGTCTTCCGGCGTCATCGCTATTCGAAACTGGACTTCGGCATGGAAGGCCAGAAACCAAGGTTCGGCCAGCCTCGGGACGTCCGAGGCGCTGTCGACGTCGACGACCAACGTGCCGCCGCGGCGGCCGTCCTGTTCGGTGAAGTAGACGGCCTCCGGACGAATCGCCTCGAGGATCTTTTGAATCTTCGCTCCTACGGTGCCCTCTCGCACCGCGGCGTTGAACGGTTCGAGCGGGAGTTGAACATGCATCAGCATGCGCATAATGAACCTCCATTTGTGGGATCACCCGCTTCTCCCCTTTCCACTTAGCCCAGTACCCGGCAGAGAAGCGGATCTTGGGCTTTAGACTATCACGGGCCGGTCCAGTATGAACCTACCGGCCCGATCAGGAACTCAACGCCACCACTTCATAGCCCCGGACCTCCGGAACCGTAAACTCCACCGCCTCCCCGTGCTCCTCAATATTTATATCTGCCCCCGCCCGCAACAAACGCGCCTGGCTCACTTTCGCTCCTCCCGGAAGCGTAACTCGAACCTTCTGCGCGCCGGTCGCGTAATTCCGCGCGAACCACCCCCGCATCGCATCGGGATTCGTATAATTCAGTAAGTGAATCGCATACCCGGCTTCGGTCTTCCACGCGAATAACTCCACCAGCCCGTCGCCCGCTACTTCCACCGGTTGATGCGGCAGCATCCACCGGATCGAATTCGCCAGCAGCCGCGAAAGATCCGGATTTTGCGACCGCCAGTAAGAACGGCACACGTCGCCCGGCAAAAACACCAGCCGGCTCTTTCCTTGCTCCCGCACCACCGCCGCCGGCTGCCTCGTCCTCGCCGTCCGCGGATACACCATTTCCGGAGGAAAGGCCGGATACGGCGGGATCACTGTCGCCGGAACCTCTTCTAATGCCTTTAGCGGCCGGTAATGCTCGGCGAAAGGCAGAATCGCCGTCCGCGAGAACCCATCCAGGATCGGATGACGCCGCTCGATCCGCGCATAAGCCGCATTCCCGTTCGGCGGAACCACCCCTCCATCCGGCGTTATGCCG
>JAJYCN010000190.1 GCA_021778335.1 Acidobacteriota bacterium | reverse complement strand
CGCGATCGGCCTCGTCGATATTGACGCCGGCGTCGCGGTAACGGATTTGGCGCGTGGATGCCATGCTGATTCGTGAAAGTACAATGCTCAAAATGAATCCCGACTTTCAATATAAACCGTGGGCGTGCCCGGCTCGCGCGGCGGGCCTCCCCAGGCGGAGGCTCGGAGGATGATCGCCGTTCTGCAGCGTGTCCGGAATGCCGATGTGAAAGTAGATGGTAAGACCGTTGGCGAGATAGGCCGGGGCCTGCTGATCTTTGTTGGGGTCAAGAAAGAGGATGGCCCGCCGCAGGCAGCCGCCCTAGCCCAAAAAGTGGCTACGCTGCGTATATTTAATGACGCGGCCGGAAAAATGAACCTAAGCGCAGTAGACGTTCAGGCTAACCTTTTGGTTGTATCGCAGTTTACCTTGTGCGCCGACACGAACCGGGGGCGCCGCCCTAGTTTCGACCCCGCCGCACCGCCGGAAGCCGCGCAGAAACTATACGAACAGTTTGTCCTGGAGCTGCGAAAAACGGGTTTGCGCGTCGAAACCGGAGTGTTCCGGGCGCACATGGAGGTTTCTCTGGTCAACGACGGCCCGGTAACGTTTCTCTGTGATAACTTTTGAAACTTGTCTATTTAGTAACTCCTTAGTATGCTCTAGGTATGGCTCGATACACAAAGACCACGGCGTCGCACTCGTTCCTCGAAGCGGCCCTGGTGGGGTTGGAAGTTCAAAAACAGAGGATCGAGGAACAGATCGCCGAAGTCCGAACGATGCTCGGACAACGGGCCGCCGCCGGCCCGAAGAAGGTTGCCGCCGCTCCCGCCGCGGTGGCAGCGGCTCCGGACGCCGCTCCCGTTGGACGGAAGCGCGCCCGCCGCAAACTGAGTGAAGAGGCACGGAAGCGGATCGCGGCGGCGCAGAAGAAGCGCTGGGCAGCATTCCGCAAGCAGACGGGCAAGGAGTAAGTTGGGGGACTGGCCGTCCTTACGTACCCCAGTCCCACTGAAAAAGCTCGACGATCTCGTCCAATTTCCCCTCCTTCGCCACTCGGCCTTTGTCGAAGAACACCGCCCGGGTGGCCAAGGCGGCGGCAAACCGCACATCGTGGGTTGCCACCACCTTTGCCTGGGGAAGACTGACGAGGAGCCCGATTAAATTCCGCTGGGCCGGCGGATCCAGATAGGTTGTCGGCTCATCGAGGACAAGTATCTCCGGTTCCATCGCAAGAACGCCTGCGAGAGCAGCACGACGCTTTTCGCCCGCGCTCAGGTGATAGGGCGCGCGGTGCTCTATGTCGCCGAGTCCCACGCGAGCGAGCGCCGAGCGTGCGCGCGCCGCCGCTTCCTCCGCCGGGAAACCCTGGTTGAGCGGGCCAAAAGCGACATCATCGAGAACCGTCGGCATGAAGAGTTGCTCGTCGGCGTCCTGAAACACCATGCCCACCTTCGAGCGCACTTCGCGAAAGTTGCGCGGGGAAACATCCATGCCACAGACGCGCACGGAGCCCTCGCCTTGCAGCAATCCGTTCAGGTGGAGGAGAAATGTGGTCTTTCCGCTGCCGTTTGCCCCGAGCAGAACCACGGTTTCACCCGGATAGACCGTGAAGTCTATCCCCCGGAGGGCATCGGTGCCGTCTTCGTAGCGGTAACGCAGACCGCGAACTTCGATCAGCGGACTCACGGCCGGCGCGCCACCAGGTGTGCGAGAACCGCGAGGGCCGCTCCGGCACAGGCGAAGACCGTATCCCGCGAATTGAAGCTACGCCTCTGCAGCGAATGGAAATCGCCGGTGAAGCCACGCGCGGCCATGGCTCGCTGAATGCCCTCCGCGCGGGAATAAGACCGTGCGAACAGAATCGCCAGCGCACCGGCGGCCGCCTGAAAGGCACGCGCCCGCGAGCGGCGCGCCCCCGAACCTTGGCGGCAGGAAGCCGCAAGCCGCATGTGCTGCGCCTGTTCGGAAATGACAAAGAGATACCGGTACAGCGTCTGCGCCATCAATACCAGCAGACGAGGGGCTCCGAGTGACTCCATGCCGCTAAGGAGCAGCGGCTGGGGCGTCGAAGCGACAAGCAGTAACACGGTAAGTGCCGAGACATAGCTTTTGGCGAGCAACGCCATCCCTGCCATGGGCTGCCCTGCCGCCCACTCGACCAGGGCGAATAACAGCGAGAACGGCAAGACAACCGCCGCCTTCCTCAGCATAGAGGCCATGGGAAGCCGGGCGGCGGCGATTCCGGTTAAGACCAGGAACGCGAACGGCACCGCCGAAATCGGGGAGGCCGGCGCGGTAGCGAGCGCGGCAAGCAGCGCCAGCGCCACCAGCAGTTTCGCGCGGGCATCCCGCACGTGAAGGAAACTGCGCCGGCGGCTCCACTGCTCGACGACGACGTGATGCACGCTAGCTACTCCGCCGGCGCAGCAAGAAGTAACTTGCCGCGACGGCGGACCCGCCAACCAGGCCGAGTCCCAACATGGCGGCCGCCGGCCGCCGCAGCCACAACGGTCCCGCGGGGAGCGAATAATCGGCCATCGGGGCTGCCCATACGGGCCGTGCATGTAAGTCCGCCCATTGCCCGATTTGCATCACGCCGTCGGGCGCGCCGGAGGCGGCAAAAAGACCCACGACGACCACCAAGACCGCGGCGAACGCGATTGCGGCCCACGCGCGCGAGCCATTCGCCGGCGCGGGGCCGATCCACCTTGGGTTCAGGCGTTCAATCGCGCGCACGGCCGCCAGGGTGATCATCCCTTCCACGATCGCCCCGATCGCGAAAAGCCCGGCGGAAAGCGCGAGTAACCTCGGTGGCATGCGAATTCCCGAGATCGTCAGTTCCGCCAACGCGAGGCCGGCGCTCATCGCCACGGAGAGAAATCCCGCCAGGAATAAGCTCACGCGCCGCCGCCCGGAGAACAATCGCAGAGGCACCCACGCCGCCAGAACACCGGCCAGAGCCATGTTAAATACGTTTGCCCCAAGCGCGAGTACACCGCCGTCCTGAAACACAAATGCCTGCGTTGCGATAATGGCCGTCATCACCAGTGCCGCGGGCGCGGGACCGAGTATCGCCGTCAGCAGGGCCCCGCCAACCAGGTGCGCGCTGGTTCCCACGCCGACGGGGAAATTGACCATTTGCGCCGCAAAGACAAACGCTCCGAGAACCCCGAGCAACGGGATACGGGCCTCGTCCAGCCCTTTATGCGCGCGCCGCGCAACCCAGGCCACGGCAGGCGCGGCCACGCCATCGAGCGTCAGCCAGACGCGCGTCGAAAGGAAGTTGTCGGGAATGTGCATTCGGAACGGCTCAACGGTCCCTCGGGGCACTTACCACACTTCGCTCTGGCGGCCCCTTGCGCCTTCTTCCACTGTAGCCGACGCTCCGCTCAATCCGGCGAACGGCTCCCGGCAAGGGCAAGCGCACCGTAAAGTACGCTGTCGTCACCCAAAGCAGCCGGGACCACATCCAGCCGCGCTTGCGACCAAGACGTAATCTCCCTCCGCAACGCCGCCCGCAACGGGACGAACAGCCGCTCCCCGGCCTTCGCGATGCCTCCGCCGATCACAATACGCGCGGGGTTCAGCAACATCACCACCGGTTTCAGGCCCAGCGCGAGGTCCTCGACATACTTCGCGGTGAAGGCGGGGTCTGTGAGTAAGTCCTTCGCCGGCTTGCCATAGTCCCGCTCCAGCCACAGCCCGCAGCACATCCGCTCGAAACACCCGCGGGCTCCGCACAGACACTCCGGTCCATCCGGCCGGATCGCGATGTGGCCGAGTTCTCCCGCCCAGGAATCCGCTCCGCGATAGACGCCCGCTTCCGTCACGATGCCTCCGCCGATTCCGGTCGACAGCGTCATGTAAAACAAGGGAAGAGAATTCTTCCCCGCCCCAAAGCGCGACTCACCGAGGGCACCCACGTTGGCATCGTTATCCATCACCGGGCGCACGCCGGCGAGCGGCTCCAGATATCCCGGTAGATCGAACCCGCTCCAGCCGCTGACATGGGTCGAAAGGGCGACGCGCTGTTCGCGAAAGTGCACCGGACCGCCGAAGCCGATCCCGCAGGCGTCGAATCGCCACTGCTTGCGCCAATTCTCAACCACCGCCGCGATGTGCCCGAGCATCCAATCCCGTCCGCCTTCGCGATCCGTCGTCTCCGTTTCGCGGGCGGCCAGCGTGCTGCCTTCGAAGACAGCCATGGAAAACTTTGTACCGCCGATGTCGACGGCCAGCGTGATCATCGCCCGCTCGCCTCGAGCGCGATAAGTTCGCCGCCCGATGCTGTCCCCGTCCCGGGCTTCATGACGGTGATTGCGGCCGCAAGATTTCCGAACCGCGCCGCTTCATCCGGCGATCCGGTAAGCGCCAACGCCATAGCTGCCGCGGCCGAGAACGAATCTCCCGCTCCGCAGACATCCACCGGTTTCCTGGGATGCCGGCTTTCCACGAACCGTTCGCCGGAAGAGTCCACAACCATGGCGCCCCGTTCGCCCAGCGTAACGATCAGGCAGCGCGCCTCAGTGTGTTTCAGCAGGCCGGAGTAACTCGAGCCCGATATCTGCCTGATCGCCCGCGCCGCTTCTTGCTCGTTCGGCTTCAGCGCGACGCGCCGGAACTCCCGCGCCCGCTGCCGGGAATCCGCCCAGAAAACACGATCCGGATGCCGCTGGGCCAACTCCGCGACCGTCTCTCGCACGCGGGCCGTAACAACTTCGGACTGCCCCGTTTCGGCCTGGTCGGAAATAAAGACCACGTCGAAGCCGGCTACAGCCTCCTTGAGCCGCGCGATGAACCGCGCCTCTACCGCCTCTGGCAACTGACGCCGCGGAATGAAATCGATCCGGGGCAGATCCTCTACGTCCGTATCTTCATTGATCAGCTTGGTGTAAGTGAACGTCGTCCACTCCGGTTCGCGCAGCATCAACTCCGCGCTGATTCCCCGGCGCTCGAGCGCGGCGAATAACTCGTAGCCGTGGCCATCGTCGCCCGCGACGCCAAGCACGCTGATCCGTCCCACGCCCAGCGCCGCCAGGTTATTCGCAATTGTGCCGCCCGCGCCGGGCGTAGTTTCCGTCGCCACCACCGCCGTCCGAGGAATGCCCGTTTCGCGCGATGGCTCGGACGCCGAAGGCGCGTAGCGGCACCACCGGTCCAGGCACACATCCCCCACCACCAGCGCCGACCTGGTCCGCACCGCCTCCGCGTACTGGCGGGCCGTCATGCCTTCTCCGCCACCCCGGTCAGCGCGCGCCACAACGCCGGAACTGTCGCCCGATGCTCACCATGGAAGTAGAAACTTTCGCCACCGTCGGCCACCGTCCGCACCAGCAGAGTCTTATGCGGCCGGAAGTAATAACCCGGGTCCGTCTTCGGCAACTCGCGCCGGAAATCACCGTGAATCGGCGTGATGTCGAACACAGCCGTCGTGAAATGCCGGATCTCGCGCCGGTTCTGGTGCGCTACGTTTCGCGCCATCGACAGCGCCTTCAGATACACTTCCGGCCCCATGATCGCCGAGCCGAAATTCAGCACCACGCCGCCTTCGAGCGACTCCACGGTGTGCGCGAAGACGAGAAAGTCCGTATAGCTGCCTGCTCCCCACGCCCCACCGTCGCAGTTCGGATGCTCATGTACGATGTCGTAGCCGATCCCGCAGTGCACCGTGGCCGGGACGCCGATCCGCCAGGCGGCGGCCAGCAGACTCAAGCCGCGGTGCGGAAAATCGCTCGCCGCGATGCGGCGTCCGAAGTACTCGCCCAACCCGCACACCTCGGCCTGCGCCTGCCGCGCCCAGTCGTTCAATTCCCCGGTCTCGTTCCACATGCCGAACTCGCCGCTGGCAATGTAGCGCGCCACGCTCTCCGTGGTCGCGCCGATCCGCGACAACTCATAGTCGTGAATCGAGCCCGCTCCATTGAATGCGATATGGGACAGCAGGCCGCGCTCCATCAGGTCGATCAGATGCCTGTTCACGCCGGAGCGCATCACGTGCGCGCCCATGATCAGGATCCGCGCCGCGCCTCGCGCTTTCGCCGCGGTCAGGCGCGCGGCAACCGTCTGAAGGTCAGGATGCGCAAACTCGGGCGCCGGGCTGTCTAAGTCCAGCCATTGTTCCCAGCGAAGATCGTGACGGCGCTCGCTCAAAGGCCGCAGCCGCAGCCGCGCGCGGTCAAACAACGGATAACGGGATGGCATGGCTAGTTCGGGAACAACGCCGCCGTAAGTTGGTCTAGGCAGAGATAGTTCGGCACGATGTAATCGGCGCCCACGCCGATCAGCCGCTTCCGTTTCCATTCATCCACCGTGGTGCATTCCGGCTCCTGGCTCGCTACTCCCACGGTGACTCCGCCGACTTTCTTCACTTCCTCGATCTCGACGTACCCGTCGCCGAAGCCCAGAAACTCCTCGCCCCGGTACTGGGCGCTCGCCAGAACCCGTTGGATGAGAATCGCCTTCGAGAAGCTCTTATAGTCGTCCAGCGCGCCAAAGACGCCGCCGTTGAAATACTTCTCCACGTCGAGCAGGCGCGCCTCTTCCTTCATGTAAGCTTCGTCGGTGCCGCTCGCCAGAAACATCCGCATCCCGCGTTCATGAAGAAGTTCAAGCAGCGCCCGCGCGCCCGGGACCAGATAGTCTTCCGGCGACACATGGCCCTTTCTCAGCCCTTCCACGCGGTCTTCGATCCGCTGCCACAGCCGGTCCAGGTACATCTTCTTGTATTCCAGAGCTTCAAGCGGCGTGCCGCCCCGCTTGGTGACCGCGTCGCGCAGCGCGAACATCTGGTAAATCGTTTCTTTGCCGGTGAGCCGCCAGACAAAATCCTCGACCTCGGCGCGCAGGCTCTCTTCGCTCTCGCCGGTGTGAAGGCCGGCCAGAATCTCAACCATCATCGGCACCATCACATCCATCCATCCGCTGCGGATCAGCGACAGAGTGCCGTCAAAATCGAATAAAACGACACGCGCGTGACTGGCCGTCACGCCGGGCCGTATTGGTTCAAACATCATTTACTTTGCGGTTCGCGTCCGGTTTTATCCGAGCAGAACGTAGGCGCTGGCCGCGATCACGCCGCCAACCAGGCCCGCCGCCATCGAGGCCGCGAACATTGTCTCCTTGTGGGTCAAAATCGCAAGAGAAGAGAGAACGATGGCCACCTCGAGGAAGATCTCCCCCAGGTGTAACCGATGCGCTTTCCGTCCTGAGCCGGAGCTTTCGGCTTCAAACTCCTTCGCCTGCTTCTGAATTTCGTCCTGATCGCCGCGGTACTTTCCGGCCTGCTGCATCAGGTCATTTGCCTTCGCGGGCTGATTCATCGCCTGAAGCACGCCCGCCGTCACTTCCGACTGATACCGCCGGATCGACTTCGCCTGATACTGGGCCCATGCGTCGCTGGCCTTGACCTCCGTCAACAGTTCTTCTGTCGCGGACATGCTTCCGAGAACGGACACGAGCGCGAGCACGGCGGCGAGAATCGCCATCCCCGCCGCGACACGTTTGGTGAACGGCTCGTTGGAATGCGCCGCGTGTTCGGCGTGCTCGGCGTGTTCGTGGGCTTGCTCTGCTTCAGACATCAGCAATTAAGGTATCACCGGCGTGGCTATTTTTCGAGGTAGAAGTTCCCCGCGAACAGCGCGTCGATCCCCGACGAATAAAAACTCCGCACCGCGTCACGCGGCGTACACACCAGCGGGTCGCTGAACAAGTTGAAACTCGTGTTATAGAGTACCGGCAGACCCGTAGCCTTCCCGGCCACGTGCAATAACCGGTGGAACAGCGGATTCTCCGCCTGCTCCACTGTGTGCACGCGAATCTTATCCCCGCTCAAAATCGCGCTCGCGAACGTCTCGCGCCACGCCGGCCGCACCGTGCCCACCGTCGCCAGGAATCTTGCGTTCGGGCCGGCCGCGAAATACTCGTTCGCGCACTCGGCCGGCACGGAAGCGGCGAACTTGCGGAACGGCTCCCGGTGTTTAATATAGGCATTCAGGTTTTCCAACGAATACGGGTCGCGCGGCGAAGCCAGGATGCTCCGGTTCCCCAGCGCCCGGGGCCCAAACTCCATCCGGCCCTGCATCCAGGCGATGATCTTGTTCTCCCCCAGCACCCGCACCGCCGTATCGACTAACTCGTCCCCGGTCGCCAGATAATGGAACCGCAGCTTGCAGTTCTCCAGCACCTGTTTGATCTCCGGCGCGCTGAAGCCCGGCCCCAGGAACAGATCGCCGAGAGGCGCCAGACGCGGACCGCCGAACGTGTGGTGCCAGGCGTGATATGCCGCGCCCAAAGCCAGCCCCGAGTTGCCCGCCGCCGGCTGCACAAACACCGAAGCCTTTCGCTCCATCGCCGCCACCAGCAGCGCATTGAACGCCAGACCGCCGGCCAGACAAAGCCGGGGCGCATCGCCCGCCATCCGAGCCACGGCGTTCTCGACCGCTCTCTGCAGGCTCGCCGCGACCGAAGCGCGCAACTCGGCCGGTACCGGCGTTTCGTCGGGCAGCCCCAGCGCCTGGTAAAACCGCGCGCTAAACCCTCCCCGCGACATGCGGCTCGCATCCAGAAAGCTCCGCTCAATCCGCGGCCACTCCGGCGCGCCCAGAATCTCGTCAAACACCGGGAACGAAGGCTCGCCGCTTGCCGACAGCCACTGGACTTTGTGTTCCTCGGCTCCGGCGCGGAAGCCCAGTAACTCCGTCACTCGCCCGTATAGATCCCCGAGCGAATCCGGGAAATACAGCTCCCGTTCCAAATCCAAATGCACGCCCGCGCCGCGCCACAATGCGCCGCACCGGAAGTCGCCCGCCCGGTCAAGCGTCAGCACCGCCGCATCCTCGAACGGCGAGGCATAAAACGCGCTCGCCGCATGCGCCTGGTGATGGTCCACCAGCACCAGACGGCCCTTGGGGAACTGCGAACGCACCGCCAGATGCAGCGCCGTCGCCTGCCCCGGCCCAAGCGGCAAGGCCAACGCTACGGCTTCGACATGCTCCGGCTCAACGCGCGCCAGACGCAGCGCCGCGTGAATCGCCTCCGCCGGAAGGTGTCCCGGCTCGTGCCGCCGCGCGATCTTTTTCTGCTCCACGGCCGCGACAAGTTTGTCCTCGCGCAATACGGCGCAAGCGGCATCGCCCATCAGTCCGCCTAATCCAACAATGGTCATTGAATTACTTCAGCTTCTTCTCGATTTTCGCCCACGTATCGCGCAGCGCCACCGTGCGGTTGAACACTAGCGCCCCGGGCTTTGATTCTAAGTCCGGACAGAAATACCCCAGCCGCTCGAACTGATATCGCGCGCCCACCGCGGCCCCGGCCAGCGACGGCTCGATTTGGCAGCCCGTTAAAACTTCGAGCGAATTCGGATTCAGATAGTCGGTGAACTGTTTTCCCTCGCTGTCGTCGCTCGGGTTCTCGCGTGTGAACAGGTTCTCATACAGCCGCACTTCCGCCGGAACCGCATGCGAGGCCGACACCCAATGGATGGTCGACTTCACCTTCCGCCCGTCCGGAGCATTCCCGCCGCGCGTCTCCGGGTCGTAAGTGCAGTGCACCTCGACCACGCGCCCCGCATCGTCCTTCACAACACCGGTGCAGGTGATGAAGTACCCGTAACGCAACCTTACTTCGCGCCCCGGCGACAGCCGATAATACTGCTTCGGCGGGTCTTCGCGGAAGTCGTCCTGTTCGATATAGAGCACCTTCGAGAACGGCACTTTCCTCGTCCCCGCGGACGCATCCTCGGGGTTGTTCACCGCCTCCATCTCCTCCACCCGGCCTTCGGGGTAGTTATCGATGACTACGCGCAGCGGCCGCAGCACCGCCATCACGCGCAGAGCCCGGCGGTTCAGGTCTTCGCGCAAATAGTGCTCGAGCAGCGAAAGCTCGATGATCCCGTTCGTCTTCGATACACCGATGTTCTGGCAGAACGTGCGGATCGCCTCGGGCGTGTAACCCCGGCGGCGCAGCCCGCTGACCGTCGGCATCCGCGGATCGTCCCACCCGCGCACGCGCCCGTTCTGCACCAGCGCCAGCAGCTTCCGCTTGCTCAGCAGCGTGTAAGTCAGGTTCAGCCGGTCGAACTCGATCTGCTGCGGATGATGAATGCCAAGTTTCTCGATGAACCAGTCGTACAGCGGCCGGTGGTCCTCAAACTCCAGCGTGCAGATCGAATGCGTGATCCCTTCGATCGAATCCGACTGCCCGTGCGCATAGTCGTAGGTCGGGTAAATGCACCAGTCATTTCCCGTGCGGTGATGCTCGGAATGCAGAATGCGGTACATCAGCGGATCGCGGAGGTTCAGGTTCGGCGACGCCATGTCGATTTTCGCCCGCAGCGTCCGCGAGCCGTCCGGAAACTCGCCCGCGCGCATCCGTGCGAACAAATCCAGGTTCTCTTCCACGCTCCGGTTCCGGTACGGACTGTTTTGCCCCGGCTCTGTCAGCGTGCCGCGCTGCTCTCTCACCTCGGCCGCGCTCAGATCGCAGACATAAGCGTCGCCCGACTTGATCAGCTTTACCGCCCATTCGTAAAGCTGCTCGAAATAATCGGAGGCGTAGAACATCCGGTCTTCCCAGTCGCCCCCCAGCCAGTGCGCATCCTCGATGATCGACTCGACATACTCGATATCTTCTTTCTCCGGATTCGTGTCGTCGAACCGCAGGTTGCACTTGCCTCCGAACTCCCGCGCCAGTCCGAAGTTCAAGTTGATGGATTTCGCGTGGCCGATATGCAGATACCCGTTCGGCTCCGGAGGAAACCGCGTATGCACGCGCCCGCCGTTCTTGCCGTTCCCGATGTCTTCGATGATGATGTCGCGGACAAAGTTCGACGGCCCGCCGGCCGGGCTCGCCTCATCGGGCCGCGCAGGCCCGGATGGATTCGTGGACATATTCTCTTGATTTTCTCCTGTTCGCGGCCCTGGCGCGGAAACTCAGCCCAGCAAGTCCAGCGCCCGCCCGATCCGGTGCAGGCACCGCTCGCGCCCCAGCGCCTCGACCGTTTCAAACAGCGGCGGCGCATTCTTTCTTCCGCAAACCGCCACGCGAATCGGCTGAAACATCTGCCCCGCCTTGATGCCCAGCGCCGCCGCCGCCGCCCGCAATGACGTCTCGAGCGCACCGTGCTCGAACTCCACCTTGGCAAGCACCAACCTGGCCGACGCAAGCACGCGCCGGCTCATCGCCGCATCGCCCGTCTGCGGAAGCAACTCGTCGGCCGGGTACGGCGGCAACTCATCGAGGAAGAAAAAATCCCCCACCGTCGCCACATCCTTCAGCAGCCGGATCCGCTCCCGAACCAGCGGCGCCACCTTCCGCAGATCCGCCCGCGCCGGGTCC
>JAJYCN010000189.1 GCA_021778335.1 Acidobacteriota bacterium | reverse complement strand
TCACCGCCCCCGGCATCCGGAACGAAGTCATCTTCCTCTCCAGCTCAATCCGGTCCCCGCTCACCGTCCCCGAGTAACTCATGTTCCCCGCCTCGAACGTTATCTTCCCGCCCTCGATCTTCCCCTCCTTAACCGCGCCCGACTGCGACCCGAAGAACCCGCCGCCCCCCGCCTCCACATCGCCCGTAATCGCCCCGCCGCTCTGCCGCAGCGTGAACACCATGTCCCCGCCGCCCAGAAACGCCGCCATCAACTCATCGCCCTGTCCGCCCGCCGGCGCCGGCCGCCACAACCCCGTCACGCCCACACCCTTCGGAACCTCCCGCTCCCAAACCGCCACCTGCGGCCGCAGCCTCACCGCGCTCGTCTCCACCGTCAAGCTCGCCGCCGTCAACCCCGGCGACGTCGCCTCCACCGTCACCGTCCCCGCCGTCTTCCTTGACTGAACCACCCCCACGCACAGCCCCGAAAACGCCTTCCGCGCCGGACCCCGGTCCGATTCATGGCTCGTCGGATCCCCGTTCCCCACGCCCAGCAGCTTTCCCGGACCCGCCACCCGGAACGTCACTTCGTTCTCCGTCACCGGCACAACCCGCCCCTCCGCGTCCTGCACCTCCACCGCGAACATCGCCACATCCTCCCCGTCCGCCTCCAACATATGCCGGTCCGCCCGCATCGCCAGCTTCGCCGCCGCGCCCGTCGTCGCCCGCTTGGCAGTCGAAACCTGCTGCCCGCCCTTGTACCCCCGCGCCTCAATCTCCCCCGGCGCGTACTTCACGTTCCACGCCACATGCGAATCCTTCTCGACGTCCTTCGCGCCCAGGCTCCGCCCGTTGTGGAACAACTCCACCCGCTCGACATTCGTATGCACCCAAACCGCGATCTCCTCGCCCTCCATCCCCGGCCAGTTCCAATGCGGAAACACGTGCAGCACCGGCTTCTGAGTCCACCACGCCTGGTAGTAGTAGAACGTGTCCTTCGGAAACCCGCACATGTCGATCACGCCATACTGCGAACCGATATTCGGCCACCCATACGGTGACGGCTCGCCCCGGTAATCGAAACCCGTCCACACAAACCCTCCGGCCAGCCATGGCATCGCATCCGCAAACCGCCACCAACCCTCCGCCGATGCCCGCCCCGTCGTCGTATACGGATCGTACGACCCCACGTACCCTTTCTTCGCGTCCGTCACATACACGCCCCGCGTCCCCACCGCGCTCACATTCTCCGTCCCCATCACCGGAATCGTGGGATGCGTCTTGTGATACGCCTCCGCCTGCGGATCCGCGTAGTTGTACCCCATAACGTCGCACACCTTCAGCCCGCCCTCGCCCATCCCGCGCCCCAAAGGCGGCGGAGCGATCGAAAACAATCTCGAGTCGTCCTGTTTTAATCCCTCTTCCTTCATCGAGCTCAACAAACGGTACCCGATCTCCGTCGGCGCGATCCCTTCCTCGTTCCCCATCGACCACAAAATCACGCTCGGATGGTTCCGGTCCCGCCGGATCATGTGCTCGAACTGCGCCAACCCATCCGGATTCGAACTCAGCATCCGCGTCTCGTCCATCACCAGCATGCCCAGCTCATCGCAGGCATCCAGCAGCTCCGGTGTCGGCGGATTATGCGACGTCCGCATCGCGTTGCAGCCCATCTCCTGCAGCCTCCGCACCCGGTAATACTGCACCGCGTCCGGCAGCGCCACGCCGATCCCCGCATGGTCCTGGTGATTGCACGTCCCCTTGATCTTCACCGGCTTCCCGTTCAGAAAGAACCCACGCTCCGCGTCGAACCGCGCCGTGCGAATCCCGAACCGCGTCTCATACCGGTCCACGATAGCCCCGCCCGCTTCCACCTCCGTCACCAACCGGTACAGGTTCCGCTCTTCGAGCGACCACAACACCGGCCGCGCCACCGTCACCGTCTGTTCGATCGTGCGCTCGCCCGCATCATCCACCCCGAACGCCTCGCTCGTCGTCTTCGCCGCCTGCTTGCCCGCCGGATCGAGAACCGTCGAAATCACCCGCGCGTCCTGCCGCGTCTTCGCGCTGTTCTCCACCTCCGTGCGGATCCGCACCACCGCCTCGCCGCCCCGCACTTCCACCCGAGCCAGCGTCCCCCACTGCTTCACATGCACCGGAGCCGTCTTCACCAGCCACACGTGCCGGTAGATCCCCGCGCCCTCGTAAAACCAACCATCGCTCAGCGTCGCGTCCACCCGCACCAGCAGCACGTTCCGCCCGCCCGGATTCGCAAAATCCGTCAAATCGAAGCGGAACGGATCGTACCCGCCGCTGTGCTGGCCAATGTAAAACCCGTTGAACGCCACCAGCGCTTCTCGGTAAGCCCCGTCGAACTCCACGCTGATCCGCCGCCCCGCGTCCGTTGCCGGCAACTCGAACACCCGCCGGTACCATCCCACGCTCGTCGCCGGATAACTCCGCCCGAGCGGATACGACCCCTTGCTCGTCAACTCCGGATCATTAGTAAAGGGCAGCTCAATCGCCCAATCGTGCGGCAAATCCACAGCCTTCCACGCGCTGTCGTCATAAGCCAGCGAACTCGGCTCCAGAAACCCGCCGGTCTTCTGGAACGCCCCGCCTCGCCCCAGCCCGAACCCGAAGTCCTTCTTCGCATCGTCCGCATGGCCGAAGTGAAACCGCCACCCGAAATCGAGCAGCAGCCTCTCCCGCAACGCCTCCGCACCGCCGCCCGAGCTGGCCGCGGAACCCTCCTGCGCCGCCGCCAATCCCGGCACGCCCATCGCCGCCACCGCCGGCGCCGCCAACGCGCCCTTCAACACATCCCGCCGCAACCAACGCGCCATCGTACCCTCCCTCTCGCACCTCACACGATAGCGCTTTCACTACCCCCGCGCCCTACTCAAATCAACTCGCGTCCCACCGGCTTCGCACGTTGCCACTCCCGCTCTTCCTTCGTCCGCCGCCCCTTCCCCTTACACCGCGCAAGCAACTCCTCGAGCGTATACTGCGCCTGCCGCCTCCGCCCCTTCACCCCAACCTTCGCTCGATCCTTAGTCATCTACTTCTTCCCCCCACCGCCCCGTTCCTCGTCGCCGGCCCCTTTCACCACCCACTTCACTCCATCGGAAGACTCAGCCTGCTCGTAATGAATCCGGTCAGTCCCGGAGAACTCATTCGTCGTCCGGTACCACGTCTGCTTGCCCCCGTCATCGGATTTCGACGAGTAAGTCCACCGGCTCCCCTCAATCTCCAGGTCGCCCCGCCCCATCGCGCGTCCCTCCACCGTCACCGCCTGCGTGTAATAATGTCCCGGCTTCCCATACGGCAGAAACAGAATCAACGCCTCCGCCTTCCCATCCACCGTCTGCTGGCACCCGAAAAACTGCCCGATCCTGGCGCACTCGTTGGAAAGCACCGTCACTTTCCCCGCATCGCCCCCGTGCCCGCTCCTCACCCTCCACGTTCCCTGATACAGTCTCAACGGACTGTACACGTCCGCACCAAAAGCCATCCCGGCTCCGCACTCAAGCACTATCGCAATCACCAACCCCATTCCAACAACGCGCATCGCCTCCCCCTCCTCAACCAGCTTTACCCGTTTCACGAACTGCCCATGGCCGCAGCGCAACCAAAGCCACGCCCACCACGAGTAGAATCCCCACTCCGATCAGTTCCCCGCGGTCAACCATGCCCCGCCATGCCTGAAATCCCATCACCGCCGCATGCGCGAAACTCGACCACGCCGCGAACGCAATCACGCTCCGGCTCTTCCAAGGCTCCCGAATCGCCAGCAGCAGAAAGATCCCAAGCGTCACATACAGGCTTAACATCATCGCTAGCGCCGGCTCCCTCCGCAGAGAGTCCACCATCGGATACCCCGACGCCAAAAACAGCACCCCCACCACCGCCAAAACGCCCCGCAGCGCCTTCAGCCTCATCCGTCTCCTCCATCTTTACCGCCGCTCTGGTGCGGCTTCGATCAGTTATCCAGAAACCCTGCCCCAAACACGCTCCTGCCCGCCAGCCCTGTGTAGGACGACCACGCAATCATACTCGCCGCAATACACAACGAAGCGATCGTTGGCCCGGCGTACCACGCAAACAGATTCGTAGTGATGGGAACCCAGAAGAACAGCCCGCATATGTAGATAGTCACCGCCGTCTGTAGAATTCCGAACCGGATCAGGATCAGCATGCCGATCCCATACTTCAAGACCCCGAACAGGATGCTGACCGCCGGGGTGGCCGCGTGGTACTCCAGGAGGCTCCCCAGCATCATCACCATTGCCACCGCCAGCCATGCGCGGCGCAGCAGTACACGCAGCAGGAAGAACACGCACAGGATCCCCAACGTGGTGAGAGTGGAGTCGCCGATACCAGACAAGTATTCCACGGCGCTCTTCTGCAGTCCCGCCACGAAATCCGCTGGATAATACGTGTCGAAGAAGCCCGCCGCGTTGAATCCCAGACCCCGCAGCGCGAACAACAGTACCCCCACGTAGCCGAGCACGACTCCCTCCAGCACCTGCGCCCCCACTTGCGGGTCGCGCAGCCCGTGGCTCAACATGCGGCTCCAGCCCACAAGGCTCTGCGGCCAGCGCCGGCGGACATACGGTTCGAGCGCCAGGTAGAACACCCAGGTTATTCCCGAAACATACAGTGCCTCCGCCGCGATCGAGGTAAACGTCCCCAGCTCATTCGCGGTCGTCCCATGATGGCTGAGCGGAATCCACACGACTGTGTACGCGATTAACAACACACACGCTATGCGGTTCGCCCCGCGAATGTCCACCCGTTCGCGCTTGTAGTTGCGCAGCGCCAGTAGAATGGCGGCTGCGACCGCCAAGGCAACGACCGTCAGCGTGGCCCAGACCCGGATACGGTCCCCCGTGGTTTGCGATACCGCCTCCGCCCGCTCCGGGCGCGTCCACGGTCCGATGAGCCGGAACTCCACGGGACGGCCCCGCCACGCCGCGGCCTCCACTCGCAGCGGAATCGCCGGACTGCGCGGAAAGACCCCGGTCCACGCTGCCCGGGTGTCGAAGGCCATCGGCGGCGTCCACTCCGGCTGCGCACCGGCCAGTTTCGATACGTCAAGTCCCGCCGCCGCGAACAGCGGCGCCCAGTCCACCGGCCGCGATCCCTCCGTGCGGTCCACCTGCGGCGGCGCCGCCTCAAATCGGACCAGCCGCCCGTCCACCGTAAGACTCACCCGGATCATCCCCGCCCGAACGAACGGCGGATCGTCCCAACTCAGCATCCCGGCCCAGTCCACCGCCGCCATGTACTCAGGGCTCTGCCGGTACCAGAACGAGAACAGCCCCGGAGTTCCCTCCGCCACCTCGGCGCCCAACTCCGTCCGTTTGACGTGGCTCTGCACCCAAGCGCGGTAATGCGGCTCCTCCACGAATCCATACCCCGAGTCCCCCGGCCGGTCGGTGTACCCTAGCGCTCCGATGACCTCCCGCGCCTTCTGCTGCAAAACGTCGGGCGGGTATTCGAGCGGCATCATCTCCATCGGATTGGACACGCCCGCAAGGTACACCGCTACGGCCAGTCCCACCACGGCCAACCCGAGCCACATGCGCAGCCTCGCCACCGGCATCGCATCCGGATCGCCCGATGCCGCCACCATCTCCGGTGTCGGCGTCTCTCCCATCGCCAGGGCCGCCGCCAGCGGATCTCCTCCAGGCAACCCCGCCGCCACCGCCAGCGCCGAGGCCGGCCGCCCTCGTGGATCCTCCGCCAGACAACGCTCGATCACACGCTCGACAGCCGGGTCGATATCCTTCCCCAGCGCGCTGACGCTCGGCCTCTGCCCGCCCCGCCCCTCCTCGAACGCGCGCCGGCCGCTGAACATCTCATAGAACACCAGCCCCAGAGCGTAGAGATCGCTCTTTACCGTCACCTCCTTGCCCGCAAACTGCTCCGGAGCCATGTACTCGGGAGTGCCATGGCGGATCTCGCGGCCGGTCACCTGGCCTTCCACTCCCGCCAGCCCGAAGTCCATGATCACCGCTTCGCCGCGCGCATCGATCATCACGTTGGCCGGCTTCAGATCGCGGTGCAGCACCCCTTTGTCGTGCGCCGCCGCCATGCCCGCACACAGCTTCCGCGCGATCTCCACGCCTTTATCGGCCGGCAGCCGGCCAATGCGCTTCAGCAGCGATCGCAGATCCTCGCCATCCACATACTCCATCGAGAGGAACAGCGCGCCGTCGACCTCGCCGACGTCGTACACCCGGCAGACATTCGGGTGCGAAACCTGCCGCGCGATGCGCACCTCCCCGTACAGGCGCGTACGCATGCGCCCGTCGCGCGCGGTGGCCTCGGGCAGAAACTTGAGCGCCACCAACTGACCCAGCCGGAGATCCGTGGCGCGATACACCTCGCCCATGCCGCCTCGCCCGGCCAGCCCAAGGATGCGATACCGCCCCGCAAGCAACGTCCCGGCCGGGAACCGCCCCTCCTCTGCCGAATTCGAGGAGATCCTTGCGGACACCAGCCCTGCCGCCATAGCCTCGGTCGTCGCCGCCGTCATTCCCTCGGCGGCAAGCCTCACGCCGCACGAAGCGCAAAACCGCGCGCTCGCGGCAATCTCGCCGCCGCATCCCGAGCATGTCACGGCCGGCCACCTCCCGGGGCCCCTGAGTCAACGTCAAACGACGCCGGAAATCCTAGCACATATCCCGGGTACGCGGGCCTCGCCCCAACCGTCCGCACATCCCGCATCGGTGGCTGCCCGAAAAACCGGCTGTACCCTCTACTGAACTGTCGACAGCGTGCCTGCTCGAACTGGGTTGTGAAGCGGAACCGGAACCGTAATGGTCGTATTCCCGGTCCGCTTTTGCATCACCCGGTGACTGCCCCGCCGGCGCGCCGGGACGAAGCCATGCTCTTCGAGAATCCCGCGGATCTCCCGGCCCGAAAGAACTCGCAGCCTACCCAACCTGGAGCTCGACCTGGGTCACAAGCACATCGCCGTGGTAGCGCCGCGGCACCTCGGATGGGTCTGCTGTTTCGAAAAACACTGTCAGCGCTTCCACGAGGTTCGCCCGGGCCTCCTCGATGGTCGCGCCCTGGCTGGCGATGTCGAGCTCCGGACACAACGAGACGAAGCCATCCTCTTCGCGCTCGATAATGGCGGTCAGGCGCTGAGTTCGCGGCATGATCTGAGCCTACACCATGACACTCGGCCGCGTAGTCGCCCTATGCCGGGACCCACCGCCAACGGCCACAACCTCGCCCCCCTCCCGCGAATTTCCCGCCGCCATCAACCAGCCCGGCCGCTCGCCCCGCGACGGCCACGCCCTCGCCTACTTACGCGCCCCGAGGCGCCCGCAATCACTCGCCCCGCCGCAAACCCAACCAACCTCCCCTGCTCCCTGCTCCCCGCTCCTTGCTTCTTATCCCACCCCCTCCATCGCCGGAGCCCCCGGCGGCCGCAAGTCCTCCTCTGCTCTCTTCTTGCTCCCTGCTTCTTACTTCTTGCTCCCCGCTTCTTGCTCCCCGCTTCTTGCTCCCCGCTTCTTGCTCCCTGCTCCTTGCTCCCCGCTGCTTGCTCCCTGCTTCTTGCTCCCTGCTTCTTGCTCCCTGCTTCTTGCTCCCTGCTTCTTGCTCCTTGCTTCCTGCTCCTTGCTTCCTACCCCACGCCCTCCATCGCCGGAGCCTCCGGCGAGCGCAGCATCCGCACATCCCGCATCGGAGGCTGCCCAAAAAACCGGCTGTACTCCCTGCTGAACTGGCTCGCGCTCTCATACCCCACCTCGAAGGCCGCGCTCGCCGCGTCCACATCGTCCATCAGCATCCGCGCCCGCGCCGCCTGCAGCCGGATCTGCTTCTGATACTGCAGCGGACTCATCGCCGTCAGCGCCCGGAAATGATGATGCAGCGTCGAAACGCCCATCCCCGCCATCTCCGCCAGCTCCTCCACCCGCAGCGGCTTCGCGTAATTCACCTTAATCCAGGCCACCGCCTTCGCCGTCCGCTGGCTCTGGTCACCCAGCGTCGCAATCCCCCGCAGCCTCGCCCCCTCCGGCCCGCGCAGAATCCGGTAAATGATCTCCCGCACAATCATCCCCGCCAGAACCGGAATGTCCTCCGGCGTCTCCAGCAGATCCAGCAGCCGGCAGCACGCGCTCAAAAACTCCGGCGTCGTCCGCCCCACCGCCATCGCCGGCCGCTCCCCCGCCGCCTCCGCCACGCGGATCTCCTCGCGGCTCAAAAGCTCCCGCACCACCGCCATGTCCAGCTTCAGCGACATCGCCAGGCACGGCCGCTCCACGCTCGCCTCCATAACCCGGCTCACCGTCGGCAAATCAATCGCCGTCAGCAAATACCGCGCCGGATCGTAGATAAATACGTTGCGCCCCAGTTCCACCCGCTTGCGCCCCTGCGCCATCACCGTCACCGCCGGCTCGTAGGTCGCCGGACACGGAGCCGTCGGCCCGGTCTTCTTATGCAGCGTCAGCCCCGGAATCTCCGTTACCCGCTTCTCTCCCTCGCCAACGAAAAAGGCAACCTTCCGCGCCAGCTCCAACCGCAGCTCCTCCGCCTTCCGTACCGTTTTTCCGCTCATCGCTTCACGCACCTCTCCCCCAGCATACTCACCCGCCCCGCACCCCAATCAACCCCTCCGGCAGAATCAGGCAAGAAATCGGAAGGATCGGGATACCGCCTGCCGATCCTCCCGCCCTACGCTGGAAGAGAACCACACAACAAGCGAGGACACACAATGCAGAAACGCAAACTCGGTAACAGCACCCTCGAAGTCTCCGCCCTCGGCCTCGGCTGCATGGGCATGAGCTTCGGCTACGGCCCCGCCGGCGACAAACAAGCCATGATCGCCCTCATCCGCTCCGCCGTCGAAAAGGGCGTCACCTTCTTCGACACCGCCGAAGTCTACGGCCCCTACACCAACGAAGATCTCGTAGGAGAAGCCCTCGCCCCCCTCCGCAACCAGGTCGTCATCGCCACCAAATTCGGCTTCAATCTTCACCCGGACGGCAAGCCCGGGTGGGCCGGCCTCAACAGCCGCCCCGAACACATCAAACAAGCCGTCGAAGGCTCCTTGAAGCGCCTACAGACCGATGTCATCGACCTCTACTACCAGCACCGCGTCGATCCCGAAGTCCCCATCGAAGACGTCGCCGGCGCCGTCCAGGACCTCATCCGCGAAGGCAAGGTCAAACACTTCGGCCTCTCCGAAGCCGGCGCGCAAACCATCCGCCGCGCCCATGCTGTCCAACCCGTCGCCGCCCTCCAAAGCGAATACTCGCTCTGGTGGCGCCGCCCCGAAGCCGAAATCATCCCCACTCTTGAAGAATTAGGCATCGGCCTCGTCCCCTACAGCCCCCTCGGCAAAGGTTTCCTCACCGGCAAAATCGACGAAAACACCCCCCTCGACTCAACCGACTTCCGCAACACCCTCCCCCGCTTCACGCCCGAAGCCCGCAAAGCGAATCTCGCCGTCGTCGATTTACTCGGCCGGATCGCCCAGCGCAAGAACGCCACGCCCGCGCAGATCGCCCTCGCCTGGCTCCTCGCCCAAAAGCCCTGGATCTCTCCCATCCCCGGCACCACCAAGCCCGCGCGCCTCGAAGAAAACCTGGGCGCCGCCGCCCTCGAACTAACCCCGGCCGACCTCTCCGAGATCGAATCCGCCGCCTCTCAAATTCCAATCGAAGGCGCCCGCTACCCCGAGCACATCGAAAAAATGACCGGCCGCTAATCCCGGCATCGAGTCACAATAAGCACTGGCTAAGGAGATCGAAAATGGAAATCAAGAAAAACGGCGCCCAACCTTCCACCAAAGGCTCGCCCGACTACTTCACCGGCACGGTCCGCATCGACCCTCTCGTCAGCGCCCCCGATCCGGCCCGCGTTTCCGCCGCCTGCGTCACCTTCGAACCCGGCGCGCGCACCGCCTGGCACACCCACCCGCTCGGCCAGAACCTCGTCGTAACCTTCGGCTGCGGCCGCGTCCAGCGCTGGGGCGGACCCATCGAAGAAATCCGCCCCGGCGACGTCGTCTGGATCGCCCCCGGCGAAAAACACTGGCACGGAGCTTCCCCAACCACCGCCATGACCCACATCGCCATCCAGGAACGGCTCGACGGCAAGGCCGCCGACTGGCTCGAACACGTCACCGGCGATCAATACCTCGGAGCATAACTTCATGTACCAGGCCAAAGCCTACTCCGCCTCGAGCGCCACTTCTCCGCTCGCCTCTTCCACCGTCACGCGCCGCGACCCCACCGCCCGCGACGTGCAAATCGAAATCCTCTACTGCGGCATCTGCCACACCGACCTCCACGTCGTCCGCGACGAATGGAAGGAATTCATGCCGACCGTCTACCCCTGCGTCCCCGGCCACGAAATCCTCGGCCGCGTCACCAGCGTCGGCGCCGAAGTCACCCGCTTCAAACCCGGCGATCTCGCCGCCGTCGGCTGCCTCGTCGACTCCGACCGTACCTGCCCGGACTGCCTCGCCGGCCTCGAACAGTTCTGCGCCAACGGAGTCCTCACTTACAACTCACCCGACAAGCACTTAGGCGGAGTTACTTACGGCGGTTACTCCGATAGCGTCGTCGTCGACGAGCACTTCGCCGTACACGTCCCGTCTAACTTGAACCCCGCCGGTGCCGCCCCTTTGCTCTGCGCCGGAATTACAACTTACTCGCCCATGCGCCACTGGGGAGTAACTAACGGCAAGAAGGTCGGGGTCGTCGGCCTCGGCGGCCTCGGCCACATGGCCGTAAAGTTCGCCCACGCCCTCGGCGCACACGTCGTCGTCTTCACCACCTCGCCGGGCAAAAAGGATGACGCCGTCCGCCTCGGCGCAAACGAAGTCGTCCTCTCCCGCGACTCGAACCAGATGCAAAAGCACGCCGGCAGCTTCGACTTCATCCTCGACGCCGTCGCCGCCAGCCACGACGTCAACGCCTACCTCCAGCTCCTCCGCCGCGACGGCGCCATGACCCTGGTCGGCGCCCCCGAAAAACCCCTCCCCG
The DNA here is from genome assembly GCA_021778335.1 of Acidobacteriota bacterium. Classification (GTDB taxonomy): domain Bacteria; phylum Acidobacteriota; class Terriglobia; order Bryobacterales; family Bryobacteraceae; genus JAJYKC01. The sequence continues at coordinate 405 of JAJYCN010000189.1, read as the reverse complement.
TCGCCGCCTTCAACCTCATCCTCGGCCGCCGCACCCTCGCCGGCTCCCCCATCGGAGGCCTCGCCGAAACCCAGGAAATGCTCGACTTCTGCGGCGCCCACCACCTCACCGCCGACGTCGAAGTCATCCCCATCCAGAAGGTCAACGAAGCCTACACCCGCCTCCTCAACTCCGACGTCAAATACCGCTTCACCATCGACATGGCCAGCCTCAAATCCGAGTAACGTAGCCCGGCGTACCGCGAATCCGCCGCTCAGGAGGGCAAGGCGTCGAAGACGAGCCCGTCCAAGTACTTCTCCCTGGAATCGCTCTTGCCGAGAAACGGCTTGGCAATCTCTCCATCGAGCAATAGCTTTACGAGCGCCTTCCGCAGGAGCGTCTCGGTCTCGCCCGTGAGCTTGGTCG
>JAJYCN010000188.1 GCA_021778335.1 Acidobacteriota bacterium | reverse complement strand
GAGGGGTGATGGCGGCGGGGGCGGGGGCGATGAAGCCGGTGATGGGTTTGTCGGGGGCGATCAAGGTATCGGCGGTGTTGCTGGCGGGGTCGGCGTGGGCTTTGTGGTGGGTGGGGAGAGTGGTGGGACGGGAGGAGTACGAAATGGTCAGGACGAAGTAGACGTTAGTTGGTATGGCGTTGGTAAGTAAGTTGCAGTACACTTTAAATCGTGATGAGGACATTAGCCGCTTCTCTTCTATTGTTCTCCCTCTCAAGTATTAGCGGGTGGGGGCAGACGCTTCGGGTGGTGAATGCGGCGTCGTTTCTGAAGAACGCGCCACTTACTGCGGGCAGTATTATTTCGATATTCGGCCCGAACATCGCGAGCGGCACGGCGGCGGCTACGGATCCGGAACATTTGCCGACGACGCTGGGCGGAGTAACTGTGACGATTGGGAACACACCGCTGGCGCTTTTTTACACATCGCCGCGGCAGGTAAACGCTTTAATTGGTACTGGTATCGGCCCCGGTAGCTATCAGTTAACTCTGACGTCGTCGACGGGAACGTTTTCCGCCTCGATCACGATCAGCGCGCAGGCGGCGCCGGGTGTTTTCTCATTTACAGGGACGGGGACGCGGGATGGGGCGATTCTGAATGCCATTACGTTCGCGCGGGGGCCGTTTACGGTGACGACGAACGGGCAGCCGACATACCTGGCGATTTACACGACGGGATTGAACCTGACGACTGCGCCGACGGTGACGATGGGGAGCACGGCGGTGAATGTTGTGTTCTATGGGAACGCACCGTGCTGCGCGGGGCTGCAGCAGATCAACGTACAGTTACCGGCCACGCTCGCGGGTGCCGGGAGGGTAGAAGTTTCGGTGACCTCGGGCGGGAACGTGAGTAACGTGGTCGAGGCGGTGATTTTGCCGAGCGTGGGACAGGGTAAGTTCCCGCCGGCGGGGGATAATCAGGCCCGGGCGCGCGAGTTAGCGGACGTGGCGTATATACCGGGGACGCATACGGCGCTGGTGACGGATGAAGCCGACGATGTGCTGCGGGTGGTGGACCTGAACGCGGAGCAGGTGACGGGCGTGATCGATCTTCCGGCGGGCAGCGGGCCGGGTGATATGACCGTGGCCGGGGACGGAAAGATGGCGGTGGTGGCCGAGCGGGACAAGGGTTCGGTTGCGCTGGTGGATTTGACGATGGGGAAGGTGACGGCGGAGGTGGCAACCGGCGGCGGACCGAGCGCGGTGGAGATTTATAACGCCCTGGCTGTGGTCGCCAACCAGGACGTAGATACGGTTTCTATCGTGAACCTGGGGACGGCGATGGTTTCGGCGACGATTCCGGTGGACCGCGGGCCGCGGGGCGTGGCGATTGACTCGGCGAACGGGATCGCTTATGTGGTGGCCGAGGACGCGGGGACGATCGACGTGATCAACCTGGCGAATAACATGGTGACGAAGACGATGGACCTCGGGGCGAACAGCCGGCCGAAGTCGATTGTGCTGCTGCCGACGCTGGGATATGGGTTGGTGGTGGAACCGGCCGCGGGTCCAGGCGGGTCGGTGGTGGCGGTGAACCTGAGCACGGGCGCGGCGCAGAGCACGAACTACACGGTTTCGACGGGCGGAGCGAATGCGATTGTGGTTTCGGGAGACATGGTGTATTTCGCGGACCAGACGGATTCCTCGGCGACGGCGGCGCAGGCGACGGTGTTGAACCAGCAACTCACGCTGACGACGCAGAACCAGGCTTCGGTCGGGCTGGGTCCAAGGTCGCTGGCGATTGACACAATGGACAATCTGCTGCTGGTGACGAATGAAGGCGACGGGACGCTGGCGCTGGTGGACCTGACCACGATGAAGCTGACGGGAACGATCAACGCGGTGAAGGCGCAAGGGGAGGGGCAAGGCACGGACGATCACAACGACCGCGGCATGGCGGCTAACATGCCGACGGTGAAGAGCGTTCAGCCGCAGACGATTCAGCCCGGACAGACGTTGGCGTTCACGGTGACGGGGACGAACTTCCAGGGGGCGACGGGGTTGGCGTTCGTGGATCCGTCGACGCTGCCGGGGAAGGCGGGGAGCCATGGGAACGGCAACAACGGAAGCAACGCGAATGGACCGTTCTCGAGCTCGGATCCGAATTTCACGGTGACGAACGTGCAGGTGTCAAGCGACGGGACGCAGGTGACGGCGAGCGTGACGCTGGCGGCGGCGACGCAGGGGCAGCGCGTGGTGCGTGTGCTGGCGCCGAACGGGGAGTCGAGCTACGGGCCGGCGAGCAGTAATACGATCACGATCCAGTAAGGCGCGGGGAGCTGGGGCTAGAGGCGGCAGGCGTTCGGGTCGCAGTGGGCGAAGTGTTCGTACTTGTAGGGCTCTTCGCCGGCGCCCAGGAGCAGGACCTGTTCGGAGCGCGAGGCGTAGCGGAAGACCGTGATGCCTTTGCGGCCGAGACGGTGAGCCAACTGGTAGATATGCGCGACGGCGGCGGGGGTGGCATCGGCGGGGAGGTTCACGGTTTTCGATACGGCGTTGTCGACATGGGCCTGAAAGGCGGCCTGCATGCGGACGTGGAACTCCGGCGGGATCTCGAGGGCTGTGGTGAAGAGGGCGCGGAAATCCGGCGGCAAGCCGAGAGAATCCGGCAAGCGGCCTTCGCGCAGGACGGCGTCGAGGATGGGCTGCGATGCGAGGCCGCGCTGATCGAGCGTGCGCAGGAAGATGGGGTTCAAGACGGCGAAGGTCTCATTGGCGAGTACGTGGGCGCGGCGGTAGGCGAGGGCGAATAACGGTTCGATGCCGGAGCTTGTGCCGGCGATGATGCCGATGGCGCCGGTGGGGGCGATGGAGGTGAGGGTGGCGTTGCGAAGCGGGAGTCCTTTCTGCTTCCAGATGCCGCGGTCCCAGTTGGGGAAGACGCCGCGTTCGCGGGCCAGGTTGGCGGAGGCCGTTTGGGCGGCGTGGGCGATGTGTAGTAGGGGATGCCGAGGAGGATGCAGGCTTCGGCGAATCCCATGATGCCGAGGCCGATTTTGCGGTTGGCCTGGGTGAGGTTGGCGATGGCTTCGACCGGGTAACGATTGACGGTGATGACGTCGTCGAGAAAGCGCACGGCGCCGGCGATGGCGGAGGCGAGCGCGGGCCAGTCGATTTCGGCGCCCGAGAGGTAGGCGGGCAGGTTGAGCGAACCGAGGTTGCAGGATTCGTAGGGGAGCAGGGGGACTTCGCCGCAGGGATTCGTGGATTCGAAGAGACCGGCGGCGGGGGTGGGATTTGCGCGGTTGATGGTGTCGAGAAAGACGAGGCCGGGGTCGCCGGTGGCCCAAGCGGCGCCGCGGATTTTTTCGAACAGGGGTTTTGCGGGGATTGTTTTCGTTGACAGGGCCGAGAGATCGCCCCTAACACCAGACATCGGACAGACCGCTCGGCGGGACTCGTCGTGGGTGCTGAAAATTGGCTGTGTTGCGACGAGACCGCTGGCGATTCCGAATGCGCGGAGTTTCTGCTGGCCCGTTGCGCGTCACAGCGCAAAGCCCGTAAGTGTATGAGGAATTGGTAGCGCTAACGGGAATCGAACCCGTATTTAAGCCTTGAGAGGGCTCCGTCCTAACCGTTAGACGATAGCGCCGCCGGGCGAGACATAACGCGGATCAGGCATGCCCGCCTCCGCGTCACAAACCTAGAATACCAAGCCCACAACGGATCACACAACGCTCGCTCGCCCCGCGCGCCCAGCCCTAAGGCCGCCGCAACTCCGCCACCAACGCCGCCATGCCCTTGCGCCGGTAAATCTCCAGCAACCGCTGCTCTTCCGGCGACGGCGGCATCGCGCGGCTCAAGCGCGGGTCCGCAAGGACGCTCCGCGGAGGCACCCACATCGCCCCATCCGCGTACTCCACGCTGCTCACATATCCCGTCAGCCCGGCGATATCCACTGGCGCGCCCGGCCGGCTGGGAAACCGCAGAGTCACGTCCTTCAGAATGTCGCGCTGCTCGCCCGGCGCCAGAAAAACTTCCGCGGGAATCGTGCCCGCCGGAGTCTCCCGGCCCTGCCGGTCTCGCAGAATCCAACCCAACTCCACCCAGCGGATCGTCCGGTTCGACCGGTTACGAACCTCCAGCCTCGGCGCGCGCGCTTCGTTCCCGGCCACCGTGGCGAAGCCCTCCCGCGGCTGCACCGGCGCGCCAGAAACGTCCACAAACTGAAACGCCAACTCCCGGCCCGGCGGAAGATTCGTCGCCGGGCCCGCATGGATCAGTTGCGCCTCAACCCCAGGCTGCGACACGCCGCGAGAAAGCGCCGCCAGCACACCCTGTCGAAGCTTTTCCACGCCGCCTTCGAGCAGGCTCTGGTAATAACGCCGGTCGCGCCGGGCCTCGAGTTCGTAGGCCGTCAGCGCACGCCGCGAATTCAGCCGGTCCGGCCCGAAGAACCTCAGGTCGTCGAACAGGATCCCGTCCAGCCGGATACTCACCGCGGCGGTCCCCAACGCTTGCGCCGGCCGCAGGAGACGAAGGTCCAACCGAACCGGGAACGAATCGCCCGGAGCGACGGAAAGACTCGGCAGCGTCACCGACGCTTTGCCGCCCGGCGTCACCCCCGGCGCCTCCACCAGCAGCGTGATGCCCCGAATCCGCGACCCCGAAATATTCCGCAGCGTCAGCGCCGCCCGCAGATCCATCACCATCGCGCTGCCGCGGGCCGTCTCGCTCGATCCGCTGTAGTCGGAGCCCAGCAGAGCCACCGGCGAATCGCCGGGGAAGTCGATGCGCGGCAACGGCAGGTCGCCGGCGAAGACGGCCGACGCCGCCAACGCCAGGCCCACCACCGCGGGTTTCCACCGGCTACTGCTCATAGTAGACCTTGTTGATCGTCACCTGGCCGGAGTCCGAATCCACGTAACGCGCGCTCACCGAATCCTGCAGACTCACCGACACGCTCACCGGACCCGAAGCGCGCGGCGCCAGCATCTGCATCGCGGCGCCGTTGGCCGTCACCGACGCTCCGGCCGGCGATGCCTCCAGCACCACGCCCTGTTGCGCCGCCACTACCGGAAGAGACGGCTCACCGCGCCACACCTTTTCAACTGATGTCGCAATCCGATCCCTGCTTTCCCGGGGGAAGTTGAGGACGAACCCGATCACGAAAAGTAACGCCGCCCCCGCCAGGGCAGCGCCCAGGCTCCAGCGCAAGCCATGCCTCGGCCGTTGCCGCGGGGCCGAGTCGACGCACCGCCCGGCTTCCAGCCCCACGCGAATGTTGGCCGGCATTTCGGTCGCAAGCGCCGGCCAGTCGATCTCAGCCGGCGCGGTTTCGGCCGCCGAAACGATCGCGCGGCGCATACCCGCGTAAGCGGCCGCTTCTCCCGCGCAAGCCGCGCAACGCCGCAGATGCAGCGCCACTCTCGCGCGGGCCGCCAGCCCCAGGTCGCCCCCGGCGTACAACGCAAGTGCTGCTTCGTCCGGATGCCTCATGACGGAAGGCTCTCCATGTACCGGCGGAACTTCACCCGCGCATTGGCGATGTGGGACCGCACCGTCGCTTTCGAACAATTCAATCGCCGCGCCACTTCTTCGGCCGGCAACCCCTCGACATCCCGCAGCAGCAGGGCGGTTCTTTCGCGCTCCGTCAGCACCGCCAACCCGCGTTCCAGCATCCCGCGCCGCTCCGCGCGCAACACGGCCGTTTCCGGATTTTCCGGTCCGCCGTCGGTCCCTTCGCCCAGAACCCGCGCCGACACCGCCTCCGGCATCGCGTCGATCTCGCAGAAGTTCACCTTGCCGTGCCGCCTCAGAAAATCAATCGCCGTGTTGCTCGCAATCCGCGATAGCCAATGCGCCGCCCGCTGCGCGTCTTTCAACTGGTCCCGCCGCTGCAGCGCCTTGATGAATGTCTCTTGTGTCAGATCCTGCGCATCGGCGGAATTACCCACCATGCGGTAGATGAGCAGGAAAACCCGGCGCAGATGCTCGTGGATGAACTGCGCCTGGCGCTCGCTGGAGTCAAGCTCCGCGTCCACGGGAAACGGCTTAGCGGGCTCGCTCATCCCGTCTCCGTACCCCCACACTCCCAGCCGCGCAGTGGGCGTCTCGAATTGGATCGGCGTCGTCACCTCTAACAGACAATGACGCCCAAATGCCAAAAACGTGCAATCCCGACATAAAACCCCTACTACTTTGTACAGGTGCCCCGTTTAACCGGCGCTATCCTGATTGTATATGAGACCCGTAGCCGTAATCGGCATCGGTAAGACCGCGTTTGGAGCCTTCGCAGACCGCGATTTACGCTCGCTGGCGGTAGAGGCAAACCAGAGAGCGTTCGAGGATGCCCATATCTCCCCTAACCTCATAGAGGCGTTCTACTTAGGCAACTTCGCCGGGCCCTCCTTCGTAGGCCAGAACCACCTCGCTCCCTACATCGCAGCCGCCTCGGGGCTCGCCGGCATCCCCGCCACCCGCTTCGAGGCCGCCTGCGCCTCCAGCGGCGCGGCGTTCTTCCATGCCGTTTCCGGCGTCGCCTCCGGTCTTTATGACATCGTCCTCGCCACCGGCGTCGAAAAAATGACCTCCCAAACCACCCCAAAGGTGGCCGAAATCCTGGCTGGCGCGGGCGACCTCAGCGGCGAAGTCAAGGCCGGAGCCACCTTCCCCGCGTTGTTCGCCATGATCGCCCGCCGCCACATGTATCAGTACGGCACCACCCGCGAGCAGATGGCCGCCGTCGCCGTCAAGAACCATTCCAACGGCGCCAAGAACCCCGCCGCGCACATGCGCAAGGTCATCACCCTCGAACAGGCGCTCAAAGGCAAGCCGGTGTCCGACCCGCTCACCGTCTATGACTGCTCCCTCGTAAGCGACGGCGCCTCCGCCGTCATCCTCGCGCCCCTCGAACGCGCCACCGAATTCACCGCCAAGCCCGTCCGCGTCCTCGGCATCGCGCAAACCTCCGACTACGTCGCCCTCGACGAAAAGGACGACATCACCACCTTCCGCTCGCTCCGCGAAGCCGCCGCCAAGGCCTATCGCATGGCCGGCGTGCAGGCCTCCGACATCGAGTTCGCCGAGGTTCACGACTGCTTCACCATCGCCGAAATCCTCGCCCTCGAAGATCTCGGCTTCGTCGCCAAGGGCGAAGGCGGTCCCTTCACCCTCGCCGGCCACACCTGCATCAAAGGAAAACTGCCCGTGAACGCGAGCGGCGGCCTGAAGTCGAAGGGCCATCCCGTCGGCGCCACCGGCGTCGGCCAGATCTACGACGTCGTTCAACAAATCCGCGGCGAAGCCGGCGAGCGCCAACTCGAACGCCATCGCCTCGGCCTCGCCCAGAATCTCGGCGGCTCCGGCGCCACCAGCGTCGTCTCCATCCTGGAGGCGGCATGAGCTATACCACCGCCACCGTATATACGGAAACCGTCGTCTACTCGCCTCCCGAGCAGTACGCAAAGGACGTCCCCTACCAACTCGCCATCGTCGATCTCGCCGAAGGCGGACGCCTCACCGCGCGCATCCTCGGCCCCCGCGCCGAAATCGGCGACCGCGTCGAGTTCGTCGAAGACCGCGGCGGCGTGGCCTATTTCAAAAAGAGTTCGCCGTAACCGCTCAGAAGGCCGCCTCGCCCCAGCGCCCGGTGAAAACAAATTCCCGCAGCGGTTTCCGGCCGCTCCGCGGTCCGTTGTGCCGCTCGGTTAAATACCCGGGCAGGACGGACGGATCTCCCATCTTGCCGATCGCTATCGCCGCCACCGGATCGTAGCCTTCGGGCACCCCATAAACCTCGCGCACCTTCTCCGGATAAAATCCGCCCATCTGGTGCACCCACAATCCCATCGACATCGCCTGCACCGTCAGGTAAGCCGCCGACTGCCCCAGATCGTAGTAACCCCACCGGTTGGGCTTGCCGTTCCGCTCAAACGTGAGCCGCGCCACGCCTATCGCCAGCACCGGCGCAGTCTTGGCCCACTTGATATTCCCGTCTTCCAGACACCCGAGCATCGTTTCGAACGCCGCCGCATCGTCCCGCGTCGCAACCAGGTAGAACCACGGCTGGTCGTTCGAACACGAAGCCGACCATCGCGCCGCCTCGAACACCGTCGCAAGCGTTTCCCGATCCACAGGCTCCGGCGAAAACGCGTTCGGGCTCCATCGCCGGACCAGTAGCGGAAACAGCGCGTGATCCGCGGCGGCGGTTTTCTCGAGTGTGTAGTCCATCCGTTCGTTTGATGCCGCGCCGGCCCGCCGGGAACCCGGAATCAGCGCCGCCTCAGTAAACCGCAAAGCAGAACGCAGCGTTAGAGTCGCTCGGCGAAAGCGAATATTCGCCCGGATCGAGCGTGTTATACGCCTCGATGCGAAACAAATTCGTCGAAAGCTGTTTGACGTCCAGCCGCAGCGGCCGCGCCGCGTTCTTGTGCTTCTTCCCGCCGCCCAAGTTCACCTCGCGGTTCCCGTCGTTGACATCCAGCCGGAATAACTGCAGCGAACCCGCCTGGATCTTATCGGACTGAAACAGGAAGATCGGCTCGGCCATCGGAGTCTTCACCGGCGACGCCGCGCCGGGAATCACGAACACCTGCCCGTCTTTCCGGTCTTCTTCCTTGGCTTCCGTAACCTCCGTCGCGATCAGGTTATCCGCCTGCGACAGATACGGTACATCGGCCTTCGGCGGTCTCGGACCATCGTACTGGCCAACCACGGGCAGCGCGCAAAGCGCCAACAGCATCGGTAAGAGTTTCCGCACCATATACCGCGATTTTAGTCGCGGCGCATCTTCAGTGGGAAGCCGGCTGCTGCTGCGTCATGCAATGCAGCGTCCCCAGACCCAGCACCAGGTCGCCGCAGTAAATCCCCACCACCGGCCTGTCCGGGAACAATCCGGCCAGCGTGTTGAGCGCCACGCGGTCGTTGGCGTCGTTGAACACCGGCACAAGCACCGCCGCATTCGCGATGTAGAAATTCGCATAGCTCGCCGGCAGCCTCTGGCCGTCGAAATACACCGGCTTCGGCATCGGCAGCGTCACCACGCGGAACCCCGTCGCGCGCAGCAGCTCCAGGTTCTCCCGCAGCGGTTCGTAATTCGCTTCCGACGAATCCTCTTCAACCGCCGCCACAATCGTGTTCGCATCCACAAACCGCGCAATGTCGTCCACGTGTCCATGTGTATCGTCCCCCACGATCCCGCGCCGCAGCCAGATCACGAGCCCGGCGCCGAGATAATCCGCAAGCAACGCTTCGATCTCGCCGCGGCCCAGCCCCGGATTCCGCGCCTGCACCGGACTCAGCAGGCACTCCTCCGTCGTAAGCAAAGCGCCCGCCCCGTTCACGTCCACGCTCCCGCCTTCGAGCACCACACCCGGCTTGAATGTCTCCACGCCAAGCCTCTCCGCCACCCACGCGCCCGCCGCGTCATCGTCCTCGTGGTTCGGATACTTCGCCCACCCGTTGAAAATCCACTTCGTCGCCGCCACCTCGCCGTCTTCGTTCCGCACAAACAAAGGGCAATAATCGCGCGTCCAGCACCGGTTCGTCGGGTGGTGAAAAAACTCGACGTTCTCCGTCCCAACGCCGGACTTTCGCAGCACGCCCCGCGCCTTCTTCTCTTGCGCTGCGTCCTGCACCAGAATGCGAACCTTCTCGCCCCGCGCAAGCTGCCCCACAATCGACGCGTACACCCAAGGAATCGGCGCAAACTTGCCCGGCCAGTCCGGCGTCTCATGCGGCCACGCGATCCACGTCGCCTCGTGCCGTTCCCACTCGGCGGGCATCCGGTAACCCGCCGAAGCCGGTGTACCCGCGCCGCTCAATCCAGCCACCGGTCCGTGATTCCGGAGTAAGCGTCGATCCGCCGGTCCCGCAGGAACGGCCAATTCCGCCGCACGTCCTCGGCGCGCTTCGGATCGCACTCGACAACGAGGATCTCCTCCTTGTCGCTCGAAGCCCGCGCCGCCATCTGTCCGAACGGATCCGCCGCGAACGACGAGCCCCAGAACTCCAGTCCCCGCTCCGGCGGCCCTTCGTGGCCGATGCGGTTCACCGCCGCCACATACACTCCGTTGGCGATCGCGTGCGCCCGCTGGATCGTCGTCCACGCGTCAAGCTGCGCCGCGCCGAATTCCGCCTTCTCCGACGGATGCCACCCGATCGCCGTCGGATAAAACAAAATATCGGCGCCTTGTAACGCCGTCAGCCGGGCCCCTTCCGGATACCACTGGTCCCAGCAAACCAGCACGCCGATCCGCGCCCGCGGCGTCTCGAAGTTCAAAAACCCCAGGTCTCCCGGCGTGAAGTAAAACTTCTCGTAGTACAGCGGATCGTCCGGAATGTGCATCTTCCGGTAGATCCCCCGCAGCTTCCCGTCCGGCCCGAGAATCGCCGCCGTGTTGTGATACAAACCCGCCGCCCGCCGCTCGAACAAAGACGCGATCACCGTCACGCCGAACTCACCCGCCACCTTGCCGATTGCCTCCGTGCTCGGCCCCGGAATCGCCTCGGCCAACTCGAACAGATCCGCGTTCTCCTCGCGGCAAAAATACTGCGAACGGAACAACTCCGGCAGGCAGATCACGTTTGCCCCGCGCTTGGCGGCTTCGCGAACGTGCGCGATGGCCTTCTCGAGATTCGCGGCCTGCTCGGTCGAGCACGCCATCTGAACCAATCCAATCGAAAACTTATCCCTCGCCGGCATCCAGCGGCCATTGTGACACGCCGCCTTTGCGCCCAGCCAACCGCATGCCTACATATAAAGCCCGCCGTTCACGTCGAGCGTATGGCCCGTGATGTAGCTCGCCTCCTCGCTCGCCAGGAACCGCACCGCCGCCGCCACTTCGTCCGGTGTCCCCACCCGCCGCATCGGAATCGCGCCAACCATCTTCTCCTTCACCTCGGCCGGCAGCGTCTCCGTCATCGCCGTCGCGATATAGCCCGGCGCGACAGCGTTCACCGTCACGTTCCGGCTCGCCATCTCCTGCGCGATCGACTTCGTCATCCCGATCAGCCCCGCCTTCGACGCCGCATAATTGGCCTGTCCGGCGTTCCCCGCCTGGCCCACTACCGAAGAGATGTTTATGATCCGTCCCCACCGGTTGCGCATCATCGCAGGCAGAACTTGTTGAATCAGCAGAAACGAGCCGGTCAGGTTCGCCGCCAGCACCGCATCCCAGTCCGCCTTCTTCATGCGCATCGCCAACCCGTCCCGCGTAATCCCCGCGTTATTCACCAGGATGTCGATCCGCCCGAACTCCGCCGCCACCTTCGCGGCCGCCGCTTCAATCGAGGCCGGCTCCGCCAGGTCCAGTTCCACCACGAATGCCTCCGCGCCCTCCGCCCGCAGTTCCCCGGCGAGCGCCTCCAGCGCGTCCACCGTCCGGGCCGCCACCGCTACCCGAACCCCCGCCTTAGCCAATCCTTTCGCGCAGGCGCGCCCAATCCCCCGGCTCGCCCCGGTTACCAATGCTGTTCGTGAATTCATGCCACCATTGTTTCATCCCCGGCGTGTCCAGCGCCCCGAGATACTAAACAACAGATGGCCTACAAAGATCTTCGCGATTTTCTCCA
>JAJYCN010000187.1 GCA_021778335.1 Acidobacteriota bacterium | reverse complement strand
GCCGCATGTCAAGCGTGCCATCCTGAACGCGGAGCGTGAGTCGATTTACTCGACGCTACGGTGGATCAGAGAAATGATCGATAACGACGCGGCTATACGATCTGTGCTGCGGAATTACCCCCGATTTTTCAATCAGCTCTATCGTGTGTCGCGAGCGCTCAAGGCAGGAAAGCCGGGACCGGCGATACTCATGCTGGAAGACGCGCTTGAGTCCTTCGCGTTGATTCAAAACGAAGCTTTCACGAAACGGATGGTCAATGGCGACGCGAATCATCCCTGATCGAGATTCAATCGTGACCGACCCAAAGGCCGTCAAGATTCTCGCGAAATCAGCGACGAAGTCCCTCATCGGTGCGAATGGTAAGGTTGCCGCGCTGAACGAAAGCTGGCGTGAATTCTTGCGAACGTTCCGGTCGATGCTTGCGGTGGGGAAACCGCTCAAGCTGACGACCGTACTCCTGATTCCGACCCAATACAATCCGAATGGCGAGGGAATCCGGAAGCCGGTGGAGCCGCGGAAGATCGCGCTCACCGAGCGTGAGATCCGCAGGAGATTCTCGGGTTACTCCCACTCACTCGTCCGTGGCTGGTATCGGGATGACACCACCCAGGAGGAGTTCCGCGATCGCCTTATTCGTTTTGAAATCGACTTTCTGCCAGATCCGGCCGTCCTGGCGTTCTTCGAGACGTGGAAAGACGTACTCTGCCGCCGATTCCGCCAGCGAGAAATCTACCTTCGCCTCGCTGGGCCGGTAATCCCGTGGTGACCGAAATGAGTGCGCGTGTCCTTATCGTCGATTCGGATCGTCTCCATGGCGAGGCACTCTCCATCGCGCTCCGCCAGCGTGGCTATTTCGTGAGGCTTGTCTCGCACCAGCAGGTCTCGGCGCGGGACACGGCGGACATCCTCCAGTACGATGTCGTGATGATCGATCTCACGATCGACCAGGAGGCCCATTGGCGGTCACTCGACCGGATCTCCGCGTTCATTGCTACCACCCACGCTCGTCCGGGAATTCTTTGCTATTCGAAGACGTATCGCGGCCCGGGAATGAAACTCCGGGCAGAACGCAAAGGGGCACGATTTGTCTACGCGCGGCCCCTTTGATCCGATCATCGAGGAGACGGAAGTGTTGCTCGCCGAGTCGGCGCAGTTCCTCGCGGCAGGCCCTCATTTCGTCGTGGCGCATGAGTGCCATGAGCCGGGTACGATCTGCTCTGCGGGAGAAGCGGTCGCCGGTGTTTGGTTCCGGTACCGCGGGCGTGATTATCAGGTCATCCTCTCGTTGACGCTTCTCCTCGTCTTCGACCACCTCGCGCGGCGGAGGTGGTTTGCGCAAACCGCGACCCAGATCACTCGCGCGATGAAATCCGATCCGTTCTATCGGTTCCACGGAGCCAACGGTCGCTCCCACGAAAGCCAGACTCGGAGGATCAGCCGCAGCGCGGTGAAGACGTACGTTCAGCGAATTCGGATGGCCATACAGAAAGCCTTCGATGAGGCGGGGGTCAACCTCGATGCCCGGCGGGTCCTCATATCAACACCCACGACCATGAACGAAACTGGATATCGTCTGGTAGCGACTGCCGAGTGGATTCACATCGACTGAGCAGGGGACAAAGGACGAGGGCTGATCCGCTTTCACTAACAACGCGGCCATGATACTCGGGCGCGCCACTTACGATTCTGTAGGCACGATGTGGGACTTCGAATCACTGAAGTCGATGGGCCGCATGACCTTACTCTCAGTCGGTACGTCGGTTCGGATACCGAGCCGCTGCGGCGCAGGCGGAAATGTCACAACGAGGATTTTCGAAGATTACAGAATGAGTGCTTCCAGGCTACGGATATCCTCTCACGAGTGCATCGAGGCGGCGAATGATGAATCGTCCGAGGAGCAAGACCAGGTGCACATGGAAGGTGGAGACCACCTTCGCTGTTTGGGATCGCGAGGAGCTGAAGGATTTACCCTTCCTTTTTGTCGGCGGAGATTTCAGACGGTGATGGTCATACGCGCTCCCAAAAACAATTGACCGAGACATTGATTTATCCACAAGATTGTCACTATTGCGCACTTTATCTGACTGAATCTAAAGCGCTATGAGCTGTGGAAAAGGATTGTTTGCCCCAACGGTCTCATGTAGACTGTTTGAGTCGTGATGAGTCCGTCTGAAATCCTTCCTAATGGAGGCACGACATTGGGCCACGGACTGATATGCCCCTGATGGAATGGAAATCGTTGCTCGACCACCGCCGAATTCGAGATCTCTTCGACGGGGGCCCAACACAGAGAGTTCAGTCAGAGTTGCGCGGCGAAATCGAACGCGACTACGGTCGATGCCTTTTCTCAACCCCGGTTCGCCGCCTCATACACAAAACACAATTCTTCCCGCTTGAGAGAAACGACTCTGTTCGGACACGGTTGGCTCACTCCCTCGAGGTTTCCAGCGTCGCTCGGTCCCTCGGGATGTACGCGGCCAGGTTTATCAAAACTCGCGACATGACGCTGGAATTCCGCCATTTGCAGGACATCGAGTGGATAGCAGCAACATGTGGTCTGATTCACGATCTAGGCAATCCACCGTTTGGGCATGCTGGCGAGTTGGCGATTGGCACCTGGTTTCAGGATCAGCTACACGCGGATGGCACTTTCTTCGATACCATGGATGGCAAGGACTCGCAGTATGCCAAAGACTTCCTCAAGTTTGAAGGCAATGCGCAGACGTTGCGGCTTGTGTCGCACTTACAGCTCTTATCCGACCCGTATGGACTAAACCTGACAACGGCCACCTTCTCAGCGGCCTGCAAATACTTGGCGTCCTCGGCTGAAGCTGATCGGGAAAATCCGAATCATGCCTTCGCGAAGCCTGGTTATTTCTCATCAGAACGAAGCGTGGTCGACAAGGTGCGCATGGCCACAGGGACGCACAATCGCCGAAACCCGATCACGTACTTAGTCGAAGCGGCCGACGATATTGTTTACACAACTGTGGATCTAGAGGATGCGGTCAAGAAGAAGCTGCTCCAGTGGAACCAGGTTGAGCCATTGCTGAAGAAATCAACGTTTGGCGAAAGCATCATTGAAAAGGTGCGACGCAGGGTCTCGGGCGACGATGGTGAAACACTCGCTCAACTCTTTCGCGTGATCGCAATTACCGAGATGGTTTCCTCAGCGCTTGAAGTTTTCAAGAGCAGGTATACACTTATCATGAACGGGGAGTATGGGGGTGAGTTGATTGGTGACCCAGACTCACCGACCCAGCGTTTGTGTGAGATCATCCGGAAGGAGGTGCTCAAGCCACACCTATACACATCTCCAGAAATTCTACGGCTTGAGGTTCGTGGCCGTAAAGTCATTCATGATCTGATGACTATGTTCTGGGAAGCAACGAAGGAGACGACGGGTACGACCGAAACGCAAACGTATCCCGGAAAGTTGTACTTGCTAACTTCAGATAACTATCGGCGCGTGTTTACCGAACGACTTAACAAGGCAGAAGAACCGGATAAGTATATACGGTTACAATTGGTCACTGATACTGTCTCTGGAATGACTGACTCGTTCGCCTGTCAGCTCCACAAAGAACTCACCAATGGCGTCTAGGCAGCAGGACATTGCTGGGATTGAAAGGCGGCTGCGCCAGCGTCTTGGGCGATTCTTGCACATTTCAGATTCAGTCGTGCCTTCGTTGCCCGCGGCGATCACCCCCATTTCCGTTGCTACCAATGAGGTTCTCCGGTTGCTTCGTGACGCGGGTTTACATGCTTATATTTGGGGTGGAGTCGTAAGGGATCTTATCGCGGCTCGAAGGATTCGTCTCCCTCGCGACGTCGACATTGTAGTCGATGGTGCCCGTAACGATGATGTTTGGCGAATTCTCCAACATCTCCCGAGTCGCAGAAACCGATTCGGCGGGGTTCACGTTGAAGGCGCCGTGGAGTTTGATGTGTTTGCAGTGCCGGATGCTTGGACCTTCAGGAGCGGGTTCTTTCCCGCCGGGATCGAGTACCTGCCCCGGACGACATTCCTGGATGTAGAGGCTGTTGTCGTAGACACGGAAGTGTCACGCGGACGGGCTCGGCGAGTCTTTTCTCACGGCTTTTTTGAGTCGATGGCGGACCGGAGAATCGAAATAAATTACCAGAATAATCCCTATCCGGCGCTATGTATCGTGCGCTCCTTCGAAATTGCCCGACACCTTGATTTCGCGATCGGCCATCGGCTTGCGGCCTACCTCGTAACGGAGAGTGCGCGGTTCTCTGGCGTTCAGTTAGAGGAGGCCCAGCGCTCACACTATGGTGCAATTAAGTACACGGAACGCGACATTCGCCAGTTGGTTGCATCCATAAAAGCACAAGTCGAATCAGATTCGGAAAGAATTTCGCTGCCAGGATCGAGCATGTCTCAGGGTTCCTTGTGGCTAGCTTCACGCAGTCGGATCGAGACCGGCGAAAAGGGTCCCACTCTCTAGTCCTGCTATATCATAGAGGGCCCATCTTGTTAGTTTGACGTGCCCGGAAAGCCGAAGGCGACTTTCGCGGAGCGTTGAATCCACTTCCGGCACCCTAATTTTGCACCGAGATCAACATTCCCGCCGGCGTACTTACGCCGGCCACGGTCGCCGAAATCGTCGCGTCGCCGGTGGGAACGCTTGGAACGGTAACATTGATCTGATCTAACCCGGATTCCACGAGCCCCGGGTAGTTGACCGTGGCGGAGACGCTGCCGATCATCACCTGAACCTGATTCCCGAGGATGACCGGCGACTTCACCAGTTCGCCGGCCGGCTGCGGGGGAGTGGCCGCACCGAACCTGGTGCCGAAGTGCATAATGATTTCGCCGGGCCGGGCGGGGCGTGTCACTGCTCCGGATATGAGCCCCGGCTTGCCGACATACGTTCCATCCGCGTGCACCGCCGCGACGTAGTTGCCGCCGAGCATGAAGAACGCGGGCGCAACGGCTTGTTTGTTTGCGCGTCCTAAGTTGCAGTATTATTTCACAAGAACTCTCGGTATTACAACGCTGCGCTACAGCGTGGCTTGCAAGACAATCCAGGGGCTATAGCCTTTCGAAGGATTTCCTCGTAGCGGAGCACGTTCATAAAGTGCCGTCACCAGACAGTTCCCGGCAGGGAACAACCGGCGGGGCGTACTTTCCGAAGGAGCGGACCGATTGCAGATCCCGTCCGACCGAGATCCCCCGACGTTGAGGGGAAACGGGACGTAATTCCGGATCTGCAGCAGTTCGTTTGACGGACGATTTGGAGCCCGGGAAATTCTCGTCGCTTAAAATGGTATTCGACCACTGGTTGCCGTTTCCACCTCAAACTCTCCGAGCTTTTCAAGCCACCCTTTTAGATGTTATGCTTCCGATGCGATCCCATCGGTGGGATACTGCTATCGCGCTCCCATGCCACAGCAACCGCCGAGCCCCGAGAATTCGGAATGGCTCACCCGCAAAGAATATATCGACGGGAAACTCAAAGCGGCCGGCTGGGCCGTGCGTTCCTTCAAGCCCGGGCTCCCGATCGCCGACTACGGCCGGGCGGCCGTGGCGGAGTTTGAGACCGCGAACGGCCCGGCGGACTATGCGCTCTGCGCCGACGGCAAGATCCTCGGCATCGTCGAAGCGAAAAAACTGACGCTCGGGCCACAGAACGTCCTCTCGCAAGCCGAACGGTATTCAAAAGGAATCAAGCAGCCGGATATCGGGGCAGGGGAGTACGGCGTTCCCTTTTTGTATTCCACGAACGGCGAGGTGATCTGGCACCACGACGTGCGGCACCAGATGAACCGCTCCCGGCGCGTGAGCGGGTTCCACACGCCCGACGCGCTTCTCGAAAAGCTTGGACGGAATTTCGACGCGAGTCTTGCAACGCTTGCAGCATATGCAAACAGCAGGGAATGGCTGCGGCCATATCAGCGGGAAGCAAATGAAGCGATTGAACGCGCGATTGCGGCTCGAAAGCGGGAACTCCTTCTTGCCATGGCGACCGGCACGGGGAAGACGCTCACGATGGTGAACGAGGTGTATCGTCTCATGAAGTCCGGCGTCGGCCGCCGGATCCTCTTTCTCGTCGATCGGCGTTCCCTCGCCGCGCAGGCTGTCAGTGCCTTCGCTAAATTCGAAGCGGAGCCGGGCCTCAAATTCAACAGCATCTACGACGTCTTCAGCCAGCGCTTCCAGCGCGAGGACTTCGGCGAGGAGGAGCGCTTCGATCCGACGGTGCTCCCGTCGGAATATCTCCGCGCTCCGAAGCCCGGCCAGGCCTTCGTCTATATCTCGACCATTCAGCGCATGGCGATCAACTTGTTCGGCCGCGAAGCACTCTATGGGATGGGGGACGAGGAGATCGACGAAGATGCCAGCCGGGAAGACATTCCCATTCATGCCTTCGATGTCATCATCGCCGACGAATGCCATCGGGGATACACGTCATCAGAAACGGCCGTGTGGCGCCGGGCGCTCGATCACTTCGATGCGGTGAAGATCGGCCTCACGGCGACGCCGGCGGCCCACACGACGGGGTATTTCAAAGACATCGTGTACCGGTACGAATACGAACGGGCCGTGCGCGAAGGGTATCTCGTCGATTACGACGTGGTGAACGTCCGGTCGAACGTCCGGATGCAGGGGATCTTCCTTAAGGAAGGTGAAGAGGTTTCGGTGATCAACCCCAAGACCGGCAACCAGCGGATGGACGAGCTGGAGGACGAGCGTACCTTCGACAGCAGCCAGGTGGAACGCGACATCACGGCACCGACCTCGAACCGGAAAATTCTCGAAGAACTGAAGAAATACACGGATGAGCACGAGCAGCAGTACGGACGCTTCCCGAAAACGCTCATTTTCGCCACGAACGACCTGCCTCACGTCTCGCACGCCGACCAGCTCGTCGATCTCGCGCGCGACGTCTTCGGGCGCGGCGACTCCTTTGTCCAGAAGATCACGGGGAGCCCAACCGTTGACCGGCCGCTCCAGAGGATCCGCGAGTTTCGGAACCGGCCGAACCCGGGGATCGTGGTGTCAGTCGATATGCTCTCGACCGGCGTCGATATTCCCGACCTAGAATTCATCGTGTTCCTCCGCCCGGTGAAATCCCGCATTCTCTTCGAGCAGATGCTCGGCCGCGGGACGAGGAAAGGATACCAGTACCCGGACAAGTCCCACTTCACGGTCTTCGATTGCTTCGACGGTACGCTCTTCGCATACTTCCGGAGCGCGACGGCGATCACGGAAGACCTGCCCGTGCCGCCGGCGCGGCCCATCACGGAGATCATCGAAGCCGTCTGGGCGAACCGCGACCGGGAGTACAACGTCCGGTGTCTCGTGAAGCGGCTCCAGCGGATCGACAAGGAAATGGCGGGCGAAGCCCGCGAGGATTTTAGCGCTTTCATTCCGGCGGGCGACGTGGCGGCTTTCGCCAAGGGCCTGCCCGGCGCCCTGAAGCGGGACTTCACGGGCACGATGGGACTCCTGCGGGACCCGGCATTCCAAGATCTGCTCCTCGGGTATAAGCGGAGGGAGCGGACGTTCCTCGTTTCCCACGGCACGGACGACGAGGTTTCGTCCGAGTGGCTCGTCCGCGGCCTTGACGGCCAGGAGTACAAACCCGACGATTATCTCGTGGCCTTCACCGAATACGTCAAAACCCACGAGACCGACATCGACGGCATCAGTGTGCTCCTCAACCGACCGCAGCAGTGGAATCCGGACGTATTGGACGGACTCCGGAAGACGCTCCGGAGCACTCCGCAGCGCTTTACCATCGAGAATCTCCAGAAGGCCCACGAGATCCGCTACCAGAAGCCGCTCGCCGATATCATCTCGATGGTGAAGCACGCCGCGGACGCCCAAAACCCGCTCCTCTCCGCCGCCGAGCGCACGGAGCGGGCGTTCCGTCAGGTGACGGACGCACGCTCCTATACGCCGGAAGAAGAGCAGTGGCTCGAGCGGATCCGAACGCACCTTCAGGAGAACCTCTCGATCGACCGCGAGGACTTCGATCTCCAGCCCGTCTTTTCGGATCCGGGCGGATGGGGGAAGGCCGCGGCGGTATTCCGGGGGCAGTTGCCCGACTTGATTCAGAAACTTAACCAGGCCATCGCAGCATGAGTGACATCGTTCAAAAACTCTGGGGCTTCTGCCACACGCTCCGCCATGAGGGCATCGATTACGGCGACTACATCGAGCAGCTTACCTATCTGCTCTTCTTGAAGATGGCCGACGAGAAGGATGCCGCCATTCCGAAGGATTGCTCCTGGGCAACGTTGAAGGATCTCTCCGGCACCGAACTCCTCGACCATTACAACGAGGTACTCCGCAAGCTCCGGGACGCCGGCGGCCTCCTGGGGGACATCTTCACCCAGGCGACTTCCCGTTTTCAGAATCCGGTGAACCTCCGGCGGCTCATCGACATGATCGACGAGGAGGAGTGGTCGACGCTTGGCGTCGACGTGAAGGGCGCCGCCTTCGAGGGACTCCTTGAAAAAGCGGCGAGTGAAGGGAAGAAGGGCGCGGGGCAATACTTCACGCCGCGGCCCCTGATCCAGTCCATCTGCGCCGTCACGAAGCCTGATCCGAGGGGTAAGCCGGATTTCAAGATCTGCGATCCCGCTTGCGGCTCCGGCGGATTTCTCGTCGCCGCCTGGGAGTGGCTCATTTCGCCCCAGGTCTCGAAGGGCGTCCTCGACCGCGCCGAAGCCCGGCGCATCCGGACGAAGACGTATTTCGGCCAGGATCTCGTGGCGCGGCCCCGCCGCCTGGCGCTTATGAACCTCTACCTTCACGGCGTCGAGCCCCACATCTATTTCGGCGATACGATCTACGAGGCGGATCGGGGCGAGCGCTATGACGTAGTGCTCACCAATCCTCCCTTCGGCACGAAGGGGGCGAACCAGGCGCCGGAGCGCGACGACTTCACGATTGAAACGAGCAACAAGCAGCTCAACTTCGTGCAGCACGTGATGAATATCCTGAAGCCCGGCGGCCGGGCGGCGATCGTCTTGCCCGATAACTGCCTCTTTGAGGACAAGGCCGGAGAGGTTTTCGAGATCCTCATGCAGGAGTGCGCGCTCCATACAATCCTCCGCCTGCCGCGCGGCACCTTCACTCCGTACAGCCAGGGCGTGAAAGCGAACGTGATCTTCTTCCAGAAGGGGAGGCCGACGGAGGAAACCTGGATCTTTGACGGGCGTTCGAACGTGCCGGGAATCACGAAGAAAGACCGACCGCTCACGCGCGAGCACTTCGCCGAATTCGAGAAATGTTACGGTGCCGATCCGAACGGTGCGAGTAAGCGGAAAGATCAGGGAGAAGAAGGCCGCTTCCGCCGCTTCAAGCTCGCCGAGATCAAGGAGCGGAACTACAAGCTCGACATCACCTGGCTCAAAGACGAGTCGCTTGAAGACGGCGACGACCTACCAGAACCGGAGGAACTCGCCGGCCAGGCGATCATCGAACTGGAGGCCGCGGTCGCTGGCCTCAAAGAGATTGTCGAACTCCTCGCAACTGAGGAGTTAGTCGAGCGATGAATGGGGACTTGCCGGAGGGGTGGGCAAACGCAACATTGGGAGACGTATGCTCGAAACCGCAATATGGTTGGACGAGCAGGGCTGCCAAGCAGGGCAAGGTGAAGTATCTTCGAACAACAGATATATCTGACGGTAGGATCGACTGGGACTCAGTGCCATTCTGCGAAGACATTCCGGACGATATTGAGAAGTACCGGGTTCATCCCGATGACATTCTCGTCTCGCGAGCCGGCTCCGTAGGTGTGAGTTTGCGGGTGGATGATGTTCCCTGTGACGCGGTCTTCGCTTCCTATCTCATCAGGTTCAAGCCGCTCGATGGGGTTCCCCCGAAGTTTGTAGAGTTCTTTCTCAAATCGCCAACGTATTGGCGCTCAATCTCGGAGTTTTCGGCTGGCATTGCTGTTCCCAACGTCAATGCTTCAAAACTTGCGTCGTTGCAGATCCCATTAGCTCCCTCCACCGAGCAACGTCGCATCGTGACAGCCCTCGAAAAGCTCCTGGCGAAAGTGGAGGCCTCCCGCGAGCACTTGGAGAAGATCCCGGTTATCCTCAAGCGGTTCCGGCAGTCGGTTCTCGCCGCCGCGTGCCAGGGAAGGCTCACAGAAGAGTGGCGCGCCAATCATCCCGTCGTCGAAAGCGCTGCACGTTTGTTAGACCGAATTCGGGTAGAAAGAACGGCGATAGTGTCGGCTGCTGATGATTTACCAAGTAACTGGGCTGTTTGTGTTCTTCGGACAATATTCTCGGTTCGGACTGGGGCAACGCCGAACCGACAGGAATCAACATACTATGCGAACGGGAGTATCCCTTGGGTCAAAACGTCTGAAGTCCAGAATGGAGAAATAACCGAGGCGGGGGAATTCATTACGCCAGCGGCGATACAACAAACAAACGCAAAGGTGTTTCCGAAGGGGACAATCATCATTGCCATGTACGGCGAAGGAAGAACGCGAGGTCAGGTCGGGCGCCTTCAGATCGAAGCAGCCACAAATCAGGCATGCGCAGCCCTCGTAAATCCAACCCTGCCACCAGCCGTCAACCAGTTCTGTTTCCTTTTCTGTTTGAGTCAATATCATCAACTGAGACGAGAATCGTTCGGCGGGAACCAACCTAATCTGTCTCTCGGGATCGTTAAGAACTGGACCATCATCCTGCCGCCACTCGCCGAACAGGCAGAGATTGTCCGCCGGGTTGATGAGTTGTTCGCATTGGCGGATGGGATCGAGAACGAATATCGAAAGGCGAAGGAGCGCGTCGATAAACTCGCAGAGTCGATCCTCGCCAAGGCGTTCCGCGGCGAAATCGTGCCAACCGAGGCTGAGTTGGCCGAGGCCGAAGGGAGAGGTTTTGAGTCGGCTGGGGAACTCATTCGACGGATGAAGAAGAGCGGTCCTCTTACGTCTGACGTGAAAGCACGGAAAGCGCGTGTTTAGCGCTATGGTTGTGGTTGAAGTTGCGAAGGAAAACTTTCCAGGGGCATCCCGATGAGCGAACCCACGTCCCGGACGTATTTCGAATGGATCACGCAGGCGGGGAGCCTTGTGGCCGCGATCGGCAGCATATTCGGCATTTTCAAAGATCTGCGCACAGCGGCCACCCTACTAGCGGCCGGCTTTGTCTTTTTGTTGCTCGTCAGCAACGCCCCGTCTTTCATGCGGCGTGTGAAGGCATGGTTGCAAGTCCACCGGGCCAACCGTGCCGCCGCCCACGGGTGGGAGGAACTCGATGGCCTGGTTAGTCGTTTTTACCGATTCATCGATTCAAGCAATGGGCGAACCATCCACGCCGGAGTTCGCGGTGCGTGGCCCACTCTCAACACCCGCATACATGGAAGCGATTTCGCTCCGGATGCGGTTTACTTCGGCACATGGAAGGACATCAGCGATGGAGTGCGCATCCGGAAACGTAATGCCGAGGAGTTTACACGGCTGGTCGGCTCGTTCAACCGGCTTGTCCTCGCGTATCATGCGTATGTGGTGCGTCCTGAAAGACGCGTTGTTCTCGCGGGTGAAAGTCCCGTCCGGGTAAGCGCCAGAGCGCCCGGTAGCAGACTCCAGCCGGGAGGAGAGATCCGACCGAGCCGAGCGGAGTGTCGAAAGCC
>JAJYCN010000186.1 GCA_021778335.1 Acidobacteriota bacterium | reverse complement strand
ATCGCGGTGAGCTCGCCGCTCGAGTGGCGGAAGCAGGCTCCCGGCGGGCCTTCGGCGGACCGGGCCTACGAGAACATGCTCGACGCGCGAGTGGGCGGCGTGGACTCGAACGACCTGCTGTATCAACTGGACAGTTCGCGCGACTACAATCCCGAGCCGGACCTGGGGAAGATTCAAGCGGCGCTGACGCTGGTGAACTCCGCCGACGATTTTGTGAATCCGCCCGAGCTGGAGATTGCTCCGCGCGAGATCAAGCGGGTGCGGCGCGGACGGTTCGTGCTGATTCCGATATCGGATGAAACACGGGGACATGGAACGCACACGCGCGCCATCGCGTGGAAGCAGTGCCTGGTGGAATTGCTGAAGCAGACGGATTAGCAGCGGGACCGGACAAACGAATGCGGCGCCGCCGAAGCAGCGCCGCATGATGAGGCTTGGGGTTCAGGATGGGCGTCAGTTAGCCGGTTTCAGAGGAATCAGCATCGAGACGAAGCGAGTTTCGCGAACAGGCTTGGGCGCGGCGAAGCGGTAGACGCCGGTGCTGTGTCCATCCCACATGCTGCGCAGTGCGCACTGACCGTCGGCGCACTCGAGCGCTACCACTGGCTTACCGGCCTGGGTCCAGGCGGCCGGCGCGTCAGGGCCCGCCGACGGCAACAGGTAGATCTTCTGATTCGTATCGAGGTTGCTGACCGCGACGACCGAGTTTCCACCCTGGGGTTCCACCTTGAATACGTAGGAGCCCGACTGCATCTGGGTCTTTCCGGCCTGGAATGCGTGCGGAATTTCTGCAGTATACGTATGGGTTTGCGCGAGAGCGCTAGCAGCGGTGACAGCGAGGGCAGCCGCCGCAATCATCAAACGGTGTGTCAAGCTTTTCATCTTCTTACCCTCCTTATGGGTTGTCCTGCCTGGAGCCCGATTACGGATTGTTTAATGGCAGATTGCGGGCCAAATCGTATCTTTTTGAAAACACAGGAACTACAGCAGCGGGAGCGAGCCGGGATGAACCGAGGGGTTCACGCGCGCGAACCGAACGGTTCATCGGGGTTCGCACCTGCTAAACTGGCACCGACTATGCAGGCGCAGCCGGCCGCGCGATCGCCCC
Source organism: Acidobacteriota bacterium (assembly GCA_021778335.1). Classification (GTDB taxonomy): domain Bacteria; phylum Acidobacteriota; class Terriglobia; order Bryobacterales; family Bryobacteraceae; genus JAJYKC01. The sequence continues at coordinate 10,611 of JAJYCN010000186.1, read as the reverse complement.
AAGATACGCTGTTGCAGTCCTGCGCCCTGCTGTTCCTGTTCCGGGCCTTGGCGCGTTCGGAGGACGAAGGGCAACGCGCGTTCTGGGAGGGGCACATTATCCGGCTGATCGCGGACCTCATGCCGTGCTCGGGAGGGTCGGTGGTACTGGGGGTTTCCGGCGAGGAGATCCCCGAGGATTGCGTTGCCGTGCCGCTTGTGATCCGCGGAGAAACGGGCGGGCTTCTGGCGGCCTGGTTTCCGCCCGAGGAAGCCGGCAATCTTGCGGCGCATCGGGAGACGCTGAGCGCTATTGCCACGCTCGCGTCGGCGGCGCTTGAAGGCGTGCGTGACGTGGAACTGCTGCGTACGGAGAACGCGCTGCTACGCGCCAAGATCGATCCGGGCGAGACGGGCATTGTAGGGGACAGCCCGGCGGTGCGGAAGCTGCTGCGGATGATTGCGCGCGTGGCGCCGAGCGAATCGTCGGTGCTGGTGCTGGGCGAAAGTGGGACAGGGAAGGAATTAGTTGCGCGTGCCTTACATCGGCTAAGCTCTCGCGGCGCCGGGCCGTTCCTGGCGATTAACTGCGCCGCGCTGAGCGAGACGCTGCTCGAGAGCGAGTTGTTCGGCTACGAGAAGGGCGCGTTCACGGGAGCGGTTGCGCAGAAGAAGGGCAAGCTGGAGATGGCCGGGGGAGGCACGGTTTTCCTGGATGAGGTGGGCGAACTGGCTCCCTCGCTGCAGGCGAAACTGCTGCGCGTACTGCAGCAGCGGGAATTCGATCGCGTCGGCGGCACGCGAACGCTGAAGCTGGACGTGCGGGTGATCGCGGCGACGAACCGGGACCTCGAGGCGGAGGTGAGGCGCGGCGGATTTCGGGACGATCTTTATCACCGCCTGAATGTAGTGGCGCTGCGCGTACCGGCGCTGCGCGAGCACGCGGAGGACGTTCTGCCGCTGGCGCGCCATTTTCTTGAGCGCGCCGCGGCCCGATCCCGGCGCCGGGTGACAGGTATTTCAGGCGAGGCGGAGCGCTGTCTGGTGGCCTACGGCTGGCCCGGGAACGTGCGTGAGCTGGAGAACGCCATCGAGAGAGCGGTGGTGCTGGGGCAGTCGGAACTCATTCAGACGGAGGATTTGCCCGAGACGATTCTCCCGGGCGCTCCGGTTTCGGAAGCTCAGGGGGCGCTTACGGCATCGGTGACCCGGACGAAGCGCGAGTTAATCCTGGCCGCGTGGCGGGAAAGCGGATTCAATCATAATGAAGCCGCCGCGAAACTGAATATTCATCCGAATTCCCTGCGGCGCCTGGTCCGGGTGCTGGGGTTGAAAGAAAGCTTGACTGGCGGATCCGTTTAGCGCAGGTGCACGGGCTGGGCGATGGCGCCGTTGCCGGCGGAGTCCCAGGCGGCGAAGCGGACCCACTTTTTTCCGGCTGCGTCGAAGGGAATCTCGAAGCGGTGGCTTCCGAACGGCGGCAGATTCGTGGTCGAGACGATGCTGCGGTTAGTTGTGTTGCCGTCGCCCCAGACGAGTTCGACGAAATCGAGTGGGAAGGTCCAGCTTACCGTTGCGGCCAGCACACGCTTCGGGCCGGCGCCGGTGATTGCTGTGTCGCGTAGTAGGACTTCGCCGCTCGAGACGAAGTAGTCGCCGGCGCGGAGGGCGCGGGCGATGGGCGTCCAGTCCCCATCGAAGGCGGGGACTTCGCCGAGCTTGACGTAATTTACGATGAGCTGCGGATAGGTTTCGTCGTCTGGATACTTCATGTACGTGTCGCCTTCGGCGAGCATGTACTTCGGCCCGGCCCAGTTATTCATGTCGTCGAGAAGGCCGAGGCAGCGGGCTTCGCAGAGGCGCTTCTCGGATTGGTCGACCGGCAGGGATTGGAAGGAACCGCCGAGGAAGCGGTCACTCAGGAAGTGGGGCTCGGTTTTCACGGCGTCGGGATAGCCGGCCGAACCTTTGGTCCGCGGGTGCGCCTGCCACATGAGACCTCCTTCCTGCTTGAGTAATTCGAGTTCTTCGGCGGGCGAGCCGACGTGATAGACCTTGCCATACTCGGGGTCGTTCTCGAGGAAATTCTGGCCCGCGTTGCGCACGTGCGACCAGTAGACGGGGCGGGGAAGAAACGTCATGTAGTGGCCGCCGAAGTTTGCGTCGGCTTCTTCACCGGGGATCAAGAGGAAATCGTGGTCGGAGAAGCGGCGGCAGCCTTCGAAATAGACCTTTTGCTCGGCGAAGCGGATGGGGCCGGGGTCGTTGGGGTGGGAGTCGGAGTGGAAGTCGGCGAGGATGACCATGTTGATGCCGAGAGCGCGGAAGACCTGGAGCCAGGTGGGCTGAACGTCCATCGTGCCGGCATCGGTGAGTTGTTCGTTGAAGTGCATGTGGAAGTGGCTGACCAGCACTTTGTAGCCGGGCGGGGCCTCGTAACGGTCGTGATGCGTAAAGGCGAGGACGGCCTGATGAGTGGCGCGGCTGTTCGCGGCGTTCAGGTAGAAATATACGGGCATGTGCTGCCCGGTTCCCGGCGGCGCATTGTAGAGCGCGAAATTGTTGATGTCGTGCCGGGCTTCGTGAACCCGCCGGTTCCACTCGGCGTCGGAGACGCCGTAGGGACGATAAGGTTCCTCGCGCTCGGCCTGGCGCGCGCCGAGTGCGAAGGTTTTCGGCGAGTCCTTGCGGTAGTAGACAAAGCCGAGGTTGGTTTCGATTTCGCGGGCGAAGAAGAACTTGTGCGGGGGTGGGAAGACGGCGAGAGAGCCTTTCCCGGCTTCGAGGATCACAAGGCGGTTCCGGGCCTTGAGCGCGACGGGGTTCTGGTTGGCGTCGCCGCCGAAGCCGTACTGCTGCCAGGCGCGCGCGCTGTCGCGCCAGACGATTTTGGTTTCGGGCGCGATGGCGAATCCGTCGAGGCCCGCGTCGTATTTGTAGGCCACGCCGGGCTGGCCGGTCTTGGCGATCGCCTCCTGCCGGAGCAGGTTCGTGCCGCGGTAGACGGTGTAGCGCAGGGAGCCGGAGAAGATGCCGAGGGTCAGGCCGTTGAAGTCGATCTCAAGCCGCGCGCCGACGCTGCGAACGGTGCAGGCGGTGGAGTGGAACTGCGAATGATCCCGGCGGATCTCGCCTGGCTTGCGCGGGAGATCGAGGTTCGTACCGGGCGCGCCGGGGACCATGAGCGGCGCGTCCCAGAAGGCGTTCCATTGCTCGCGTTCGACGACGCCGGGCGTCAGCGCGATTCCGAGTTTGCGTAGCGGCGCCATCTGCTGTTCGGAGAGCCTGCGCCTGCCGGTGGTGACTTCGTACTCCGGGCGAAGGTTTCTTCCGAGCACTTCCCAGGCGCCTTGCGCGTTGCGGGCGGCTAACTCCGAGACCACCGGTTCGCCGCCGCGCAGCGCGAAGACGGCGCGAAGCGTGGCGCCGGCCTCGCCGTTCCAGGTGAACTCGACGCCGCCGTCGGTTTTGGTTGCGCGCAGGCCATCGGCGGCTTTGTAGGCCTGCATGTCGCAGTCGACGTTCTGGCCGTGGAGGGCCAGCGCGGAAGTCAGGACAAGAAGAAGGGTCGCCCGGCTCATAGGAATCTTTCGGAGCGTATCACGGGCGAACGGTGGGCCGGGGTGCATGGTAGCATTTAGGCGATGGCTGACTTCAAGCCAAAGCCCGGCAGTTTTCTCCCATTCCTGGAATACATGGAAAAGGAGAAAGGTGCGCCGCAAACGGCGCTAACGAGTCCGGCGACAGTGCTTGAGATTCTCAGCCGCCAAACCGCGCAATCGCTCCCTGTTTTCGATCTTCAGACCTTAACCGGGATGGACCCAGGGCGTTTCCGGGAGGTGCTCAAGGTTCTTCGCGATGCCGAGTTCGTCATGATCGAGGGGGACTCACTCGACGGAGTCGTCCGTCTCACGAGTCGCGGGGCGGAGGCCGCGCGGCTAGCCCGCCCGGCCTAGTTAATGACTACGAGCCTCGCGGATTGGGTCGCCGTAGCTTTACTCGGAGGGTTAGTCGGCGCGAGTGAGATCGTTTCCCGTTACAAGGATGCTCCGGAAACAGCGCTGAAGACGTTGCCGGCGATTTTCTATGTGGCCATCAACGCGATGGCATCAATTCTTGCCTTGGACTTTGTCCATGCTTACAACCTATTCGCGCAGGCTCGGGCTACACAGATTCTCGTGGCTGGCGCGGGCGCGATGGGCCTTTTCCGGACTTCAGTATTTGTCGTGCGTGCCGGGGATCGAGACATCGGCGTAGGTCCGAGTGGGTTCCTGCAAATATTCCTTGCTGCGGCGGATCGGGCAGTGGACCGCATTCGAGGGGCGCAACGCAGTCACGCTGTGGCGGACCTAATGCGGGGCATCGATTACGCGAAGGCATACGTTGTGCTTCCGCCCTACTGCCTCGCCCTGTTGCAGAACGTCTCGCCTGAGGACCAACAGCAACTCGGCCGAGCGCTTCAGAGTCTCGATCGGCGCGAAGTGGATGGAGACGTCAAATCGCAACTTCTAGGGCTCGAACTTCTGAACGTGGTCGGCATCGACGTGCTGCGGACGGCGGTCGAGTCGCTCGGAGATCAGATTCGGCCAGCGCCGGGTCGATAGGTAGAAGTCATCCGGCTGCGGGCGAGTCCCTCAGACGACTGTCTGCAGTTCGGCTTCGAGGCCTGGGAGGTCGACGATGGTCACCTCGCGGCCGTTGACTTCGATGAAGCCCTGCGCCTGGAGGCGGGCCATGTTGCGGCTCACCAGTTCGCGGACGGTGCCGATTTGCGAGGCGAGTTCCTGGTGGCTCGCCGAGAGAGTGAACGAGGGTGCGGCGGTGGCGCCACGGCGCGAGGAGCGGGCCTCGCGCAGGAGCCAGGAGATGAGCCGGTGGCGGACGGTGGTGAACGATAGCTCCTCGATGATTCCCACCAGGCGGCGGAGGCGGCCGCCAACGACTTGTAATAACTTCAAGGCGATTTCGGGATGCTCCATGCAGAGCGCGTGGAGGTCCTTGCGGGAGATGAAGACGATCTCGGAATCCTCGGCCGCCGAGGCCGAAGCCGGATACTTGCCGCCGTCGAAGACGGGAAGTTCGGCGATGGAACCGCCCGGGCCTTCGATGGCGAGCACGTGCTCGCGTCCCTGGGCAGAGACTTTGAAAATCCGCGCGCGGCCGGTGGCGACGATGTGCAGGCCGGTGCAGGTTTCGCCTTCGTTAAACAGGATCTCGCCTGAGGCATGACTTCGCGAACCGGTGCGCGCGCACAAAAATTGGATCTCCGCGTCCGTAAGCGGCGCAAACAGTGGGCTGCGTCTCAGTAGTTGGGCGATGGCCGCACGATCCAGAGGCATGACCCTTCATTTTCTTTCATTTCAGGCGCGGTTTGTGACCGAAGTCACTGGCAGATCAGGGGAATCGCCGCAGACTGAAACCAGAAAGAAGAATTTATATGGCCTGCACTTCTACAAAACTTGCGGTTGGCGGCGAAACGGCGCCGCTTGCGTTATCGCTCGAATTTTTCCGCCGCGCCTTGACGGCTTACTACGTCGAGGAGCGGATGAAGGTGTTCGCCAAGCAGGGCAAGTGTACCTTTGTCGCGTCAGGACGGGGCCACGAAGCCGTGCAGGTGGGCATGCCTCTCCTGCTCAAACCCGGCTACGACTGGTTCTTCCCGTATTACCGCTCGAAGGGCGCGGCCGTTGGTCTTGGCCTGAAGCTCGAGGAACTATTTCTTCAGATGCTGGGCCGCGAAGGTGACGTTTGCTCGGCGGGACGGAACATGCCGGAGCATTTTTCGTCAAAGACGCTGCATCTGGTTTCGCAAACGGCGTGCACGGGCTCGCAATACCTGCCCGCGGTGGGCATGGCGAAAGCGGTGAAGCAGGACGGCGAGGACCGCATTGTGTATGTCGAGTCCGGGGAAGGCGCCACGAGCGAAGGCGAGTTCTTCGAGGCGCTGAACTGGGCGGGGCGGGAGAAACTGCCGGTGCTGTTCAGCGTGCAGAACAACGGCTATGCGATCAGCACGCCGCAACGGTATCAGACGGGGTCGTCGGTGAGCCGGATCGCGGAAGGATTCGGGATCGCGGTGGAGGAGATCGACGGGTCGAGCTTCAACAACGTATACAGCGCCGTGCTTCCGCATATCGAAGCGATGCGCGCGGGATTGGGGCCGCTGTTGGTGGAGTCGCACGTGGCGCGGATCGAGTCCCACTCGAACTCGGACGATCAACGGAAGTATCGCCCAAGCGCCGAGATCCTTATGGCGGCGCAACGCGATCCTGTCGTGCTGGCCGAGCGGTGCCTGGCAGACGAGTACTCGTTCTCCGGCGCGGAGATCGAGCGCATCCGTGAGGAAGTCCGCGCGGAGGTGAACCGTGCGGCAGACTACGCCGATGCGCAGCCGATGCCGGGCGGCGGGGACCTGTTCAAGAACATTTTCGCGCCAGCGCGTTTGGAAGAAGTTGCGCCGTCCGAGCCCGCGAGCTATGTTTCGTCCGAGCCGGTGACGATGATCGACGCGATCAATCACGGGCTGCGCGAAGAGGCGGCGAGGAATCCGCGCCTGGTGATGTGGGGCGAGGACATCGGCGACCCGAAGGGCGGCGTGTTCGGTGTGACGCGGGGACTGCGCGACGCTTTCGGCGACCGCATTTCGAACGCTCCGCTGGCTGAGGCAAGCATCGCGGGCGTGGCCGGCGGCATGGCGATGGGCGGATACAAGCCGATCGTGGAGATTCAGTTCGGCGATTATCTCTGGCCGGCCGCGATGCAACTTCGCGACGAGATACCTACCGTGCGGTGGCGCAGCAATGGCATGTGGAGCGCGCCGGTGGTGGTGCGGATCGCGGTAGGCGGATACATCAAGGGCGGGCCATGGCACTCGGCGTGTGTCGAAAGCTTCTTCGCGCACATCCCGGGCTGGCACATCGCGTTTCCGAGCAGCGCGGACGACGCAAAGGGCCTGATCAAATCCGCGGCGCGAAGCGAGGATCCGGTGATTTTCCTCGAGCACAAGGGACTGTATCGCCGGATGCAGGCCAAGAGCCTGGAACCCGACGCGAATTACCTGGTTCCGTTCGGGCGGGGCCGCGTGCGCCGGGAAGGGAAGGACCTGACGATCGTCACGTGGGGCAGCACTGTGTATCTTGCGCTCGATTTGGCGCGGCAGATGGAGGCGGAGGGGCGTTCGCTCGAAGTGATCGACCTGCGGACGATTGCGCCGCTCGATGAAGAGTTGATTTACCGGAGCGTGCGCAAGACGAGCCGGGTGGTTGTGGCGCATGAGGACAGTCTTACCGCCGGCTTCGGCGGGGAGATTGCGGCGCGGCTGGCGCAGAACTCGTTCAGCGACCTCGACGCACCGATCCGCCGCGTGGCGGCCGAGGATAGTTTCGTGCCGTCGGCAAGCAATCTGGAACTGATGGTGCTGCCATCGCTGGCCGGGTTGCGCGAGGCCGTGGAAGAGACGCTGGCCTACTGAGTGAGGCTGAGGGTGTTGCCGTCGGGGTCCCTGAACCAGGCCACTTTGGCGCCGCCGGGGGATGTCCAGACGCCAAGTTCATCTTGGGGCATGCCCTGGTAGCGCTCGAAGCGCACGCCGGCTTCGCTCAAGGCTTTCACGGCGGCGGCGATGTCGGGCACTCGCCAACCGAGCACGGTGAAGTGTGAAGGGTTCAGGTCCTTGACGAGGGTGACGCGGAGCATCACGCCGTTTGCGTCGAAGACGAGGGCGAAGGGCAGTTCCTCGGAGACAAGCGGCAGGCCCAGCGTGTCGCGGTAGAAGGCTTTGGCGCGCGAGGCGTCCGAGACGGCGACAAACGCCTGGATCTCCTGGTTGGCGAGGCGGAATGGCGTGGTCATAGATCCATCATGCTCTTTCGCGGCGGAGCCGCTGGGCCATCCATTTTGTTTCCTGGCGCGCGGCTTTTGCGACGCCGATGGCGAGGGCCAACGCGGGAGAGATGCCCGAGAAGGCGCCGCCGAGGTCGTAGAACGTGGCCGGGGTAAAGTTGGGTTCGTTTACGATGGCGTAGACGCTTTCCCACGTCTCCGGGCCCAGCTTGCGGCGGAACTGCAGCAGGCCGCGGAAATTGTAGAAGCGGTTTGCGTGGGCGCGCGCCAGCGAAATCAGGCGGCGCATCCACCAGGGATTGCGGTTCATCTCGCCGGGCAGTTCGTCGGCGAGGGCGACCAGGCCGAGCGTTGCGTACTTTCGTCCCTCGCCGGCGATGGCGCGCATGGCGTGGTCGATGAGGAGTTCCGTGGTTCCGTTTGGCGCGGTGGTGGAGCGGGCGATCTGCTCGATAAGGTATCCGTTGCGGGCGGGTATGGGGCTGGCGACGAGGATGGCGACGGCCTTTTCGGCGTGGCGGGCGACGAGGATGAGCCGGTCGTCCAGCACGCCGTCGAGCGCGAACGGTTCGACGAGGAAATGCAGCGGGGGCAGGGGGCGCGCGGCGAGCCAATCGTGCACGCAGGCGCGCAACTCGCCATCGCGCGGCGCCTCGGCGGGTTGGACGCGCGCAATTCGCACGCCCTTATTTCTCGCGCGGTTGAGCTGTTGGCGGACGATGCGGCGCTCCTGGGCCAGGGCTTCCCATCGCGCCGGATCCCACACCGGCTGCGCGCCGAGGACGATGCGCGCATGGCGAGGGGAATCCTTGTAGATGGCGCCGAGCCGCTCTTCGGCGCAGACGTAGCAGACGCGGAGCCGGGAGGCGCGCGCTTCGGCTTCAAATTCCCGGGCGACGGCCGGGAGCCGTTCGGGACGGCATACCGGGGCGCCCGCGACGACGAGGGTCTTATGGCGGCGTACGTAGCCCGCCACGGCGTCGCCCGCCGGGGAGAACCAGTGCCGGATGCCGGGGTTGAGAATCTGGTAGCAGGTTGAATTCCAGCCATGCTCGAGCACGATTCGCCGCGCGGCGCCATCGTCGCGCGGCGCGGCCGGCTCATTCAATGGGCTGCCAGCCGCGGACTTTGGCCTGAACATGCCGCGCCTGCTTGGGGGTGAGTTTCACGGCGAGTGCGCCGGCTTCCCGCGCCGCCTCGTCGTCGTCCCGGTTGGCGGCCAGCGTGAGCCAGAACGCGGCCTCGGCGTCATCCTGCGTCACGCCGACGCCGTCGCGAAACATTTCGCCGAGCCGCTGCTGGGACGGAACGACTCCGCGTTCGGCGGCCCGGCGGAAGTATTTCGCCGCTTCGCTCTCCTCGGCCTTCACGCCCTGCCCCCGTTCATACATTACCCCGAGGTTATGATTTGCGTTTGCCGAGCCGGCGCGGGCCGCGCTTCGATACCAGCTCAAGGCGCGTATGAAGTCCTGGGGCGTGCCGAGCCCGGTCTGATACATGAGTCCGAGCTCGAACTCTGCCTCGGGATACCCCGTTGCAGCGGCCTTCTGCGCGAGTTCGAATCCGTACGCGGGGTCTTTGGGCAGCACTTTGCCGCGGGCGTACAAATCCGCAAGAAATGTTTCGGCGGCGGGGAAGTTATTCGCCGCGGCCGTTTCGAGCAGCGTGCGGACGATTTCCGGGTCGCGGTATTCGGGGCCTCCGCCGACCAGCCGCGCGGCAGTATCGTACTCGGCCTGCGCCGCCGAAGGCGCCTGAATGAAAAAACTGCGCCCGAGATGGAAGGGCACCTCGGCGAGGGCATGGCCCGGAACGGGCTTGCCGTCTTCCTGCGCCGGCCGGAACTTCCACTGACGCACGCAGTCGAGCGCGTTCCGTTCCAGCCCCATGCCGGACGGGTTTAGCACCTGCGCCTGGCCGGGGTTGCCTTGGGCATCGACGGTCACCCAAACGAGGATCACGCCCTGAAAACCGGTGCGCCTGGCTTCCGCGGGATAGACCGGTTCGGTGCGTGATACCACCGCCGGCGGAGTCATCGCCGCCAACCACGCCGCCAACACGAGCCATCCCGGCATCAGATCGCTTCCAACTCCTCTTCGAGCAACTGCTTTTGATATAAGTCGGCGTAGTAGCCGCCGCTTGCCACTAACTCGGCATGGCTTCCGCTTTCGACTAACTCGCCGCCTTCGAGCACGAAAATCCGGTCCGCGTTACGTACGGTGGAGACGCGATGGGAGATGAGAATGGTCGTCCGGCCGCGCATGACGTCCGCCAGGCCCTGGAGAATTTTCTCCTCCGTCAAGGTATCGACGCTCGAAAGCGCGTCGTCGAGAATCAGGATGCGAGGGTTCCGGAGCACCGCGCGGGCGATGGCGGTCCGCTGTTTCTGTCCGCCGGAGAGTGTGAGGCCCCGTTCGCCGACCACGGTATCAAGCCCGCGGCGGAAGCCGGCGAGGTCCGGGGCGAGTCCGGCGAGGGCGGCCGCCTGCCCGATCTGTTCCCGCGTTGCGCCCGGCACGCCCCAAGCGATGTTTTCGGCGAGCGTGGCGCTGAACAGGTACGTCTCCTGCGGGACGAAGCCGATCTGGCGGCGCAGTTCGGCCGGATCCAGATGCCTCAGGTCCAGGCCGTCAAGCAGCACGCGGCCCTCGGAAGGGTCGAGCAGCCTCGGAATCAGGTTAACGAGAGTTGTCTTTCCGCTGCCCGTGTGACCGACGATGGCTGCCGTGGAGCCCGCCGGGATGAGCAGGTCGACGTTTGACAGAGCGGCCGCACCGCCGGCATGGAGCAC
>JAJYCN010000185.1 GCA_021778335.1 Acidobacteriota bacterium | reverse complement strand
GCGACGGGAGGACGGAGCGGGGCGGCGGCTCATGCGCTGCTGTTCTGCGTTGGGATCATTGTGCTGTTTACGGGGCTGGGGTGGATTGCGAAGGCGATCGCCGGGCCGTTCGGGGTGGTGATTCTGGGGTCGAACCCGTGGGTGAACGGGTTCATCACGGCGGTGTTTGTAGTGTTCGGGCTGAGCCTGCTGGGGGCGTTCGAGCTGGCGCTGCCTTCGGGGATGCTGACGAAGCTGAATGCGGCGAGCGAGGCGGGCGGGTACGTGGGCACGTTGATCATGGGGCTGACGTTCACGCTGACTTCGTTTGCCTGCATCGGGCCGATTGTGGGTCCGCTGTTTGTCGCTTCGGTGCAGGCCGAGGGGCTGCAGCCGGTGTTCGGGATGCTGTCGTTCGCCACGGGTTTGGCGGCGCCGTTCTTCTTCCTGGCTCTGTTTCCTTCGTATCTGCGGAAGCTGCCGCGGAGCGGGGGTTGGATGGTGCGGGTGAAGGTGGTGCTGGGATTTCTGGTGCTGGCGGCGGCGGTGAATTATCTGAACAAGGTGAATGAGGCGCTGCAGGTGGGTTGGCTGACGCGGGAGCGGTTCCTGGCGGCGTGGATTGTGCTGCTGGCGATGGCGGGGCTGTATTTGCTGGGACTGCTGAAGATGGAAGGGATCAAGGCGGAGGAGAAGGTGGGCGTGGGGCGGGCGCTGACCGGGGCGGCGTTTTTGATTTTGGCGCTGAGCCTGGCGCCGGGGATGAGCGGGGCCGCGCTGGGCGAACTGGACGCTTATATTCCGGCGCCTTCGGCGGGCGCGGCGGGGCGGACGGCGGCGGCGGAGCAGGCCGAGTGGATTCGGGACGATTATTCCGCCGCGCTAGCGAAGGCCCGGGCGGAGAATAAGCCGCTGCTCGTCAACTTCAGCGGGCACGCGTGCACGAACTGCCATTGGATGGAGCGGAACATGCTGCCGCGGCCGGAGATTCAGGCGGCGCTGAAGGGGTTTGTGCTGGCGGAGTTGTTCACCGACGGGCTGGACGCGGCTTCGGAGAAGAACCAGGCGCTGGAGAACGATAAGTTTTCGACGATTGCGATTCCGTACTACGCGATCCTGTCGCCGGATGAGAAAGTGATTGCGACGTTTCCGGGGCTGACGCGGGACCCGCAGGAGTTTCTCAAGTTTCTTCGATCGGCTCAGGCCGGCTCGTAGCAGCGAGAGCGCGGGCGTGGCGGGCGAGGAAGAGTTCGCCGGCCTGCTGTTCGATTTCCAAGTCGAAGGCGGTTTGCCAGGCGGCGTGGCGGCGGCCGCGGAGGTTTTCGAGCAGTTTGTGACGGCGGCGGGCTTCACGGACCGCCGCTTTTTGTTTTTCGATGCGCTGCTCGCAGGCGGCGATGGCGGCCTGGATGCGAAGGGATTCGCGATGGGAGCGGCGGCGGAAGGTGTCGAGGGCGGCGAGGGAGGCTCCGTTGAGTTGGGGGGAAGCGAGGACGGCCTGTTGCTCGCGCTGGAGGGTGTTGGCGACATGGGCGAGCGCCTTCTGGTGGGCGAGGAGTTCGAGGCGGAGACGGTCCAGAAGGGTTTCCTCTCCGCGGGCTTGTTCTTCGCGCCAGCGGAGGACGGTTTCCAGGCGGAAGTGGAAGCGCTTCATGGAATGGCCTTGGCGAGTTCACCCAGGCGGGAGAGCGTTTCTTCGAGGGGTGCGTGCTGGGCTGCGTCCTGTTTCAGGAAATCGAGAAGTCGGGGGCGGACGGCGATGGCGGCGTCGAGGCGGGGGTTGGCGCCGGAGACGTAGGCGCCGAGGTTGATGAGGTCTTCGGAGCGTTCGTAGTCGGCGAGGGCTTCGCGGATTTTGCGGGCGGCGGATTGTTGTTCGTTGGTGGCCAGGCGGGAGGCGAGGCGGCTGACGGACTGGAGGACGTCGATGGCGGGGTAGTGGCCGAGGGCGCCGAGTTGGCGGCTGAGGACGATGTGGCCGTCGAGGATGGCGCGGACGGCGTCGCAGATGGGTTCGTTGAGGTCGTCGCCTTCGACGAGGACGGTGAAGAAGCCGGTGATGGAGCCGCGGCGGAAGCGGCCGGCGCGCTCAAAGATCCTGGGGAGCAGGTTGAAGACGCTGGGGGTGTAGCCTTTCTGGCTGGGGGGTTCGCCGGCGGCGAGGCCGATTTCGCGCTGGGCCATGGCGAGGCGGGTGACGGAGTCCATGACGAGGAGGACGTCGCTGCCCTGATCGCGGAAGTGTTCGGCGACGGCGAGAGCGACGTGAGCGGCGCGGATGCGGAGCGGGGCCGGACGGTCGCTGGTGGAGACGACGAGGACGGAGCGGCGGAGGCCTTCGGGGCCGAGTTCGTGCTCGATGAAGTCCCGGACTTCGCGGTTACGCTCACCGATGAGGGCGATGACGCTTACGGCGGCGGAGTTCTGGCGGCTCATGGCGCCCAGGAGGGTGCTTTTGCCGACGCCGCTGCCGCCGAAGATGCCGATGCGCTGGCCTTTGCCGCAGGTGAGGAGGCTGTCGATGGCGCGGATGCCTGTGACGAGGGGTTCGGAGATGGGCTCGCGGTCGAGCGGGCCGGGCGGGGGCGCGTCGAGGGGCTGCGACGAGGAGGCGATGAGGGGGCCCAGATTGTCGATGGGGCGGCCGAAGCCGTCGAGGACGCGGCCGAGGAGTTCGGCTCCGGCGGGGACCTTCGAGGCGGAGGGCCGGGCGACGATGGGGTCACCGGAGCGGATGCCCGCTACGTCTTCGAGGAGCATGGAGAGGAGGCGGCCGTCGCGGAAGCCGACCACTTGGGCACGGATTGGCCGGGCGCCGCCGGCGAGGATTTCGCAGAAATCGCCCGGGGCGGCGGCGGGGCCGTCGCTTTCGACCAGCAGGCCGACGAGATTCGTGACGCGTCCGCTCCAGCGCATGGGATCGAGTTGATCGACGCGGGTGAGAAAGGGGGCGAGGCTCATGCTGAGGGTCCGAGGAGGTCGGTGAAGCCGCGCTCGATTTCGCCGAGTTGGGTTTCGACGGAGGCGTCGAGGAGGCCGCGGCTGGTTTCAAAGAGAACGGCGCCGGGTTCGAGCGATGGGTCGGCGAGGACCTCGACGCGGCCGGGCAGGCCGGCCGATTCGAGTTTGGGTTTGAGCCAGGCGGCGGCTTCCGGGTGAGCGCGGACGCGTTTGAGTTCGCGGGCGTCGATGCGCGCCAGGGCGGCCTTGGCGAGGCCGAGGAGGGCTTCGGGATCGACGGTCAGTTCGCGGCGGAGGATGCGGCGGGCGATGGCGACGGCGAGGCGGACGAGGTCGGCTTCGGCTTCGTGGCGCACGCGGGGGGCCATGCGGGCGATGTCCTCGCAGGATTTGGCGAGGCGGTCGAGCACGGGCTGAAGCTGCTGGGAAGCGGCCTGGCGGCCCCGGGTTTCGCCTTCGGTGAAGCCGCGGCGATGGGCTTCCTCGACGCGGCGGGAGAACTCGCGTTCCTGTTGCTCGGTGGGCGGGGCTGCGGGAGCGGGCTGGGCGGAGACCGAATCGGGGCGGGCGCCGGCCGGGGTGAGTTTGCGCCAGGGAAGGGGCTCGGCGCGGGCGTCGGCGGAACGGAGGATCTTAGACGACATATTGTTCGCCGACGGCTCCCTTCAGGCTGATGACTCCGTCGGTTTCCAGTTGGCGGACGACGGCGATGATCTGCTGCTGAGCGGCCTCGACCTCGCTGAGCTTGATCGGGCCGATGGCGTCCATGTCTTCCTTCATCATTTCCGAGCCGCGCTGGCTCATGGCGGCGAAGAACTGGTTCTTGAGCTGGTCGCTGGTGCCCTTGAGGGCGACGGTGAGGATCTTGCGGTCGGCCTTGCCGAGGACTTCCTTCATGGCTTCGGGGCTGAGCAGGAGCAGGTCGTCGAAGACGAACATGAGGTGGCGGATGGTGGCGCCGAGGCCGGAGTCGATTTCGTCGATGGAGTCGAGGATCTCCTTGCTGGTGCCGGAGTCGAGCCGGTTGAACAGCTCGGCGACGGCGCGGACGCCGCCGTAGGCTTCGCGGCTGAATTCGCCGAGGGCTTTGAGTTTCTGGCCGATGATGACGGCGATTTTGGAGATGATTTCCGGGGAGATCTGGTCGAGGTTGGCCATGCGGAGGGCGACATCGGCGCGCATGTCGGGCGGGAGGGAGAAGAGGAGATTGGCGGCCTGGCTGGGGTTGAGGTGGCTGAGCACGAGGGCTATGGTTTGGGGGTGTTCATTGTGGATGAATTTGGCCAACTGCTGCGGGTCGGCCTTCTGGAGGGCGTCGAAGCTGGCGGCGTCGGCGCCGAGGACCTTGACGAGCCGGTCCAGCATGCGTTTGCCGTGCTCGGGGCCGAAGGCGCTTTGGAGCATTTTGCGCGCGTAGTCGATGCCGCCGGCCAGCATGTAGGACTGGGCGACGTTCATCTCGTAGAACTCCTGCAGCACGGATTCGGCATCCTGGGTCTGAATGCCGTTGAGCCGGGCGATTTCGCGGCTGATGATGTCGACTTCTTCGTCGGTGAGTTCTTTGAGGATCTGGCCGCTGATCTGGTCGCCGAGCAGCACGAGCAGGATGGCGGTTTTGCGGACTCCGCGCATTCTTGCGGATTGGGTTCTGTCGGATTGGTCGACGGTGGGCATGCGGGATCAGGAGCGGGAAGCCGGGATCAGGCCTCTCCTTCGTGAAGCCAAGTGCGAATGAGGTGCGCCGTGACGGCGGGGTCCTTTTTGGCTTCTTCGGCGACGTGCTTGGCGAGGACCTCGGTTTTCTTGGTGGAGACCTGGGGCAATTTGAGAGAGTTCAAGACGTCCTGGGCCTGCTTTTCCCGCAGCGCCTGCTGTTCGGCGAGCTTGGCTTCCATCTCTTTGCTGACGCGTTCGGCCGGATCGTCGCCGGAGGCGGCGGCGTAGGTTTGGGCGGGAACGAGGCCACCGGGGGCGGGCAATTGGCCGGGATAATACGGGCGATCCGGAGCGGCATGGTTCTTGCGCGAGCGGAGGAAGACAACGGCGACGATGGCGGCGAGCAGCACCGCGGCGGCGGCGAGGACGCCCACCAAGATGTAGTTCTTTCCGGCGAGAAGATTCTCAAGCCAGGGGGGAAGGTTGGATGGTCTCGCGGCGGGGGCGGTGTCGAGTTGTTCGGGATTGACGGTGGATTCGAAGGGTAAGGCTTCGATGACGAGTTCATCGCCGCGGGCGGCGTTGAAGCCGATGGCGGCGGCGACGAGGTCGTGAATGGATTTGAGTTTTTCGGCCGAGGGCGGGTCGAGCACGCGTTTGGCTTTGCCGCCGGAGCCCTGCCAGCGGACGGCGTAGTCGACCAGCACGGAGGACGACAGGCGCTTGACCGTGCCTTGCGGAAGATGAATGCGGCGGACGACGCGGCTGGTTTCGTAGCTGATGTTCTCGGTGCGGCGCGCGGTGGCGGTGCGGGCGCTCGCCGGACGCGCGGGGGGACTCGGCAGGTTGGAGGCGGTGCCGGGGACGCCGAGGCTGGCGCCGCCGCCGGTGATGTCCTCGGTTTTTTGCGAGGAAGTCATGACGGATTTGGTGGGGTCGAAGGTTTCCTCGCTCTGGTCGCCGCTCGAGAAGTCGACATCGGCCGAGACGCCGGCGCGGAACTTGCCGTCGCCGAGCAGGGGGGTGAGCGTGGCGGCGATTTTGTTGGTCAGGTCGCGTTCGACCGCCTGTTTGTACTCGATGGCGGCACCGGAAGGCGCGGGATCGTCCGGGGCGCCGGACGGCTTGGGATGGCTCAGGAGGTTGCCGCGCATATCGACGACGTTGACGGCGTCGGGGGAAAGGCCCTCGACGGCGCCGGCGACGAGGTTGCCGATTGCGACCACGTTCTGGGGTTCGAGGCGCGCGCCGGGCCGGAGCTTAACCAGGACGCTCGCCTTGGCGGGCTGGCGTTCGTCGGTGAAGATGGAGTCCTTGGCGAAGGTGATGTGGACACGGGCCTGATCGATGGCGGAAATCGACATGATGGTTCGTTCGAGTTCGCCTTCGAGAGCGCGGTGGAGGTTGACCTGTTCGGTAAAGTCGCTGGCGCCGAAGTTGGTTTTGTCGAAGATTTCAAATCCGATCCGGCCGCTTTTGGGGATTCCGGCGGCGGCGAGCTGGAGGCGGAGCTCGCTGACCTTGGCGGAAGGAACGAGGACCGATGCGCCGCCGTCGCCGATGCGGTAGGGCACGCCGGATTCGCGGACCTTGGCGAGGACGAGGCCGGCGTCTTCGGGGGCGAGGTCCGTGTAGAGAGGCTTGTAATCGCGCTCGGTTTGCCAATGGACGAGGCTGTAGAGCGCGGCGAAAGCGGCGAGCGCGGCGGCGGCGATGGTGATCTTGTGCTTGAGGGAGAGGGAGTCGAGGAGGCGCTTGATTTGGTCCATGCCGGGTTCCTAGATCTGCATACGCATGACTTCCTGATAAGCGCCGATTAGTTTGTTGCGAATTTGCATGAAGGTCTCCATCGCGATTTCCGAGCGATGGACCGCGAGAGCGACCTGGTGGACCTCGCCGCCTTGCCCGTTGAGGAAGCGAGCCACGGCGGTGTCGGCCTTTTGGGTAAGGTCCTGTACGTTCGACGAGGCATTGCCGAGCATGTTTTCAAACAGGCTGGAACCCTGGTTGGCCGGGCCGGACGGGCTGGGGGCGGGGGCATCGGCCACTTGCGGGGCCAGCGAGGGCGGCTGGATGGGCTGGATGGGAATGGACATGGCGAGGTGGAAGGGAGCGGTCAGGCGCTGAGCATCTGGATCGATTGGCTGATCATGTCTTTTACCGCCGCGATGGCGGCGATGTTGCCGTCGTAGCCCCGGTTGGCGCCGATGAGGTCGGCCATGTCTTCGGCCGGATTGATGTTGGGAAAGAGAACGTAGCCGTCCTTATCGGCGTCGGGATGGCCGGGCATATACCGGCGTTCCGGAGCACGCATGTCGGTGACGACGTCGCTGACGGAGACGCCGACGGGTTGTTCCCCGGAAGCGGCGCCGAGTTCGTCGTCGAAAGAGGGATCGACCGAGGAACTGGAGAAGACGGCGTCCTTCCGGCGATACGGGCCACCCTCCGGCGTGCGGGTTGTTTCGGCATTGGCCAGGTTCTGAACGAGCAGTTCGGCGCGGGTACGCTGTGCGTCCATGCCGGAACCGCTGACGGCGAGAGCACCGAACAGACTCATGCGGTGGGACTCCCGTCGTGGATCGCCATGCGTTTCAATTTGAGATGCGAGAGTTCCAAAGTGGCAGCGATGCGGAACTTCATGGCGTTCTCCGAAAGTAGGCGGGTTTCACGTTCGAGGCTGACATTGTTGCCGTCGTTACGGACGGGAAGGCCCTGCACCTCGAGGACATGGGGTGGATCCGCGCTCGAGGCATTTTGCATTTCTGCCGCGAAATCAATGTCTTGCGTGTGATAGCCGGGCGTGTCGATGTTGGCGAGGTTGGATGCGACCAGGTTCTGCCGGGCACTGAGCAGGTCCATGTACCGGGCGATTTGGGAGGAGGCGGCATCGAGCATACGGGAATTCGGTAGGCAAAAAGAGGGCCAATGGGTTGAGGAGAGGAATACGGTGGGAATCAGGCTCTTGTATCAAGGAGATAGGGGAAGTGGGACGGCGGAAAATTGGCGAATGATAAAAAAGTGGCAGGGGGGACTGCTTTTGCGATAATGAAGACGAGTTATTGGATTGCGCCGGAGGCGGCCCGTACCCGGACTGCGTGGCTGCAAGATGAGTCCCATGCCCGAGATCTTACCGTCGATTCTCGCCGCTGACTTTGCCCGTCTGGGCGAGCAGATCCGAAGTGTCGAACGGGGCGGGGCGACGATTCTGCACGTGGACGTGATGGACGGGCACTTCGTACCGAACATCAGCCTGGGGACGCCGGTGGTTGCGTCTGTACGCAAGGTTACACGGATGAAGCTGAACGTGCATCTGATGATTACGGATCCGGACCGGTATGCTCCGTTGTTCATCGAGGCTGGAGCGGACCATGTGCTGGTGCACCAGGAAGTGTGCCCGCATCTGGACCGGACGCTGCGGATGATCCGTTCGGAAGGAGCGGCGCCCGGTGTGGTGATCAATCCGGCGACGCCGGTCGGGACGCTGGAGCATGTGCTCGATGTGGCCGAGCAAGTGCTTGTGATGAGTGTTAATCCGGGATTTGGCGGGCAGGAGTTCCTGCCTTATACCTTGGAGAAGATTTCCGTGTTGGACCGGATCCGGGCCAAGCGGGGCTTAGACTTCCGCATTGAGATCGATGGCGGCGTGGGAAAGGAAAACGCGGCCGAGATCGTGCAGGCCGGCTGTGACTGGCTGGTAGCAGGGTCGTCGATCTTTCACAGCGAGGACCCCGGAGCGGCGTATGCTGAGTTGAAGCGGATTGCGGTGGAGGGCGCGGGCGTTCGCGTTTGAGGGGTGGAATCTGGTTAAATGGCGAGAGTGCCGGAGAGCGCTTCGCCGCTTGCCGGGATAGTGAGTCAGCCGGTGATGAGCGAGTTCAAAGTGTAGAGAAGTGGAGTCATGGTCTTTTCCCGAAAACAACGAGTGCAATTGATCGCGGTCCTGGCGGTGGGGCTGCCGGCGTCTTCGTGTTGGCGGCATAAGAAGTACGAGCATCCGATCGCCAACGACAGCAAGCAGCCGGACAAGGTGCTGTTCGACAAGGCGATCGACGACATCGAGCACGGCCGCTACGAAGTGGCGCGGATCACGCTGAACACGCTGATCAACACCTACGATCAGAGCGAGTATCTGGCGAAGTCGAAGTTGGCGATCGCCGATAGCTGGTACCGCGAGGGCGGCGCGCACGGCTACGCGCAGGCCGAGGCCGAGTACAAGGACTTCATCTTGTTCTACCCGACGATGGAAGAGTCGGCGGAAGCGCAGAACCGGGTGTGCATGATCCATTACAACCAGATGGAGAAGCCGGACCGGGACGCGCAGCAGGCGCTGCGGGCCGAGGACGAGTGCCGGCAGTTGCTGGTGCAGTTCCCCAACAGCCGGTATGCGAAAGAAGCGGCGCAGCGGCTGCGGAATATTCAGGAAGGAATCGCGGAGGGCGAATTCCGGACGGGATTTTTCTATTACAAGAAGGGGAGCAATCCGGCGGCGGCGAACCGGTTTTCGCGGCTGGTGGATCAGTATCCGCTGTACAGCAAGTCGGACGAAGCGCTCTGGCTGCTGGGGGATGCGTATTCCCGGATGGGGAACCGGTTCCGGACGAAGGCGGGCGACGCTTATGGCCGAATTGTGCGCGAATATCCGCTGAGTTCTTATGCCGCGGACGCGAAGTCGAAATTGGAGGCGATGGAGTTGCCGGTTCCGCAGGCGGACCCGGCGGCGCTGGCTCGGATGAAATTCGACCAGGAGCATCCGGTGCGCTTGGGGTTGATGCGGAAGACATTCGGGTTCATGGCGGGCGGTCCGGATTTCACGCACGCGGCGCAGAACGGGACGCCTTCGATGTCGACGGTGCAGCCGACGGTGCCGGTTAGCGTGCCGATGCCGGCGGGCGCCGCGGGTACGGGCGGATTCAACGGCGACGTTACGGTATCGCAGGTAGGGGCGAACTCGGCGCTCGATACGAAGCCGGATGCACGGTTGGGCGGGCAACAGGCCGGGACAAACGCACAGGCGGCATCGGGCGGCAATACGGCACAGGCCGGAGAAGCGCCGCAGGTGGCGAAGACGCCGGCGGAGGGGGCGAGCCAGGCGGCAGCGAGCAATGAACCGCTGCCGATGAATCATCAGATGCCGGCGATGAAGAAAAAGAAGAAGTCGAAGAAGCAGAAGAACGCGGACACGCAGCAAGCCGCTCCCGCGACGGCGACGAACTCAAACGAGCAG
Source organism: Acidobacteriota bacterium (assembly GCA_021778335.1). GTDB lineage: Bacteria > Acidobacteriota > Terriglobia > Bryobacterales > Bryobacteraceae > JAJYKC01. The sequence continues at coordinate 1,940 of JAJYCN010000185.1, read as the reverse complement.
GGATCGGGTTCCTCGCAAGCGCAGAAATAAGAATGGCGCGGATACTGCTGGCCGACGACAGCCCGCACGCACAGAGGATGGGGGAACGCATCCTGCGCGAGGAGGGCTTCGAGGTGGTTAGCGTTACGGACGGGCAGACGGCGATGCTGCGTCTGGACGACGTCGATCCGGACGTGGTGGTGGCGGATGTGTTCCTGCCGGGCGTGTCGGGGTTCGAGTTGTGCCGGAAGGTGAAGACGGACACGCGCTACCGTCATGCGCGGGTGGTGCTGACAGCCGGATTGCTCGAGCCGTTCGACGAAGACGACGCGCGGCGGTCGGGGTGCGACGCGATTCTGAAGAAGCCGTTTGAGGCATCCGCGGTGTTGCAGGCGATTCAGCCGCTGGCGGACGAGGCGCAGTTGTCGCGGGGGTTGTTTGGCGAGGCGGTGGACGGGATGCGGACGAGCGCGTCGGCCGAACCGGTGGAGGCGCCGAAGCGGATTCCCCCGGACCCGGAGCGGGTGAAGGCGGCGATTACGCTGGCGCTCGACGCGTCACTGGCGGCGTTGATCGAGGAGATTACCGAGCGCGTGCTGGTGGCGCTGGGGCACTGAAGCGCGGTCAGGCCGCGGTGCGCTTGCGCGAGCCGGGCCGAAGGTGAGCGTCATCCCCCGCAACCGATGGGTGCATGGGGGTTGGTGGGCCGCCGCGCGGGAAGTTGTTTCGAAACGTCTCGATTGCTTCGGCGATCTGACGGTGCAGGGCAAAGAGAGCCGTGACCCCAGCGACGCAGATCAGAATTTCGACGACGTTGCGGGCGTTCAGCACGATCCAAGCATAGCGCTACTCCCTTGAATTGTGCGGGCGGCACCGTTCCCTTGCGGTCGCGGTTACGGATCGCGCGGAACGGCGCCGCGCGGCACTGTGCGCTAGCGGGCGGGCGGGCGTGGGGATTTTTGGGTCCACTCGCCGATCCAGTCGAGCACGGTGCGATACCAGAGTTCGGAGTTGCGCGGTTTCAGGACCCAGTGGCCTTCGTCGGGGAAGACGACGAGTTTTGCGGGCACGTCCTGCATCTTTAGCGCGGTGAACAGTTCGAGGCTCTGTGTGTAGGGGACGCGGAAGTCGAGTTCGCCGGTGATGACGAGCGTGGGAGTCTTGAAGTTTTTCACGTAGCTGCTGGGGGACCACTTGGCGTAGATGTCGGGACTGTCCCAGGGCATGCCGTGGAACTCCCAGATGGGGAACCAGAGTTCTTCGGTGGCTCCGGCCATGCTTTGGAGGTCGTAGACGCCGGCGTGGGAGACGAGGGCTTTGAACTGGGTTGTGTGGCCGAGGATCCAGTCGATCATATAGCCGCCGTAGGATCCGCCGGCCGCGGCGAGACGGTCGGCATCGACGTAGGGGAGCTGGATGAGCGAGTTGGTGACGGCGAGGATGTCGTCGTACGGTTTGCCACCCCAATCGGCCATAATGTCTTCGCTGAACTTCTGGCCGTATCCGACGGAGCCACGGGGGTTTGGCATGCAGACGACATAGCCGGCGCCGGCGAAGACCTGGGCGTTCCAGCGGTAGGTCCATTCCTCGCCCCAGGCGTCTTCGGGGCCGCCATGGATGAGGACGATGGCGGGGTATTTCCTGGAGGGTGTGAATCCAGGTGGTTTGAGGAGGAAACTGTGGACCTTGGCGCCGTCGGTGGAGTCGGCCCAGAATTCCTCGTAGGGGCTGAGGTTGTAGGAGGCGAGGAGGGCGTCGTTCAAGTGCGTAAGCGGCTGCGGCGTTCCTCCGGAGGAGGAGATGCGGTAGATTTCGGCGGGACTGGATCCGCTTTGCTCGGCGTAGACCATCGTCTTGGCGTCGTTTGAAAGGGTGATGGAGTCGATGGCGCCGCGGCCGCTGGCGATGACCTGGGCCGCGCCGCCGGTGACGGGGATGATGCGGATGGCCGGGCGTCCGCG
>JAJYCN010000184.1 GCA_021778335.1 Acidobacteriota bacterium | reverse complement strand
CCAAAATATGAGGGCCACGCCGGACGGCAGTTGGGCGATTACGTGGACGCCGTGGGTGGAAGGCGTAGCGAACACGATGTTCGCCGTGAAGCTTCCTCCGTGGCCGACCGGAACTCCAGAGAACCTTGGTCAGTTCGTGCAAATTCCTGTGCCAATTGAGCCGATGGCGGGAATGGCGAGCGTGCGGATCCGCTTCGGCTACGCGGAGAACGGCCCGCCGGCCAGATTCTTCTGCACGACAAGACAAGAAGCATGCACCACCAACGGTACGCCATTTGCCTTTGCGTCGGAAACGCAAGTCGATACAGCCTGCGCGAGCGGATGCGTAGTTGACATTCCGGCTGTGCCGCGGCGAGTGGTTTATTAGGAAGTCGACGGCGTCAACAGCTCCGGCCAGGTCGTTTTGCGGAGTCCCATGTACGTCGACGTCGCCGATCCGGAACTCCAATCACAGAAACGGCGGCAAGTTACAAGTATACACAACGATACCGTCGCGTCGGAGGCGTCTACCCACAAGGTCCGAGCAGATATTTCTCGTGTCCATGGAGCGTCTCAATTAAAGACCACTGACCAGACGATGACTGGCCCCCGGGTAATTCCGATCAAACGATGGGACCACTCAGAGGGGCATTAGAGCGTTGAACTTCTTCCAGCGTGCTGTCCGACAGCTCGATCTTGCGTTCACCGCGGCGAACAGATCAGTATGGCTATCGTAACCCGCAATTACCTGAGCTCTAGTTCAGGGCTAGCTGGCTTCGAAGCACTTGAGAGTAGTAGGGTCTCTGTTAGGGACTCGGTTAGATTGAAAAACGGCCATGCGCCGTAGGAGGGAATCATGTCAAGAAATAGCGGAACTGTAGTCGTCAACGGAATCACGGACGCGGATCTTATCGAGCTGCGAAAATTCAAAAACGACCCGGGCGCGGGAATTCAGTTTGATCCACAAGCACTCCAGATAGTCGCGACAGAGGCGCTACTGGGCAGAGCGCCAATGTCGATCTAAAACAGTTTGGGACGCACTCTGCCTCGCAGGTATGGATGACGTCGCGACGCTGACTGTCGAGGGCGGTGCCGAGAGCGGTGCGCGACTCGTACTTCGGGTTTGGTGACGGGAAACAGTCCGACACGCACCGCAGAAACGAGCCGCTACTCGTGTCCTGCTGGCCTTGAGAAATGCCGAGCGTAACTGTCGCGACGATGACTGGGCGTTTCCATCCCTGCCCGAACGAGTTTACCCACTATACGAACGGATCCATTGCGGGCAGCATCTCAACTGCCAGCGAGAGCATAGCGTCTCGGAATACCCCGGGGAGGCCATACGCCAGATTGTCGATGAATGTTTGAATCGCGGTGCTGGCCCATGCAACTGCCATGGCTACCGTGAGCAGTAGACCCACGACAAAAGCTGAGCTTACGAGCGCTCGCCACGGCGGGACCGCCTTTTCGCCTGTTCTCCGACGAACTACAAGAGACTCTAGACGGACTGCAGTGTGCCATCCGTGAATCTGTGCGGTCTGAAACGCGGCAGACAGCCCCTCCGGAGTCATGCTCACGCCCAAGGCGGCAAACGTACCGCCTCGTGGCGAAAGTCACTCCGGTCAGGAAATACCAAACTATCCCGAAGACCTCGGAGGTTTCAAGAAAGCCAAACCAAATATAGAACTTGAGGCGGCACGTCGCCGTGGAAGCCTGACCATGATCGATGACATTGTCTTGGGGGCGCGCCTGAGCAGTACTTCTTATGAACACTTTACCTCGACCGCTACAGCAGATGGGGCTATCTCGTTTGCTCGGCGGTATTCGTCATGGTGATAGCGAACGGAGAACTTGCCCGACGTCGCGAACGTGTTCACCTAGGCCGACAAAAGTGCGTGCTGGCGAGGTGTTTGATTCATTGTGGAAGACAATTCCGCGTACGAATAGTAACCAACATTTCCCAGGCCATCGTAGCTTCAGATTACAAATACAGGAAATCATCGATTCCGTTTCATCGAAGTACACGCAATGACCTAGGTAAGCGAGAGTATCTAGATTCTAAGACCACTCTTATGATTCACGTCATGCATATAACGAGAACGGAAAGCCTCACCTCGCCACTCTCGGGTCGTGGCAGCCCCGAATATAAGCGTCCGCCGCTGCGGGTAGTGCGGTTTACGCGTTGGCTGACCAATACTTCGCGGTCGGCAAGGGCTATTGCCAACGATGGCCGGTGGTACGCTGTCAAGCGTTCACATCCGGAGACGGGCTCTCAGAGACTCATAAACGAGTGGCTTGGAAGCCGCCTTCTCGGTCTACTCGAAATTCGATCAGCCAGCGTTGAGCCAATTGAAATTCCGAGAGATGTTTATTCCGAATTCCGGCTCCGTGATGATCGGAGGCCAGATCCCGATACAGACGATGCCGATGTGGTTGGTGCTGCGATTTCCTACCCGGTTAATCCGGATCAGAAGGCCATCTACGACTTCATTCCAATTCAGTTAGCGCACCGTGTCTCCAACCTCTACGAGCTTTTGGGCACGCTCGTCTTCGACGCGTGGGCCGGACAAAGCGTGATGCGGCACGCTGTGTTCCACCGTGAGGGTGGCGGATGGGTGGCAACCGTGATCGACCACGCGGGGTTGTTTGGCGGGTCACGCTGGGAATTTCCTGCCGGGGGTTTGAGCCTCCGACCACGAAACGAATGGAGTATGTTAGGTCTGAACAAAGGACTGTCGTTTGGACCGCGGCTCAGACCATGGATTAGAAAGTTAGCCGATTTACGGCCTGAGGAGATCCGAGCCACCTTTGCGGAAGTTCCTGACTGCTGGGTCAACACGGGCCAACGCCCGCAGCTTCAGCTACTTGCCGAGAGCCTGATCAGCCGGCAGGGTAAGCTAGGCCAGTTGGCCATGTGAGTGAGTTCACACTTGAATGAGCCCTATCTACCCCTCGCGCTACGCCAAACAGCGTTTCCAAGCTGGGTCCTGATGCGACTCAGAGTTGCCCGAGGGAACATAGGCATAATGGTGATGAAGCGAATGTCACCTGCGCTTCCATACTTCCATGGCTCAAGAACTTGCTCTCTTGGAATGGCATAGCCCAGATGACCCACCAACGCTGGTTGGCTTCATCCTGTACGATCCAGACACGAACCAGATCCAGATCCGAATGGCCCGGGAATATCAATTCGTCCAAGACGAAGACCAACAGGAGTTTCTTAGGGAAGCGGAAAGGTTTCTCTTGTCCGTGGTCGAGGAGTCTGGACCGGCACGTTGCCTAGAATTCTTGGAAGAAAACTTATCCAATGTTCTCAGGCTTAGCTCCCGATTGCGGTTGCCGGCGCGAGAAGCGGATCTTTCCGAGATTGCCGACGATCTCGCAAGGTTGGTCTTGTCGGCTGTTAGATCGGAGTAGATCGAGAGAACTCAGCGATCGCCGGCCCATATTCGTCCGAGCGCCAACCCGTCAGCTGACGGGCAGGGCGTTTTTGTAGGCGATCACCTAACAACGTAGTTTCTTGGACACGGACCGGCACCAGCGAAATCATCCCGCGGCACGGAGGCATCCGTCCGATCATCGAATCAGGCATAATGCCGCAGTGCGCCGAGTGATTCGCGGGACGGGACCCGTTTTTCGTCTCAGAGTGTGTGACTCTCCCGAATGTCGCGCTATCTTCCCGATCTGCATCAATTGTGACTTTGGCCAGCAGTACTGCAGCACCGCTTGCCGTGATGCGGTTCGTCGCCAGCACCACCGCGAAGCTGACCAGCGTTACCAAGCGGTCGAACGAGGTCGCCTCGCCCGCCGCTGTCGCCAACGACAGTATCGGGAGCGCCACGGAAACCTCGGCGTGAATGGTCAAGGTTGTCCTCCACCGGCACCTGTCGCGTCATCGGCCCTACCGGGACTCTGCCAATGTCGGACTTGTGGCCGCTTCAGCCGTTGGATTAGCCCGTTTCCGTCTATTCTGCGGCGTTGGTGGTCATCCTCCCGTATGCGGCGCGCCGGCTGATGTTCAGATTTCTACGTTTTTACGTGATCGACAACAATTTTCAGGCACACGCCATACGGGCGCCTCGAATCGGACGTCGGTAACCGACCGTGGATCCTATTGCCGCTCAGCCCGCTGCCGACTCTGAACTCCTCGGGTACGAAGGGCGCCTGAAACACCGAGCTCTCGATCCAGATTCGCTTACTTCAATTTGGCCAACGATTACGGTGTCTTGGATGCGCACACGCGGAGTTGCTTCAGAATACAATCACGCTCAGTGTATGCAAGGTAACTACCCGAACGCCGATTGAACGTGGTCACCGTGGCCGAAACGGGATGGGTGCCGTCTCGACAGTATTACGAATAACACTTCGAGATAAATCTCGTTTGTCAATGGGAATTTTTTGAATAGTAGTACTGGAAGTACTGGACAAGAACCCTAGTCCATGGTACGTTTATCCCGTAGGCATCTCAGGCTGGGTACGGTTAGTTCCCCGTGATCCGCGTCTCGCTTTAGACGCAGCATCTTCTACACACCATCTTCGAGATCGGAGATAGCGACCGTTTCAAGGTCCGAATCTGACGTCGTTCACAACGTCGGGCCAACGCGGCGTCGACTCTCGAGCGAATCGTGCGTGTCGGCGTTTCGTTCGGCGGGTGAGTGAATGTTGGAGATGGGATGCAGGTCGAGACAAGTTCTCGTCTTTCGCAGGATTCCCATAAGCGAAGAAGTAGAACTGGTTCTCCGAATTGAGTGAAAAGGAGCAATCACTGATGATGGCAACGCCCCACCTCCCCCAAACGCAGCCGCCGATTGCGACCGAATCTTTAGACTCCAGGTCTGGGACTGAATGCTGCAAGTCTCTAGACTACTGGGCCACCGTGGTGGCGCGCATACGGGCGCAAGAAGAGGCAGCTTCCGAAGAGCTCTATCAGGTGATCAACCGCGGAATTCGATACTTCGTCGCGCGTCGACTTGGGTATCAAGACTTGGATGACAAGGTACACGACATCTTTGAAGCCGTTCTGACTGCCATCCATCAGGGCATGCTCCGAGAACCGGCGCGGCTCATGGGCTTCGTTCGCGTGATCGCTCAACGTCAGGTTTTCGCTTCCATCGACAAGGCCGTCCACCAACGGCACGGCGAGGCCGACCTAGAGGGTGTCATAAACACCGTGTCCGACCAGGGAGCGAACCCTGAGGAGCAGGCCTCGCGACAGGAACGATCAAAACTCATGCTCCGTGTGCTGAGGGAGATGCCCAATCGCGACCGGGAGATCCTGGTCCGGTATTATCTGCAGGAGCAAACGATGGAGCAGATCTGCGCTGAGATGGGGCTCACCGAGACCCAATTTCGGCTCACGAAGAGCCGAGCGAAAGCCCGTTTTGGAAGGCTCGGTCAAAAGGAACTGACTCGGCCCTCAACGCTGATAGCACGCTGGAACCTACGATCCAAGCAGGCTACGACCTAATATATCCGTTCACAACGTTCGCTGCCTAGCTCCGAAAAGTCGGCCTCAAAACTCGCTTACCAAATCATCTATTAGCCATGTAAAAATGATCTGTTCTGAGTGTCTTCATTGTGTCCGTTACGTGAACCACAGGTTCTATGAACCCGCCTCGGCCTCGGCGGTCACCGCAAAACCGGCCATAGGTGGTTAGTTCAAAACCGGCCAACGGAGACACTCAGAACAGATCCTTTTTACCCGACTTCGGTGTAAGTTGGCAAGAGATTTTTAGGCGGGGTGGCCGGAGTTGAGACAGACTGAGCGAGACCGGACGGAAGACAGGGCTCTCCAGGGATGGAACCCGAGCGCCGATTCCGGGGCCTAACCCTGCGGAGGCGGGCGAAGCTCGCCTCCGGCACTGAGCCAGGGGAGGCAGGAAAGCGATAAATCCTAGGGTCGCAGGGGCAAAGCCCCCGAGCGGTCTCATGCGCGCTCCTCGGCCGCGGTGGTTTTGGTGCGCCAGCTACGAGGCCCGCACTTGAGAACATGTCCGTGATGCAGGAGGCGGTCGAGCATCGAGCCGACCGAGGCGGTATCGCCGAGTAACTTGCCCCAGTCCTCGACTGGACGATTCGAGGTCAGCAGGGTGCTGGCGCGCTCGTAACGGCGCATCACGATCTCCAGCAGATCCTCGGCGGCGGTGAGTGGCAGTTTGCGCATACCGAAGTCATCGATGATCAGCAGGGGAATCGTGGCGAGGGTGTCCATGTACTGCTTGCGCGTTCCCTCGACGACGGATTCAGCCAGTTCCTCCAAGAGCAGATGGGTCTCCCGGTAGAGCACCCGATAGCCTTGCAGGATGGCGGCCTGCCCGATGGCTTGGGCCAGGTGGCTCTTGCCGGTGCCTCCCGGGCCGAGGAACAAGGCGTCGTCGCGTTTGGCGATGAACCCGCATGCGGCCAGATCGAAGACCAGGCTGCGGTTCATCTTGGGATTGAACGTGAAGTCGAAGTTGTCGAGTGTTTTGCCGGTATCCCGGAAGCCGGCCTGTTTGCGGCGGCGTTCCAGCAGCCGGTCGCTGCGTCGGGTTAGTTCGTCAGACACCAGGCATGAGATCAGATCGATGGGGGCCATCGGCTCGGCCTGAGCCTGGTGCAGGCGCGTTTCCAGCACGGCGGCCATGCCGCCCAGACGAAGCTGGTGCAGGGCGCGCTGTAGTTCGGCGAGGTTCATTCGTTTGTCTCCTGATTGTGGGGTGAGTTGTTGTGGGGTGAGTCGGTGCGTTCCTGGATGAGGTCGCGGTAGAGCGAGAGTTGCCGGATGAGCGGATCGACCTGGCGCAAGCTCAAGGCGGGCTGTAGATTGCGCTCCAGGTAGCGGCGCACGAAGCGGAAGTCGGCGATCTCCATTTCCAGCGCCATGGCACAGGCCTCGTCCACCCGGGCGGCGCCGTACTTCTTCTGGAGCGACAACAGGCCCTGGATCCGGCGTACGGCGACCTGCCCTTGCTCGCGATGCATGGCTTTAGAGAAGGCGCCGATGTTCGTGCCGGCCTTCTCGGCCTGCGCCAGCACCTGCAGCGTGCCCAGAGGAGTGCGCTGCGGCCGGTCCTCGTCGTGAATCCGATGGCGGCCGCGCTGCTCACGAAGATGCTCGCGCAGCAGTTGTCCGGTGGCCGTGTCCAGCAGCCGCACCCATTGTAAATTCCACTGCACATGGACTCGCCGGCCGATCCATCGCGGCGGCGCACTGTAGTAGGCCGCTTCCACTTCGACGCAGCCGTCCAAGTGCACGGTGCGCTCGCCGTACTGGTAATAGCGAAACGGCTCCAGCGGCAGAACCTGCAGCGAGGGTTTCTCTTCGGCAAACATGGCGGCCACCTGGCGCTTGGTCGTGCCGTGGATGCGGGTGTCGGCCCACTTCTGTTCCCAGTGGTCCAGATACGCTTGGGCTTCCTCGATGCTCTCGAAGCGTTGTCCCTTCAAGGGTGTCCTCTGGGCGTGGCCAACGCCGGATTCGACCTTGCCTTTGCGGTCGGGATCGGCGACGCGGCAGGGCAGAGCAATCGCCCCGTAGTGGGCCAGCACATCGCGGTACAGCGGGTTCAGCGAGGGATCGTAGATGTCGGGCTTGAGTACACCCCCGGCGAGGTTGTCGAGCACGACCACCCGCACGCTGCCACCAAGCCGCCGGAACGCCCGCTCATGTAACTGTGCCCAGATCTGTGCGCTCGACTCGAACACCAGCAGCCGAACCGACTTGCGGCTGTAGCCGAGGGTCATGACGAAGAGACGAGTCCGGCGGTACTTACTGCTGTGCGGATCGCGGACCATGGGGCCGGAGCCGTAATCAACCTGAGCCTCCTCGCCGGCGGGCGTCAGGATGACAGCGCAGGGTTCCGGAGCCCGGGCGCCGCGAAGTTTCCGGACGTAGCGCTTGACGCTCTCGTAGGCCCCGGTGAAGCCGGAGCGGTCCACCAGATCCTGCCAGATTCCCATGGCATTGCGGCCCCTGGCCAGGTCGGCTTCAATCAACTCGTGGAACGGCAGGCAGGCGCTGGCGGATGGGTTTCGGGCCGGCCGAGGTGCCTCCGGCCCGGCGGTCACCTGAGCCGGTCCGTTGGCCGGATTTGGCGCTTCCGGGTCGGCGGTCACTCCGCCCTCGTTGGCCGGAGTTGCTGTTGCCCTACCGGCGGGGTCGGTGGTCACCTCTATGGCCGGTTTTGCCGGCGGAAGGCGGCCCCAGCGTCCCGGCGGGCGAATCGTCACGCCGGCCGATCGCAGGTATCCGGCCGCGGTTTCGCGGCGAACCCCGGTCTCCTTCTCGATGCGGCGCAAGGTCCAGCCGAGCTGGCCCAGCGCAATCACCTGCTTCTGCTTTTCTTCGCTCAAGACATTGCTCACAAGGACGGAGCCTAACGCCCCGCCTGAACTAATGTCCTGAGTGTTCCTCCCCTTGGCCGGTTTTCAGGTGACCATCAATGGCCGGATTTGGGTGACCGCCGAGGCCTCGGTGCCTTCTTGCATCTTGGTGAGCCTTGCCATCTGATCGAGTTTACATCGGTCGGGCAGCCAGCGGCCAGATCACGTTCGGCAACGAGCGGTAGGTTGTTGAGCAGTCGGGTGAAGTAGATCTGCGGGTCAATCTCATGCCGCCGGCAGGTCGAGGTGAGGCTGGCCAGGATGGCCGCCGTGCGGCCGCCCCGCGCATTGCCGACGAAGAGGCTGTTTTTCCGGTTCAGCACGACACGTTTCATCTCGCGCTCGCTGATGTTGTTATCGATCGCGACGGCGCCATCGGTACAGAACACATTCAGTTCTTTCCACTGAGCGAGGGCGTAGCCGACCGCCTCTGCCATGGGATGCTTGGGAAGTAACTGCTCCTTCCAGATAAGCAGCTTCTCGCGCAACTCGGCCAGCACCGGCGCAGACCGCTCCTGGCGCAGCCGGAGCCGCTCTTCGACGGAAGCTTCTTTGGCCTCCCTCTCGACCGCATACAGTGCGCGCACCAATGCAATCGCCTCCCGCGCGATCTCCGACGCCGCCTTCTCCGCATCGATGAACTTGCGGCGCAGGTGCGCCCAGCATCCGGCGCGCACGATGCCGTTGCCGGCGACCACGCCGTCATAGCCGCCGTAGCCGTCGGCCAGCAGAACCTGATTGTAACCCTGCAGAAAATACTTCGGACCATCCCGGCCCCGGCTCAGCGTAAAGTCGAAAACGTTATAGGGATGAGCCGTGTCCCCCACATAAACCCAGATCCTCGCCTTGGCGCATTTCTCCTTACTGAGCATCGGCATGACCGTGTCATCAGTCGCCACCACGTGCGACGCCCGGACCTGGTCCGCCATAAAGGCATAGACCAGCTCGACCCGGTCGGCCACGTCCCCGCACCAGACCGACTGCGTGGCCCGCGAGATCTCGAACCCCTGCCGGGCGAAGATCTCTTCCAGCCGATAGAGAGGAAGATAGTCGCTGAACTTACCGGTCACGATGTGGCTGAGCAGCCCCGGTCCGGCCAGTCCCTTCTCGATCGCCGTCTCCAGCTTGGCCGCCGCCTCGATGCACGGGTTCTCGCCGCTGGTCTCGCAAGCCGGGCAGACATACTTCTTGCGCACATGATGGATGCGCTCGAAGCGTCCCGGAATGTACTCGATCTGCCAGCTCTCCTGCTGGCCGATCTCCCGGCGCTCGCCGCTGCAGCCCGGGCAGGCCCGCTCGGCGCCATGCAACTCGTACACCTCGGTCGTGACCGGGAGGTTGTCGAAGTTCGCCAGATGGCGGCGACCCTTGCGCCGGTGGACCCGCCGTAGTCCAGCTTCCGGTTCGGTCTGCGCGGGAACATCATCCGGGTGGACCGGCTTGTGATCGAGCGTCTCGGCGAAGCTGAGCAGTAGCTGGGCCAGTTCCCCCGGCGTCCCCAGCCGGTCGGCCCGGGGCCGTTATACCACTTCTTGTAGCGGGCCAGCTCGACCTGCAAGCGCAGATTGTCAATGTACACATTCTCGGCCCGCCGCCGTTGTTCCACGGCCTGCTGCTTTTCAGCGTCGCGCTCCACCAGCAGCGCTCACCATCGCCTTCAGCGATTCACCGTCTTCGGGTAACTTGACTAAGTTGGCGTTGGTGGGCAAATAGCACAGACGTGTAAGCCGCAATCGGAGTTACTTAGATAGCAATCTTTCCGTCGTTCTGCTGCCTCGTAGATCTTCCCCGCTCGTACCGCGGCACACGCTTCAGCTTCGTCATGTCGATCCCGTCCAGAATCATCGCCAACTCGCGGGCCCGCAACTCCACCGAGCGCGTTGCTGCTTCCACGCGCGGCAGTTTGAACACCCCGGACTCCAAGCGCTTGTGCCAAAGAACAAATCCGCGCGATCCCATACCAGGACTTTCAACCGGTCGCCCCGGCGCGAGCGAAAGATGAAGAGGGCGTCGCTCAAAGGATCTTGTCCCAGCACCGCCCTCACGCGCTCGGCCAAACGATCAAAACCGCAACGCATGTCGGTCGCCACCACCGCCAGCCAGATCCGCGTCGCCTGGCTCGGGTCCAGCGCGCGCAAACTTGGCAGACCCTTCACGCTTCCGCTTCCAACACCGAAAGTAAGGCCCGCACGCAGATCCTGCGCGTCAAACCCCGGCTCATCGACCAGGCTCCGGCCGCCACGCAGCCGCACTTCAATCGCTCCGCCGTGCATCACCGGAGCCAGTCGCCTCCCGCCCACCGCTTCGGGCACCACTTCCACGGCTACGAACCTGGCCGCCCGCGTTCCCAGCGACAAATCATCGCCACCGGCGGGGGCCGCCTCCGTCTCGCGCAAGCGCTTCTTCCAGGCGAAAAACTGGCTGTTTATAGTGGTCCCAGGATTTCAGACCAAGCAATAAGTTAGAATTCGGCGGAGTCGTGGACGCAAGGAGCAGCGATGACGACGACGCGCAAGCAGTATAGTCCGAAGTTCAAGGCCAAGGTGGCGGTGGAGGCGATCCGCGGTGAGCGGACCCTGAGCCAGTTGGCGTCGCAATATCACGTGCACCCGGTGCGGATCGGGCAGTGGCACAAGACGGCGCTGGAGCAATTGGCGGAGCTGTTCGTGGATGGGCGCAGCAGGAAGCGCTCGGACTACGACGCGGAGAAGGACGCGTTATTCGAGCAGATCGGCCGGCTGAAGGTGGAGCTGGACTGGCTCAAAAAAAAAGTTGGTTTGCTCGACTGAGCAGCGGCGCGAGTTGGTGGAACCGGAGCATGCCGGGATCAGCGTGCGGCGGCAATGCGAATTGCTGGGCGTAAACCGATCGGGGCTGTAATATGAGCCGCTGGGCGAGAGTGCGGAGAATCTCAAGCTGATGCGCTTGATCGATGAAGAGTACACGCGGCGGCCGTTTTTCGGCAGCCGGAAGATGAGGAAGTGGCTTCACGAGCAAGGCCACCAAGTGGGCCGCCATCGAGTGCGGCGGCTGATGGGACTGCTGGGCCTGGAAGCGGTGTATCCCAAGCCGAGGCTGAGCCAGCCCGGCGAGGGTCACAAGCTCTACCCGTACTTGCTGAATGGCGTGGAGATCACGCGGGTCAACCAGGTGTGGAGCACCGACATCACCTACATCCGCATGGCCGAGGGCTTCGTGTACCTGGTGGCGGTGATGGACTGGTTCAGCCGGTACGTGCTGAGCTGGGCGCTGTCGGTGACCATGGAAGTGGACTTTTGCCGGGAGGCGCTGGAGCGGGCGCTACAGCGGGGCCGGCCAGAGATCTTCAACAGCGATCAAGGCTCCCAGTTCACTTCCGAGAAGTTCACCGGCGTGCTGGCCCGCCGCGGGGTGGCCATCAGCATGGATGGACGCGGGCGCTGTC
>JAJYCN010000183.1 GCA_021778335.1 Acidobacteriota bacterium | reverse complement strand
GCATTGACTGGCGAGTGTCGCCAATGCCAGCCTATCAGATTACGTCACCGAATGGGGCCACATAATACGTCACCGTATTTACGAACGGGAGTACTTAGCAAGACCATGCGCGACATCAAAGCCAACAACGCCGCCATCGACATCGATGAGCTGCGGCACCTTGTCGACGATGCCGTCCGCCTGGTCCGCGAACAGCCCCGGCCGGAGAAGCACCCCCACAAATCCTGAACCCGCGCCCCCCAGCCCAGACGCGGTTGCAACCCAAGACCCACTCTAAGTCATACGCACCCACGGCCCCCAGAGCCGGGCCACTCACGTCGACAGCCGATCCCCGCGCCCATCCACCGGCAGCGTTTCCAGGAAGGGTTCAATCGCCTCCCTCACGTTCGCCAACGCCTCTTCCGGGGCGTCCCCCTGGACTGACCACCCGTCAACTCCGGGCACGACGCGTACTAACCGCGCCAGTCTTTCTCGATGACGACAATCGCCCTCCGGGTCACGGCTAAAGTCAATCGCTTCCGGACGCCCTAGAAACCCTGTGCCAAAACCGCCCAGAGACCGGCACCATTCCAAGCAACCCTTGCTCGGCATAGGACACGCACTGACATTCAGCAAACGCGCGCCGTCGGAATAAGCTGGCACCGGCCCCCGTGTTTCTGCGACGAGCGTCCGACAGTAGTACACTGCCAAAGGTGAGCGACGTCCGTCCACCCTCACCACGCTATGAGCTAAGCGGTGGATCGCGGGCAGCTTACTCCGAAGACTACTAATCGTGATCGACCGACGGTAGTGTTACGATGAACCGCAGCCACACATTCCGGACAGCGACCAGACCTACCGTACACCTTCATCACGGCGTTCCCACACGGGGGATGGAGTAAGGCGTGAATCCCGAAATCTCGGGGACCCCAGGGTAAGGCGGAGGCTAAGTCTAAGAATGGAACCCGACGACCTTCACGAGATGGTGACGTTCCTGAAGCAGGAATTCGAAGCTGGTCGCGTGAAGATTTCGAGCCGAAGGACATTGGAGGCACTATTGCGGGTGCGGTTGGGACCCAACGGGAGAATCGACCCGAGTACCGTCGACACCTCCGTTCGCGCACTCGCACGAGCCGTGATGGGTATTGTTATCCATCGCACGCTCCGCGAAGTCCCATTACGCCAGGTCCAAAGTGAGTACTTCGAAATTCTGGAAGACAATTTTGGGAGACTGTTTTCCGAGGCGAGGCGCTACAAGGTATCCGCGCAGCGGATATCCGAGGACGCCTCGGAAAGGCCATCGCTGGTGAGCGCGTTCTGCGCCGACGTGGATGAATTCGCAGCCGGACTTGAAGAATTTTGGAACGCCTACGGGCCAGTCGTGGCAGTGCACCTTAATGATCTGACATCCCTTAAGTCGGTATTTGGCGGTGACATCTTCCCGTCGTACACATCCAATATCGCTTGTTCCGTCGGCCTGTACATGGACACGATTGTTCTACCCGATCCCCTTTCACGTCTTTTCACAATGCGGGCGGCGCTGTCGCCAAAGGAGGTCTTCCGGCTTGCCGTTAAGCATGCGCTCAATGCGCTAGGGTATCGAGAACTCGCCCTCGCAGAACTGAACCCTCCCATCGTAGTAATCGCGCCAGACCGATTCGGGCCGGATAAAGGCTATACCTTAACCGTCAAGACCGCAGGCGAGGCGGACGCCCTGACACACGCATCGAGTATTTTTGGCCGGACCTTCAATGATGCGGCGGACCTGATCGAGTTTGCGACCCGATCGGGCAATCCCGACCAGATTGTCCGCCTAATGGCAGATCCAAGTCGGCTTCTCTTTGACACCGATTGGTCGGGCCCCTTGCCCGACCAACTGTCCCGGTTTCTCGCCGAAAGCCAAGCGACTTCGAGACTCGCGCTGACATACGGAGAAGCTCTGTACATGTCATTCGGCGGACGGATGATGATGGCCAACGACACCCTCCTAAGAAGTGCCTGGTGCCGCGGAAGCCCTCTGATCGACGCCCCTACATCATGGAAATATCTTCAGTGGAAGTACGAGTACGATGCGGCGGCAGGACAGGGCTCGAAACCGGCACCCGAAACCATAATCTCGAAGGCACTCGGAAGCAGCCTGCTTAGTGGACTGCCGAGTGAAACGATTATCGAGCTCCGGCGAAACGGCGCGACCGCAGAATTGCGCGAATTAATAGGCAAAGGCATCGACGAAATCAACTCAGCTTCGGACGCCGAAGCGACGTTCGTTGCGGATGAAGTGATTGCCAACATCGACGAAGCCTTCTCAAACCACGACGAAACACTTCGAGATCTCACCTCCTCCAAGCGCAAGTTTTACGGGCTGGACGTGGGCCGTTACGTCGTGAGCGGCGGGCTAGGTCTCGCTTCGCTCTTGACCAAGAGTCCGACTTTGGGCGTCCTCACGTTCCTGTCACAACTGGGCGGGACCCTCGCGCCGGACGAGCTCGCGAGACGTTACCGGGAAATGCGGTCAAAGTCCGAATCGCTACAGCGCTCGCCCGTAGGAATGATGTTTCACCATTTGAAGGGCAAATTCGGATTCTCCTGACATGAGATGGCGAGGCCCGCCCGGTCGACGCTACGAGATCGTCCAGGCGAACTTGCGCTCACGTCGACCGAACGCAGAACGCCCGCCCCGAACACCCCAGCGAAGCTGCGTCTCGGTCATCCCACGCCCAACAACCACACCATCAACCCACTCACCGCCCCATCACCGTCTCCTTTCCCCCGAGATACTCCTTGTACGTCACGCTCAGCACGGGCACCCGCCCCGCTCACGCCCGCTGCCATCACCCCTGTTCGTCCACGTAAGGCTCAGATTCGGCACGTTGCGCATCACCCCGCCCACGCAATAAAACAACACCGCGTGCCACAACTCCGCCTCCAACACGCTGAGCATCCTCCCGGCCCGCCGTCCACAGAGAGCCTACGGTCCCTACGGCCAAAGGCGAATGAGCGCCACAAAGAGATTCGCAGTCCCCCGGGATCACCCCGACGAGGACGTCCCCACCCAAACGGTGCCTCAGCAAAACGCTCGCTCCCCACCCCGCCCCATCGCCCCCCAACCTCGGCTACGCTATCATCCCTGAAATGAAGTCCCGACTCCGCCAAAGAACCAGCGTCCCCATAACCGTCGTTCTCCTCGCCCTCGCCCCGGTTCTCACCGCCGCTCAGCCGGCGCGCCCCGGCCCGGAGTCCCTGGGCTTCTCCTCCGAACGCCTGGGCCGGCTCCACGAAGCCATGGAGCGCCCCGTGAACGACAAAAGCCTTGCCGGCGTGGTGACCCTGCTGATGCGCCATGGCAAATTGGTCGAGGAACGTTCCTATGGCGTGAGGGACTTCGCCTCCGGCGCCCCCATGACCAACGACACGATCTTTCGCATCTATTCCATGACCAAGCCCGTCACCGGCGTCGCCATGATGATCCTCTATGAGGAAGGCAAGTGGCACCCCTCGGACCCCATCTCGAAATTCATCCCCGAGTTCGCCGGTTTGAAGGTGTTCAAGGAAGTCGACGGCGCCGGAGCCATCGTCACCGAACCCCCCGTCCACCCGCCGACGATGGCGGAGCTCCTCACCCACACCGCCGGCTTCACCTATGGGCTCTTCGGCTCCACACCCGTCGACAAGGCGTACATGGCCAGGAACTGCTTCGCTGTCCCCAACCTCGGCGAAATGATGAAATGCTTAGCCGGCCTCCCGCTGCTTTACCAGCCGGGGTCGAAGTGGGTCTACAGCGTGGCGTCCGACATTCAGGGCTACATCATCGAGAAACTCTCCGGCAAGCCGCTGCCCGAGTTCATGGAGGAACGCATCTTCAAGCCCCTGCGGATGAACGATACCGCCTTCTTCGTACCGAAACAGAAGCGCAACCGGTTTGCCACGCTCTACTCTCCGGGGCCGGACGGCAACCTCGTCGTCACCGGCCAAGCCTCCGGGCCGAAAGCGGATTTCACCGCGATCCCGGGAGCGCCCTCGGGAGGAGGAGGCCTGGTCTCAACCGCGGCCGACTACGCCCGCTTCGCCCAAATGCTGCTGAACCACGGCGAACTCGACGGCGCGCGCATCCTCTCCCCGGCCACCGTCGGCCTCATGACCTCGAATCACTTACCGCCGCCCCTGATGACCGGCAAGTTCTCCATCGGAAACGCCGTCATGCGGCCGGGTCACGGCTGGGGCTACGATCTCGCCGTGTTCACCGACCCGCCCACCGCCGACGACGTCGTCGGGAAAGGCACCTTCTACTGGGAAGGCGCCGCCGCTACCTGGTTCTGGGTCGATCCCACCAACGACCTTGTCTTCGTCGGCATGACCCAGCGGATGTTCGGCAAAGGCCAGCCGCAGATGGACCACGTCAGCCGCCCCACCGTTTACGGAGCCTTGGTCAATCCCAAAAAGTAGCCCTCCCGCCCCTGCGGAGCATCGAGATCTGCTCCGGTATATACTACTACCGCATACCAAGGAGAGCTTCCGCAAAGCTAGCGCGGAGAGACTGAATAACCATGGACTCTTTACAAGATTCGAGCAGTCGTCGTGAATTCATCAAGACGGGCGGCAAATCGGCTGCCTTATCGGTTTTGGCCGGCGTTGCGATGCCTCCCGTCCACGCCGCGGGCAGCGATTTGATCCAGGTGGCGCTCATCGGCTGTGGTGGGCGCGGCGGCGGCGCGGCGGCGAACGCCCTGTCCGTCAAGCGCGGTCCTGTCAAGCTGGTCGCTATGGCGGACCTGTTCCCGGAACGCCTTTCAACCGACCTGAATAAGTTACAGCAGCGTTTCCCGGCTCAGGTCGACGTACCGCCGGATCGCCAGTTTCTCGGCTTCGACGCCTATCGTCATGCGATGGATTCCTTGAACCCGGGCGACATCGCCATTTTCGCAACGCCTCTCGCGTTTCGCGGAGTGCACTTCAACTACGCTATCCAGAAGCGCTTGAACGTCTTCATGGAAAAACCGCTCACGGCCGACGGCCCAACCAGCAAGCGCATGTTCGCGCTCGCCCAGGACGCCTCGGACAGGAACCTCAAGGTGGGCGTAGGCCTCATGTCGCGTCACAGCCGGGCGATGCAGGAACTGGCCGACCGTGTCCATAACGGCGAGATCGGCGAAATCATTCTCCAGCGTGGTTACCGCATGCACGGCCCCGGCGGATATTTCCTCTCGCTGCCCAAACCGGACGGCATCACCGGCCTGCTCTACCAGGTGAAACGCTTCCACAGCTTCATTTGGGCGAGCGGAGGCTGCTACAACGACTTTTATATCCACATCATCGATCATCTGGGATGGATGAAAAACGAATGGCCCGTAAAGGCGCAGGCCCTGGGCGGCCGGCATTACAAGGTCAGTCCCGATGGAGTTGCCTACGTGGATCAGAATTTTGACGTCTATTCGGTGGAATACACCTATTCCGACGGTACGAAATTCTTCTTTGACGGCCGCTGTATGAAGGGATGCCAGGAGATCTACAAGAGCTCTCTGCAGGGGAGCAAGGGCATGGGCATCGCTTCCAGCAAGAGCGACTGCGGGCTGCCCTCAAGCCTGTACAAGAGTCAGACGGCGGCCCCGGAAAACCTCATGTGGGAATCCAAGGTGAGCCCCGATGAGAGGGATCCCTATCAAAACGAGTGGAACGATTTGGTGGATGCCATTCGAGACGGCAAACCTTACAACGAGGTCAAACGCGGCGTGGAGGCAAGCCTGGTCTCGAGCATGGGCCGCATGGCCGCCAACACCGGCCGGGAAATCACCTTCGACGAGATGCTCAACTGCGACCACGAAATGGCGCCGGGCGTAGAAAAGTTCACCATGGATTCCCCGGCCCCGCTGCTTGCCGACTCGAGCGGCAGATATCCGGTGCCGCAGCCGGGTATCGTAACCACGAGGGAATACTGACAGCCCAACCCGAGGTCACGCGCTCCGTCCGTCGGCAGCCGGTCGCTGAACATCGGCACGTAGCCTACGGCTCCCCCTGCGACTGACAACCCTTCAATTCCTGGCGCCACGCGTAGTAACCCTGTCCGTCCTTCCCTATGACGACAATTTTCTTCGGAACCACCGCGACAGTTTACCCCCTGCACTCACGCCAATCCCACTGAGTTACGGCCTCCGGCTCGAGCCCCGCCGAGGACCGCCTCCGCTGAAATGTCAGGCGAAGAGGAGGCGGCCTTTAGGCTCTGGCACGGGCCGGCCGAGTTCCCGAGCGGTCTCCAGCCATTCGGAGATAACAGTTTCTGCGTTTGCCAGCGCCTCCTGTCGGGTTGGACCGTCCGCGGCGCAGCCTGGCAGTTCCGGCACTTCCGCAACGAACGCGTCGTCTTCGTCGCTCCAGTACAGAATGATCTCGTATTTCGTCATTCGATTTCCTCTGCTAGTTTATAACGGACGATGACGGCTCGAACCTGCTTGACCTGGTACGGCTTGGCCAGAGAGCCGCGGGGTTGCAGGTTGAGGATCTCCAGCACGCCTGATCTGGCAAAAATGTAATGACCGCCCTTCACGCGCTCCACAAATCCGAGAGCAGACAGAAGCGATCGCAACTCCTCGAATCGAATGTTGGCGTCTGCGGTGCCGTCAAGGATCTTCCGGAGAGTCCCCTTCCCCCCGATATACTCCTTAAACGTCGCCTCCAGCACCGGCAACAGCCCCGGCCACCCCCGCCTCAGCCCGCCGCCGCCCCGCTGCCGAACGCCCCAGCGATCTTCCGGTACATCACCGAGCGAAAGAGGGTACCGAAGGCCGGATCGTCCTTGATCTTCTTGTAAATGTCGAAGTCGGAGTCGATCATGTCCTCCAACGTGTCGCCGAAGAACGTATCGAACGCCAGCCTGCGCGTCTCCTCCGATGGATTCACGCCGGCGTCGAGCGCCCGCCGGAGCCCTTCCTGATCCTCAAGGCGGCGGCCCATATTCTCGGCAAAGAACTTCACCTTATCCTCCCTGGTGAAATCGGTCCCGTAGTGCTCGTTTATGTACTCGATGATCTCGCTGAGCGGCGCCGGATCCTCCACCTGCGGACGCCCCGTACCCAGCGCCGAAATCGGCTTCAACTGACCGTCCTCGTCCATCAGCTTTATCGCGCCCGAACTCGTTCGCTGGATCCGGTACGAGTCCATGTTGATGTTCTTGGTAATCTCCATGGGCAGCGGATCACCCGGCGCCTTCAGCTTCCGCAGCAGGTGCCGCGTGAACTGGTAGAACTTCTCGAGGCTTGCGTCAGTGAACGTGATCACCTGCGAAAGAAACGCATAAAGCCGCACGTAATCCCCGACATGCTTCCGGATATCCGCGCGCTCCTCCCTGGAGCGCAGCTCGTATCGGTCCACCACGGAATCGAGCAGCGGCTGAAGCTGCTCCTGCCTTCCCTTTGCGCTAAAGTAGACCGTCGCAAAGTCCTCTACCTCTTCCACACCGAAAAGCTGGTGATCGTCAACCGTGCGCTTCAAGTCGTACAGCTTGTTCGGGTCCGTGGGCTCCGTCAGCAGTGTCGCCTCAAAATAGGGCTGGAACGCCTTCCGGATGTCGTCCGCCTCGTTCGCAAAATCCAGGACGCACGTGTCCTCCTTGTCCGGAAGCATAATCCGGTCCAGGCGGCTCAGCGTCTGGACGGCGTTCACACCGCCAAGCTTCTTGTCCACATACATCGTGTGCAAAAGCGGCTCATCAAAGCCGGTCTGAAACTTCTCGGCTACGATCAGCAACCGGAAATCCTTGCCCCGGAACGTGGCGGCCGTCTGCGAATCCGGGTACCCGTTCATGCCAGCCTCAGTGAATCTCCGACCGCTTTTCGGATCTCGCACCTCTCCGGAGAACGCCACCAGCGCCTTGTAATCCAAGCCCCGCTTCTTCATCTCCCGGTCGAACTCCAGCTTGTACCGCACCGCATGGAGCCGCGAGCGTGTCACCACCATCGCCTTCGCCGCGCCGGCGATCCGCTCCTTCACCTCCCCGTCGAAGTGGTCGAGCATCATCGCCGCCTTCGTGTGGATCGCGTGCTCATGCAGCTCCGCGTAGGAACGAAGCAGGTACGTGCCCTTCTTGCGGTCGTACTGCGGGTCGCTTTCGATCTTCTTCAACAGGGCGAAGTAGACCTTGAACGTCGTATAGTTCTGCAGCACGTCGAGGATGAATCCCTCCTCGATGGCCTGCCGCATCGAGTACAGGCTGAACGGACCCAGACGGCCGTCCGGCTGCGGCGTCCCGAACAACTCGAGAGTCTTCGGCTTCGGCGTCGCCGTGAATGCGAAGAAGCTGACGTTCTTCAGCCGCCCGCGGCGGCGCATCGAGGCCTCAACCGCTGCGTTGATCGAGTCCTCCTCGTCCGCCGGTTCAGGCGCCTCCTCTTCGGCCGCTTCCTCCAGGCTGCCGGCGGTCAGAACTTCCTTCATACTTCGATTGCTCTCGCCCGATTGCGAGGAGTGCGCCTCGTCCACAACCACCGCGAAACGCCGGCCGGGCAACTCGCCAATCTTCTCCGCGACGAACGGGAACGTCTGTAACGTGGTGATCACAATATCCCTGCCGCTCATCAACGCATTGGCCAGTTCCTGCGACTTCTGCTTCTCGATCGCCGTCACGATGCCCTTCACCTGCTCGAAGCTGCGAATCGTCGTACGAAGCTGCTGGTCCAGAACGCGGCGGTCCGTCACCACCACAATGGAGTCGAACACCCGCTGATCGTTCGCGTCGTGCAGCCCGGCCAGACGATGGCAGAGCCAGGCGATGGAATTCGATTTTCCCGACCCAGCGCTGTGCTCCACCAGGTAGCTCTGCCCCGTGCCGCTCTCGCGGGCGTTCGCCACAAGCCGCCGCACGGCATCAAGCTGGTGGTACCGCGGGAAGATCACCTCGCGCCCGCCGGTTCTCCTCCCCTTCTCGTCGAGTCTGTCCCGGTCTACCACGAAGTGGTTTAGGATCTCCAGCAGCCGGTCCCGCCGCCACACTTCTTCCCAGAGGTACGAGGTCTTGAAACCCTTCGGGTTCGGCGGATTGCCGGCCCCGCGATCGTGGCCCTTGTTGAAGGGCAGGAAGAACGTCTCGCCGCCTTGTAGTCGCGTCGTCATGAACACGAGGTCCGTGTCGACGGCAAAGTGGGCCACGCACCGGCGGAAGGCAAATAGTGGCTCCTTTGGATCGCGGTCGCTCTTGTACTGCTCCACGGCTTCCTTCACAGTTTGGCCCTTGAGCGGCGTCTTCAACTCCGCCGTGATCACAGGCAGGCCATTGACGAACAACACCACGTCAAGGCTGTTTTCGTTCCGCTCGCTATAGCGCACCTGCCGCGTCACACCCAGAATGTTGGCTCGGTGCAAGCGCGCGTGTTCTTCGTTCAGCGTCGTCTCCGGCTCGAAGTACGCCAGTTCGAAGTGGCAGCCCAGATCGTCCACCCCTTTGCGGAGAACGTCAAGCGTGCCGCGCTGCTCAACTTGGCCCGCGAGACGCTTCAGAAACCTCTCCTTCACTTGCTCGCCGTGCTGAACCTTCAACTTCTCCCACGCCTTCGCCTGGGTGGCGTACAGGAACTGGAAAAGGGCTACGGAGTCGAGGCAGAGGGTCCGGTCGTAGCTGCCGGGGTCCCGCGCCACGTAGCCCGTGGAGGCCAGGAAACCGAATATCGAACTCTCGAAGCCCTTTTCCGAGGTATCCATGGTGTACCCGGCGGTTACGATGCCTTCAACTCAAGCCGCCTCTTCAGCGCGTTCAAGTGCGACCAGGGGATTATCTTCTCCCGCTGCATGCGCCCCACCAGGACGCCGGGCGCGATGTTGTACTGCTTGGCGAAAAGCCGCACCTCCGTGGTGCTCCTCGGCTTCATCTGCCGCAAGAGCATCCACGTATTCGGCGGAATCAACTGCTCAGCCGCGAAGCGATTCGCCTCGTCCTCGCGGCTATCCTCCGTGTTGTCCAGTTCGATGAAGATGTCTTTCTTGGGGTGCAGCAGGATGTGGCCGGCCTCGTGGAAGAAAGTAAACCAAAGCTGGTCGTCCGTCTTTCCCCGGGCGCTCAGTTGAATCAACGCCTTGTCGGGCGTCAGCCAACGCGTCGCGCCCCAGGTGCGGGTCTTCGGGAACTCCGGCACGAACACCACCGCGACGCCGGACTCGGCGCAGAGCCGCACGGCTTCGGGAATGGCTTCGTCGATGCGCCGCAGCGTCAGTTCCCGGATCTTCGCTAGCGCCGCGCTGAACTTTTCCCTCTCGAATGGCCGGCAGGCGACCGGCCGCGCTTCCAATTCTCCCTTTCGGAGCCACGCGAGCACCGCATTGGAGTCTACGCGATGCACGGCCGACTGCCGGAAAGCGGCGCACGTTCTGAGGTCGACCTGATCCAGCGCCTCAAAGCTGGCCGCACCGAAGTAGCTCAAAAGCTCGGCCAGCATTTCGATTCGGTCCGAGCGCTTCGGGAGCCAGCCGAGCCGGCACATCTCCCTGACGGGGAAACTCCGGAGCCGCTCCACCTGCTGTTCGAGGCGTGCCCGCTCCTCCTGCCGGACGATGTAGTCGCGGTACTGCCGTTCAGCGTTGTTCCAGAACCGGGCCGGAATGCCGAGCACCCGTTCCAACTGAAGGGCCGTCTCCGGTTCGATCGGAGCCTTACCGCTGATGATTTCGTTGACGGTCTTCTTCGTGCGCCCGATGCGTTCGGCCAGTTCCGTCTGGGTCATGCCGAGTTCTTGAATCTTTTCCTGGATCTGAACTCCAGGCGGGGTCACGAAGTCAGGATGGTACTGATTGCGACTTTGTTTACTCATGCGTGGATTACTCATGCGTGTCCTCGATTCCGAGGATTCTGATGGCGGTCACCCGTTTCCAGTCCAGTCCCCCATCTTCCGTTACTGGCACGGGGTTGTGATCCGGGATGAAAATGAGCCGATACGGATGGTCTAGATCCAGGGAGAGCTGCCTCTTGCGGTCCCCCTTCAGCTCGTGCAGCCGTCCGGCGATGTTCCGCAGATCCTCTAGGCAGGTTGCCCATTTCAGCGCCTCCAGGCGGATGTGGATCAGTTGGGCTCGCCGCTCGCCCTGCGCGCGCACCAGCATCTGGTGCTGGTTGCACTGTTTTTCCAGCTTTCGCTCTTTAAACAGGATATCCACAAATCCATCCCGTGTCAATAAAGCGTTAACGTATTACGTTAACAGATTCCTGCCCTCGCTCTGCTAGGCGTACCGTTCGACGTACGGCGCGAACAACTGCTGGAGCGCCTGGGCCAAGTCCGCGCTCAGCCCCACGCCCCCGCTTGCGAACTGAATGGCGCCGTCATCGCGTGGTAGCATGGCCGCGACCCCGGACTCAAGCACCACCTGCGCCGCCGTCGCGTTGGAGGCGTTCAGCTGCTCTTCGATGTGCCGCACCAGTTCGCGAAACGCCCCGGCATCAATCGCCTCGAACGTTCGGGCGATCCTGGCGCTGTCGCCGGTGCAGCGGGCACGAAAGTATCCGGCCTCAGGCGAACACACCGCCACTCCGATGTTCACGAACTCCTGTGTTACGGCGTCATGGACATACCGGAAGACACCGAACGAGTATGGCCATTTCATGACAACGTGCCCCCCTCCCCGGCAGACTCCCGGACGTCGATCTTGCCCGTTACCGCCGCCGAGATCAGGGCCGTCCGGTACTCCTGAAGCTTGGCGATCTGCTCGCGAATCTTCGCCCTTACTGCGTTGGCCTTGTCCGCATGGGCCTGAAGATGAACGGCGGTGCGGCGCTGTTCCGCAGGCGGAGGGAGCGGTAGACACCACGAACGAATATGCCCTTCTGCGACTTTCACCATGGACTCA
>JAJYCN010000182.1 GCA_021778335.1 Acidobacteriota bacterium | reverse complement strand
CCTGGATTTGAAGTGCCCCACTCGCCTGCCCGTTCACCGTCGCGGTCAACGTTCCCGTCCCCGCCGGAATATCGGAAGGCAGGATCGCGTTGATCTGATACTGGCCCGCGCTCAACAGAATCGCGGGCTTCGTCACGCCCTTCACCGTCACCGAAAGTGTCGTCCCCGCTAAGTTCGTCGGCAACGGAAACGAACTGGCAACCGTGTAACTCGCCGGCCCCAGGTTCGTCCCGAACACCGAGAACAGCGAGCCCTGCGCAATCGCCGACGACGGCATCCCCGGCGGCATATAGCTGGCCGCGTTCACCGCCCCGCTCAGAGCCGGCTGAGCAGGAGCGGTGAACGCAAGCCCGATGACACATACGCTGACGCGCAGCATCCTGCGCGCCGGCCCCAACGAACCGATTCCTTCTCCTTGAACGGCTTCCCTGACGCCGCGCTGATGATCGCGACGTAACCATCCTTCTTCGTGCCCCACAAGATGAACCATACGGGACCCCGGTAACGGGCGCTGCTGCCGAGTTCCATATCGGTCCTCGGTGCGTCGGGATGTTTGGCGAGCCATTTCGACGCTGCCTCATGCGCGGTCGCATAGGCTGCGTCGGAGTCCGTCGCGAAGTCGCTCGAAGTGAACGTCATTGCATCGCGCGTCGGACCTAGCCACGGCACAGGATTGTCCACATTCACGCCCTTCGAAAAATCCGGCGGCTTGTCCAGCACGCAGTACGTGAACTTGCGCGCCTGCTTCTTGCCGACCGCGCCGAACTGCGCTTCCCATAGTCCCGCTTTCCCATCCGCATTCGTGATGCCGGGGACACTGCCCTCCTTGATCGAAAGCGGGTGGGCATCGTGGTCCCATTGGTAAGCCAGCTTGTACATCTCCCAATAGGCGGTCTTCGCGGTGACTGGAGCCGGCGGCGCGGCGGCTTCTTTCGTTTCAGTTTTCGGGCTCGAGGTGCTGGAAGGGCCCGAGCAGCCGCCCAATACAAGCACGGCTAGGATCACGGCAGTCTTGCAGCCATCTCGTTTCATGGATGACTCCTTTCCTACGCGGTGAAACTCGGTTTTGGTGCTTTCTGGCCTATAGCATATACCCGCTCGCCGAAAAATGCTGCACGGCCGTGGCCACGCCGCTACCGCGAAAACGAATACCCCACATAAAACACGTTGTTGTCCAATCCTGGATTGAAATTCGTCGTGTCCGCATTCGACACGTGCAGGAACCGGTACCCCAGGCTCAGCGTCTGCCGCTCGCGCACCCGCCACCGGACCCCGCCGCCTAAGTCGAAAAGAAAATTCAGCCCTGTCGCGTTTGGCCCCAGCTCCGGAATCGGCTCCGTCGACGCAATCACGCCCTCAATCGTTTCGGCAAACGGATATACGCGCCGCCGCCGCGCAAATTCGAACGTAAACCCGAGCGGCGCCACGCCGAACGCGTACACCGCATGCGCCGGCGATACCGCCGCCGCGGCCCTCGAGGCGTAAACATACTGCGCCGGCTGAAACAAAACCATCGCCGGGAGGAGCGTCGCCGTGTAACTGATCGACACATGCCGGTGAATCCAGCACCGGTAACTGTACGCCGCCCCCGCTACGGCAAGCCGCCGGTCCGTGGCCGTTCCGATCAGCGTCGCCGTTCCCGGCGAAAACCCCGCGAACACCTGAAAATCCTGCCGCGGGTCCCCGTCACCGGCCGAACAGAACCCCGCCCCCAAAGCCCAGGGCATCGCCAACGCCGCCAGAAGCGCGATTTTCGCCGCGCCGCGCATTCTTCCTGTAACCATACCACAGGAACACGGTATCCTACGATGTGGCCATCCCACAGGAGGGAAAAATGCCCGAATCCAAACTCGGCCTGCTCCAGGGCACGCTCGACGTCATGGTCCTCCAAACGCTCGCCGCCATGGGCCCCCAGCACGGCTACGGAATCGCCCGCCGCATCGAACAGGTGAGCGGCGACGAAATCCTGCTCAACCAGGGCACCATCTACGCCTCCCTCGTCCGCCTCCAGCAACGCGGATGGATCCGCGCCAAATGGGGCGCCTCCGAAAATAAGCGCAAAGCCAGGTTCTACTCCATCACCCCCAAAGGCCGCGTCCGCCTCGGCCAGGATGTCGCCTATTGGCGGCGCCTCGCCGGCGTCATGGGCCGCGTTCTGGCCTCGCGCGTCCAGGAGAACGGCAATGCGTGAATTCCTCGCCCGCCTCCTCGCCGCCTTCCACCGCTCCCGCCGCGAGCAGGACCTCGACACCGAAATCGCCGCCCACGTCCAGATGGCCATCGACGACTTAGTAAGTCGCGGCGTCGATCCCCGCGAAGCCCGCCGCCTCGCCTTGGCAAAGTTCGGCGGCGTCGAAGCCGCCCGCGAACAACACCGCGAAGCCCGCGGCATCCCCTGGGCGGATCGCCTCGCCCAGGACCTCCGCTACGCCCTCCGCACCATGCGCCGCGAACCCGCCTTCACCGTCTTCGCCGTCGCTATCGCCGCTCTCGGCATCGCCGCCGCCACCACCGTATTCAGCGTCCTTTCCACTCTCCTCCTCCGGCCTCTGCCTTTCTCCCAACCCGACCGCCTCGTCTGGGTCGCCAACGCCCCGCCCGAAGACGGCCTCAGCGCTCAAACCCTCCAGGTCTTCCGCTTCCTCTCTTTCCGCAACCGGAACCACTCCTTCGCGGACATGGCCGCCTACTTCGCTTTCTATGAAGCCGGCGACAGCACCCTCAATTGGAACGGCCGCATGGAGCGCCTCAACGCCCTCCCCGTCTCGCAAAACTTCTTTCCCCTCCTCGGTGTCAAACCCGAAATCGGCCGTGGCTTCAACAACCAGGAATGCCAGTGGAACGGCCCCAAAGCCGCACTCTTGAGCCACGGACTCTGGGTTCGCCGCTTCGCCTCCGACCCCCACCTCGTCGGCCGCACCATCCCTCTCGACAACTCCCCCGTCACCGTCGTCGGCGTCCTGCCCGCCTCCTTCGACTTCGGCGCCGTCTTCGCGCCCGGCATCCAAATGGACCTCTATGTCCCCTTCCCGTTAACCGGCGAGACCGACCATTGGGGTAACACCCTCGCCGTCGTCGGCCGCCTCAAGCCCGGTATAACCAGCCAATCCGCCCAGGCCGAAGCCGCCGTCCTCGGCCAACTCATCACCCGCGAGCCGCACCGCGGCAACGACATTACTCCCCAACTTACTCCACTCAAACAGCACGTAAGTGGACGCCTCCGCCCCGCCTTACTCACCCTCGCCTTCGCCGTCGTCGCTGTCATGCTCATCGTCTGCGCGAATCTATCTAACTTACTCCTCGTTCGCGGCGCCGCCCGCCAGAAGGAATTCGCCATCCGCTCCGCCCTCGGCGCTGGCCGTGCCCGCCTCGTCCGGCAGGTCCTCACCGAAAGCCTTCTCCTCGCCCTCTTCGCCGCCGCCGTCGGAACCTGCCTCGCCTGGCTCGGTACGCGCGCTCTCGCCGGACTCACCGCCTTCAACATCCCCCTGCTCACCTCCGTCCGCCTCGACGGGACCGCTCTCGCCTTCACCATCGCCCTCGCCGTCTTCAGCGGCGTCGTCTTCGGACTCGCGCCCGCCCTCCACGTCCCGCGCGGAGACGTGGGCGAAGCCCTCAAAGAACAAGGCCGCGCCGCAACCGATTCGCCCCACCACGGCCTCCTCCGGTCCGTCCTCGTCGTCGCCGAAATCGCCTTCGCCAGCGTCCTGCTCGTTGGAACCGGACTCCTCATCCGCAGTTTCCTCCGCGTCCTCGACGTCAACCTCGGCTTCCAACCCGCCCGGGCCGCCGCCATGCGCATCGACATGCCAAGCCAATTTCTGCGGGAAAACATGACGAAAACCGCCGTCGCCCGCAGGGATGCCTATTTCAACGACGTCCTCGGCCGCGTCCGCTCGCTCCCGGGTACCGAAGCCGCGGGCATCATCGACTCGCTGCCCCTCGGCCGCAACCGCACTTGGGGCATCGCCGCCCACGGCATGACTTACAAACCCAACGAGTATCCCGAAGCCTTCGTCCACGTCGTCAGCGACGGCTACATACCCGCCGCCGGCATCCGGATCATAGAAGGCCGCGACTTCACCGAACGCGACACCACCGAAACCGAACCCGCCATCGTCATCAACGAAACCGTCGCCCGCCATCTCTGGCATGGTGAGGAAGCTCTCGGCCGCCAGGTCGACGCCGGCCCCTTCAAGACGCCCTGCCGCGTCGTCGGCATCGTGAGTGACGTCCGCCACCTCGCCCTCGAACAGGGCTCGGGATCTGAGATGTATTTCACCCTCCGCCAGGTCCACGACCTCCCGTCCATCTACTTAGTCCTCCGCTCCCGCCTCGACACCGCCGCACTTACTTCCTCCGTCCGCCACACCCTGCTTCCGCTCGACCCCGAAATGCCCCGCGAGCAATTTGAAAGCCTGGAACAGTTGGTCGATCGCTCCGTCTCCCCACGGCGCTTCATCGTCTACCTGCTCGCCGGCTTCGCCGCCTTCGCCCTGATCCTCGCCTCCCTCGGTATCTACGCCGTCATCTCTTACTCCGTCGGCCAGCGCAAACAGGAAATCGGCATCCGCATGGCTCTCGGCGCCTCGCCCGGAGCCCTGCAAAACGGCATCCTCGGCGAAACCCTCCGCCTCGCCGCCATCGGCCTCGCCGTAGGAGCCTTCGTCTCCGCCGCCTCCACCCAGTTGATCCAAGGCCTCCTCTACGGCGTCCGCCCCGAAGACCCGGTCACCTTCTTGGGCGTCGTCGCCCTCATGCTCGCCGTCGCCGCCCTCGCAGGCTATCTCCCCGCCCGCCGCGCCTCGCTCACCGACCCGATGATCGCCCTCCGCGCGGAGTAAGTCGCTCGGCCCGCCTTACTCGTACCGCAGCGCTACAATCGGATCCACCCGAAGCGCCCGCCGCGCCGGTAAGTAACTCGACACCAGCGCCACCGCCGCAAATAACACTGTTACCCCGCCGAACACCAGCGGATCCGCCGGCTTCACACTGAATAACAAGCTGCTCATCAGGCGAGTAAGTCCATACGCCGCTCCCAACCCCACCACAATCCCCGCGCCCGCCAGCGTCATCGCCTGCCGGATCACCATGTTCCGCAGCGCCGGCCGGTCCGCCCCTAGCGCCAGCCGGATCCCGAACTCGAGCGTCCGCTGCGCTACCGAGTAAGTCATCAGTCCATATAACCCGATCGAAGCCAGTAACACCGCAAGCCCCGCGAATATCCCGAGTAAGATCGTGTTAAACCTGTTCCGCGACGTCGAATCGATCACAATCTGCCCCATCGTCTGCACATGCGCCACAGGTAGGTTGGCCGTCTCCGCAAACACCCGCTGAATCGCCGCCGACACCGAGTAAGGTTCCACCCGCGTCCGCACCACCCAGTCCAGCGGCATGAACCGGTTATTCAAAGCCATGTAAGCGTCCGGAACCTGCGCGATCGGAATAAACGTCGCCGGGAACGGATCCCGATTCAATCCCCCGTCCCGCGAATCCGCCGACACGCCGATGATCTCCCGCGGCGCCTGCACGAAGTCCGGCCCCATCCCCACGCCGATGATCAAATGCTGCCCCAGCGGATTACTGTCTTTGAAAAACCGCCGCGCCAGCGCCTCGTTGATCACCACCACCGGCGGCGTCGCGGCCGTGTCGTGTTCCGTGAACGCCCGCCCCCGCACAATCGCAATCTTGAACACGTCGAAGAACCGCGCCGTCACGTAGTTCCACGCCGCCCCGCCATGCACCGGCCCGTTGGTTAACGGCCGCCCTTGAATTACGAAACCCAGCCCCAGCCCGCCCTGTAGCGGCAGGTAATCCGTCGCCGCGGCCGCCTCGACGCCCGGGATCGCCTGGATCCGGTCCAATACCTGCCGCGTCATCGAGTCGATCGCCGCCGTCGAGTCATAGTGCCCGCCCCCGAGCGACGTGTCCATCGTCAGCACGTTGTGCGGGTCGAACCCCGGGTTCACCGAATGCAGCGCTGAAAACGTGCGGATCAACAATCCCGCCGCCGTCAGCAGCACAATCGCCAGCGCCGTCTCCACCACCACCAGGCTCGCCCGCGTCTTGTTATGCCTCAGCCCCGATCCCGACCGCGTCCCCGACTCCTTCAGCGTCGAGTTCAGGTCCGCCCGCGAAGCGTGCAGCGCCGGAACCAGCCCAAACAGAATCCCCGTCGCCACCGACAACCCCAGCGTGAACGCCATCACCCGCCAGTCCAGCGTCACGTTCGCCCCCTCCGGCCCGATCCGCGGAATTCCACCCGGACTCACCGCCAGCAGCGCCCGCACCCCCACCACCCCAATCAGCAGCCCTACCAAACCTCCCGCCACCGAAAGCACCGTCGACTCCGTCAGAAGCTGCCGCACAATCCGCCCGCGCCCCGCCCCCATCGCCGCCCGGATCGCAATCTCCCTCGACCGCACCGTCGCCCGCGCCAGCAGCAGGCTCGCCACATTCGCGCACGCAATCAACAACACGCAAGCCACCGCCCCCAGCAGAATGAGGAGCGCCGGCCGCACGTTCTGCACCAGCAACTCCTGCATCGGCGCCACGCCGAACCCATCCTTCGGACCGATGTTCTGCGGAAACCGCCTCCGGAATTCCTGCCCCGCAACCGCCATCCCCGCGTTCGCCTGCTCGATCGTCACCCCTGGCTTCAAACGCGCCGCCGCCCGGAAATAATGCCCCTGGTTCACGCTGTCCGGGTCCGCCTGAAACGGCAGATACAACTCCGGCTGCGGATCGAACGTGAACCCCGGCTCCAAAACCCCGATCACCGTGTACGGCGCCCCGGCGAGCGTGATCGGCTTGCCCACAATCGAAGGGTCCGACCCGAACCGCCGCCGCCACAACCCATCCGAAAGAACAATCACGTTCCCGCCCCGCGGCCGGTCCTCCCCCGCCGTAAACGTCCGCCCCAACTCCGTCTTCGCGCCAAACAGCGGGAAAAACTCATAGGACACGTGGATCGCCTTAAGCTGCTCCGGACGATCCCCGCCGGTCAGGTTCAGCCCCGGCCCGCCCGTGTCGAACGCGGCGACATCCTGAAGCACCTGTGTCTGCCGCCGCCACACGTTGTACTTCGGCACCGACGCCGCCGGAAACGACCCCTGTGGCGAAGTGTTCATCAGCACCACAATCCGCGACGGGTCCGGGAACGCCAGCGGCTTCAGCAGCACCGTGTCCACCACCGAGAAAATCGCCGTGTTCGCCCCGATCCCCAACGCCAGCGCCGCCACCGCCGTCAGAGTAAACCCGGGACTCGCCCGCGGCAACCGCAGCGTATGCCGAAAGTCCAGCGACAAATCCGTCCAAAAGGCAGCCATGCAACCTTTAGACGCCGAAGGTGTAGGTTTTGTTCGGAGCCGTTTACGCCCTCAGTCCACCCGCGCCAACACCATCTTCCGGAATGCCCCGAAAACCCTCTCCATCTGCGCCGGCTTGTACGGATACAACTCCGGCGGATCCATCGCGTGAACCGTCATCGCGCTGTCTACCTCGAACACCAGCAGTTCCCCATCCCTCGTCTCCCCACAGTCGATCCCGAAGTACTCCAGCCCAACCCGCTCGGCCACCGCCCGCAACGCCTCCCCATGCCGCGCCGCGAAGTCTTCTTCGAATCTCTCGAAAAACCGTGCCTCCTCCGCCCGCTTCTCCGCGCTCTCCGCCATCCCCGCGCTGATGTAGTGCACAATCCAGTCGCGCGAAACCGCCATGTGGCACGCATACGGCCGCCCGTCGATCAGCACCACGCGATACTTGCGAAACTGCCCGTCCGCGCTCCGGTAGTCCACATAAGGCGCGACGTAAAACTCACTCTCCTTCCGCCCGGCCAGATACTTCGCCACGCCGGCCCCATCCTCCAACCTCGCCAGCCCCTGCCCCTTATGCGACCCCACCGGCCGCGCAATTCTCGGAAACCCGCCCATCTCCGCCAGCGCCCTCCGCGAAACCCGCTCCGCCACCGGCATCGCCACTCCCGGCGCCCCATCGAGCAGCCGCGAAACCTCGTCGCGCCCCAGCGCCGCAATCCGCCCCGCCGGACACAGCACCGGCTTCGCCCACCCCTCCAGCATCCGCGCCGCATGTCCGAGCACCGGCCCGTTCCGCCCGGACTCGCAGATCGCCACCATCGCCACATCATGCTCCGGAATCGGATCCGGCGCAGGCAAATCCGGCGCCACATACATCGTCTCCATCTCGATGTCCGAACCCTCCACCAGGAACTCGATCGCGTTGTTCTCCGCCAGGTCGCCCGGACATGCAATCACCAGCAGCCTCGCCGCCGGCCTCCCCTTCACGCACCCCTGCCGGTAAACCTGCCGGATCCCCAGCGCCTGCGCCTGCAGCGACAGCCCCGAACTCCGGTGCCCCAAAAGCTGCATCACCACCGAAAGATCC
The DNA here is from genome assembly GCA_021778335.1 of Acidobacteriota bacterium. Lineage (GTDB taxonomy): Bacteria > Acidobacteriota > Terriglobia > Bryobacterales > Bryobacteraceae > JAJYKC01. Next base: position 3,439 of record JAJYCN010000182.1, on the reverse strand, counting down.
ATCAGCGCATCCGCGTCGTCCTCGTCCCGCGCCGCCCGCTTGAGCAACTCCGCCCCCACCGGCGCTAGGTTCCCGCCCCGAAACGCCGCCTTCGCCAGCGCCGCCAGCCCGATCCGCGCCCCGCATCCCGTCGTCTCTGCGGTTTCCTCATGCGCCCGCATACCATGCACCACGGGGCACTCTCGCCGCCCCCATCTCGAGCGTCGCGCGCACCAGCCTGTCGATGTCTTCCTTCCGCGTCCGGTGATTCACGATCGCCGCCCGGATCGCCGCCCTCCCCCCAATCACCGTCGTCGAAGGCGCCGCCATCCCGGATTCCTGCAAATCCACCGCGATCTCCCGGTTCACCACGTCCGAATCCTCGCACCGGTACCGGAAACAAACGATGTTCAACTCTACCGGCGCCGCCAGCTCCAGTTCCGGCTCCTCCTCGATCCGCTCTTTCAAATACCGCGCCAACTCGCACGTCCCCGAAATCACCCGCCCCAACCGCTCCGCCCCGTAAGCCTGCAGCGTGAACCAAACCTTCAGCGCCCGAAACCCGCGGGACTGATCGAACCCCAGATCGCACGGCCAGGGCGAACCCGCCGCCAGCCCGCGCCCCTCCCGCCGCAAATACCCCGCCTCGGTAGCAAACGTCCGCTCCTGCAGCGCCCCGTCCCGGATCAGCACAAACCCGGCGTCATACGGAACCTGCCCCCACTTATGAAAATCGAACGCAATCGAATCCGCCCGCTCAATCCCCGCCAGCTTCGGCGACAGTTCCGGAGCCAGCATCGCCAGCGCCCCAAACGCCCCGTCCACGTGAAACCAGATATTCTCCCGCCGCGCAACCTGCCCAACGGCCGCCAAATCGTCCACCGCGCCCGTATCCACCGTCCCCGCATTCCCCGCCACGAAAAACGGCCTCAACCCCGCGCGCCGGTCCGCCGCAATCGCCTCTTTGAGCGCTCCCACATCGATCCGAAACGCCTCGTCCACCGGAATCCGCCGCAGCGCCCGCATTCCAAGCCCCGCCACGTCCATCGCCCGCGCCATCGACTCGTGCGCGGCCGCCGATGCATACCCCACCAGCCGCTTCCCGCTCACGCCCTCGCTTCGCACGTCCGTCCCCAACGCCAACGCCCGCGCCACCAGCACAGCCATCAAATTCGCCGCCGACGTGCCGGTCACAAACAAACCGCCCGCCCCGTGCGGAAATCCGAACAACTCCCGCATCCACTCCACAACCTGCCGCTCCACAAGCAACGGGACCTGATTCCGCCCCGCCACGTTCGCGTTCAACCCCGCCGCCAGCATCTCCGCCAGCATCCCCACCGGCGTCCCGCCCCCATGAACCCATCCGAAAAATCCCGGATGCGCATTCCCTACCGCATAAGGCAGAATCTCGTGAAGAAACCGCTCGTGCAGCGCCGCCAGCTCCACCGGTCTCCGCGGCAACTCCTCCCGGAACCCCTCCAGGACCGCCTCCGGACTCTCCCGCCACACCGGCCGCTCCCGAATCCGCTCGGTGTAGGTAAGGATATCGTCCAGCATCCGGTGCGCCTGCGCCCGGAACTCCTCCCAATCCCGCGGGTCCAGCGACGCCTCCACCCCGCTCTCGATCCCGGCCACTTTCAGAGGAGCAACCATAACCACCTGCCCCTCTATCGGTCAAACGCCCGAAAAACCTTACCCCCTCACGAACCTGCAACACCCGCCCGCCCCGAATCACAACTCAAACGGGGAAGAACACGGAATGAGCCTGCCCGACATCAGCCACCGCTTCCAATTCCGCAAATGGCGCGGCCGCAATTTCGAATACGAAGAACTCTCCGGAGAACTCGGCGAGCCCGGCAAAGTCATGACCCACCGCGACGTCAAGGTCCAACAGCTCATGTCCAGGCACACCGGCGAACACGCCGGCCACCGCATCGGCATCCAGTTCGGTGCCCCCGGGGACGCTCGTAACCTCGGCCTCCAGAACGCCAACATGAACACCTTCGCGCCCAGGGAACTCCAGGAAGCCTTTCGCGGCTCGGGCGGAAGTTATCACCGCCTCGAATCCGAATGGGCGGACAAGTTACGCCAGGGCTGGCGCATCTTTGTAACTGTCCGCGACACTTACCGCATCGGGGAAAACCGCCCCTTCACCCGCACCGTCGAATGGCGCGAAACCATGCCCAACGGGGCCCAACTCCCGCCCCGCACCCTCGACTTCGGGAACTTCAACTCGCCCCAGCGCCGGAACGCCTTCAGCCAGGTCAAGTAACTTCCCACTTACTAAGCGATATGCGCCCCCGTCGCCTCCACATACAACGTGTAAATCGACTGGCTCGCCGCCATAAATAACCGGTTCCTTCTCGTCCCCCCAAAACACAAATTCGCCGGAATCTCCGGCAAAAAGATCGCCCCGATCCTCTGCCCCTGCGCCGAGAACACGTGTACCCCGTCATACCCCGGCCCCGCCCATCCGCATCCCGCCCAGATATTGCCCTCCTTATCCGCCCGGATCCCGTCCGCCAACCCCTCGCCCTTCCCCGGCCACACCGTGGAAACAAACCGCCGGCTGTTCCGCAGCGCCTTCGCATCCACCACGTCGTAAACCTGAATCGCCTTCGGCGCCGCGGGATTATGCGTCGCCCCCGTGTCGCACACATACAGCAGCTTGTAATCCGGCGAAAAACACAGCCCGTTCGGCTTGTACAGGTCGTCCGCCACCTTCGCGATCGCCCCGGTCTTCCCGTCCACCCGGTACACCGCTTCCTTCAACTCGAACTTATGCACCGCCCCCTCATACATCGACAGCGACCCATACCCCGGATCCGAAAACCAGATTCCCCCATCCGGATGCACCACGATATCGTTCGGCGCGTTGAACGGCTTGCCCTCGAACTTGTCCGCGATCACCGTCACCTCGCCCGTCTGCTCGTACCGCACCACCCGCCGGTTCAGATGCTCGCACGAAAGCTGCCGCCCCTCGTAGTCGAATGTGTTCCCGTTGCTGTTCCCGCACGGCTTGCGCAGCACGCTCACATGCCCGTCTTCCTCCAGCCACCGCATCTGCCGGTTATTCGGAATGTCGCTCCAAACCAGGTAATTCCCCGCGCCGTTCCACGCCGGACCCTCCGCCCACCGCATCCCCGTCGTCACCCGCTGAATCTCGGCGGACTTTATCCGGTACTTCTCAAAACTCGCATCGAGTACAACCACATCCGGGTCCGGATACCGCATCGGCTCCCGCCCGCTCCAATCCCGGGCACTCTGCGCGGCCACCCGCGAAATCGCGGCGGCGGCCCCGCTCACAGCAAGCATCTGACGGCGCGTTGGCATAGACATAGGTGTTCCGGGCCAGTATATATCGCCCGGCCGCTACCGTCGAGGAATGCCGACGGCGCCCACGTCTGGCGCAGCCCGAACCTCTAAACCTCATTACCGCGCCACCCAGCCGCAAACGGAT